>JBBSBS010000537.1:0-4325 GCA_038251045.1 Aggregatilineales bacterium | reverse complement strand
CGCGCTGGTCACAAATTCCACTCCTTGTGCTGGGTTTGTGGATGATCGTCAGCCCATTCACACTTGGTTATCGCAGTGTGCCCCTCATGTGGAGTGATATTTTTAGCGGTATCCTTATTACGGTGTTCGCTGTAATTGCCTTTCGTACCGGCCACGTCTGGGCCGCATGGGCGAACACGTTCGTGGGAATGTGGTTGGCTTTCGCTCCCATTGCGTTCTCAGCGCCAGATGCTGCTACGTATATGAATGATACGCTGGTGGGCATGTTTGTGATTGTATTTGCTGTACTTGTCCCGATGATGATGGATATGCCGGGCCCCGAAGTCCCACTTGGGTGGTCGTACAATCCGGCTTCGTGGATGCAGCGCGCACCTATCCTGGCGTTCGCACTTTTCAGTTTTTTCCTGGCACGTTACATGTCTGCCTTCCAATTAGGGCACATCTCCTGGGCGTGGGATCCGATTTTTGGTTCCGGCACAGTTCTGGTGCTCGGCTCTGACCTTTCGAAATCATTTCCCATCTCCGACGCTGGACTGGGAGCGTTCACGTATCTCGTCGAACTCCTGTCAGGTTTTATGGGTGATCAGCGCCGCTGGCGCACGATGCCATGGATGGTAGCCCTCTTTGGCTTTATGGTAGTTCCGCTCGGTATCGTCAGTGTTGGGCTGATTATATTGCAGCCAGTAATCGTCGGTGCGTGGTGTACGGCGTGTCTCTTGTCTGCGTTATTCATGTTGCTGATGGTCGCCCTCTCACTTGACGAAGTGATTGCTATGCTTCAATTCCTAAAGCAAACCCACCGTGCGGGCAAATCGGTTTGGCATACGTTCTGGCACGGCGGCGACGCTCTGGGTGATAACCTGATACCGCAGCGCGCGGAGACGACGCATCCGCGCCAGATGTTCTGGGGTGTAACAGTGCCGTGGAATCTGCTCGTGAGTGCGGCATTGGGCGCGTGGCTAATGGCTGCTCCCGCTGTCTTTCAAACACAGGGTTTGGCAGCGCACAGCGATCACATACTGGGTGCATTGGTCGTGACGGTTTCCATCATCGCCTTAGCAGAAGTGACCCGCGCGGCGCGTTTTATCAACATTGCGCTGGCGCTCGGCATTATGGTGCTGCCGTGGCTGCTTGGCGGTGGAACGTTGACAGCAAGCATCAATGATCTGGTCATCGGCGTATTGATCATTGGGTTAAGCATCCCACCGGGCAAGATCAAGAATACCTACTGTGAATGGAATCCGCTGGTTGTGTGAGGCGGCAGTATTGGCCGCGTGATTAGCGAGTCGCATGGGCACGATGGTTGCCGTCCATCCTTATCGAATCCGGACGAGCAAAGAAGGAGCAGATTGATGAGTGATCGAATTCGCGAGATTCTTAGCTGGTATCGGAGTGAAAACTCCGGTGTGTTGACTAACCTCTCCCGAATGCTTAACCACGGACGACTTGCTGGTACCGGTCGGATGGTTATTCTGCCTGTAGATCAAGGTTTTGAACACGGTCCGGGTCGGAGCTTCGCACCGAATCCCCCTGCTTATGATCCCCTTTATCATTTTCAGCTCGCGATTGACGCAGGGCTGAACGCGTATGCGAGTGTACTGGGTTTTTTAGAGGCCGGTGCGTCTGAATTTGCCGGGCAGGTACCTCTGATTCTAAAAATGAACAGCCACGACATCTTACATCCTGAGAAGGACCCGCTGGGTTCACAAACGGCATCAGTCCGGGATGCTCTTCGATTGGGCTGTGTGGCTGTCGGCTATACGATTTATCCGGGTACGGCTGAACGACGCCTGTTATATGAACAATTTCGTGAACTCGCTGAAGAAGCCAAGTCGTTGGGTCTGGCAGTGGTGGTATGGTCTTATCCTCGCGGAGGCGGGATCAGTAAAGAGGGCGAAACAGCTCTGGATGTGACTGCATATGCAGCCCATATCGCCGCACAGCTCGGCGCTCATATCATTAAAGTGAAGCTCCCAACCGCAACTCTTGAATTTGAAGAAGCGCGCAAGGTTTACGAGCAGCAGAATGTCCCGCGCGCAACGCTCACCGATCGTGTGCGGCATGTGATCCAAAGCGCCTTCAATGGCCGCCGGATCGTCATCTTCTCGGGGGGCGCCAAGACGGATGATGCGACCATATACGACGAAGTTCGGGCGATCCGCGATGGCGGTGGGTTCGGCTCAATCATCGGACGCAATTCGTTTCAACGCGATCGGACAGCCGCATTGAAACTTCTGGACAATATGATTCGTATCTACAAAGAGGAAAAGACTTAATAAGGAAGTAAATCATGGATATAAGCCCACTTGCTGGTAAGCCAGCCACGCCTGACATGCTGGTAAACGTGCCAGATCTTGTCACAGCTTATTATACAGAGATACCCGATCCGACCATACCAGAGCAGCAGGTTTCTTTTGGAACCTCGGGGCATCGAGGTTCGGCCTTTAAAAAAGCTTTCAATGAATGGCACATCCTTGCCATCACTCAGGCCATTTGCTTGCATCGTAAACAGCACAAGATCAATGGCCCTTTATTCCTTGGGATGGATACCCACGCGCTCTCCATACCTCCATTGGCCAGCGCGCTGGAAGTTCTGGCTGCCAATGGAGTCGAGGTGATGCTCGCAGAAGGAGATGAGTATACTCCGACGCCTGCCATATCACTAGCAATTCTTACATATAACCGCGGACGCAAGACCGGTCTCGCTGATGGGATTGTAATTACCCCATCTCATAACCCTCCTGACGAAGGTGGCTTTAAATATAACCCTCCTAACGGCGGCCCTGCGGAAAACTCAATCACAAATTCAATCGAACGAAAAGCAAACGAATTTCTCAAAAGCAAGTTGAAAGGTGTTAAGCGGATTTCTCTAGAAGAAGCGAAATGCTCGGCGACGACCCACAAGTACGATTATCGACATGCCTATGTCGAGGACTTGGTTAATGTTTTAGATATGGAGGTGATCCGCGCATCAAAAATCGCCCTGGGGGTCGATCCACTCGGAGGTGCTGGCATTCATTATTGGGAACTGATCGCCGAACGCTACGGGCTTAACCTCACGGTCATCAACCAGGCCGTCGATCCCACCTTCCGTTTCATGACTGTGGATTGGGATGGGCAAATCCGTATGGACCCGTCTTCACCATATGCGATGCAGAGCTTGATCGACATCAAGGAGCGCTTCGATATCGCTTTTGCCTGCGATACCGATCATGACCGGCACGGGATTGTCACTCGAAGCGCGGGATTGCTTCCACCCAATCACTATCTTTCGGTGGCCATCTACTACCTCTTTCAACACCGACCAAAGTGGGGTAAGGCAGCCGCGGTTGGCAAGACACTGGTAAGCAGCCAGATGATTGATCGTATCACCACGAAGCTTGAGCGTAAGCTCTACGAGGTACCCGTCGGTTTCAAGTGGTTTGTGGATGGACTGCTCGACGGCTCGCTTGGCTTCGGCGGTGAAGAGAGCGCCGGCGCGTCTTTCGCCCGCCTGGATGGCAGTGTTTGGACCACGGACAAGGACGGAATGATCCCAGCCTTGCTAGCAGCAGAGATCACGGACCGGATGGGGCGCGACCCTGGCGAGATTTATTCTGACCTAACGCACGAGTTTGGTGAGCCGGTTTACGAGCGCGTTGAGGCACTCGCCACTCGGGAACAAAAAGCGCTGCTGGAAAAGCTCTCTCCGGAGCAGGTGAAAATCAAAAACCTGGCTGGCGAAAAAATCCAGGCAATCCTCACCACCGCGCCGGGCAACGGCGCCCCCATCGAAGGGCTGAAAGTGGTGGCGGAACGCGGATGGTTCGCGGCGCGTCCGTCCGGGACTGAGGACATCTACAAAATCTATGCGGAAAGCTTCCGGGGAACGGATCATTTGAACCGCATTCTGGAGGAAGCCCAGTCGATTGTCAGCAATGTTATGGTGGCGTCCCCGCAGCAGCCAGGGATTCCGTTCGAGCCAAAACTGAAGGAGAAATCATGAGCAAACAAACACGCGTCAGCCACCCGCTATACAGCCTGCTACCCACGGACGTTGAGGGATTCGATTCCCTCGCCGAGCTGGCTCTGGATATGCGTTGGTCGTGGAATCATGCCACCGACCAAGTGTGGCGGCAGCTGGATCCTACGCTCTGGGAGCTCACACATAACCCCTGGGGTGTACTGCAAACGGTCTCTCGGGATCAGATCGAACGCCTATCAGCCGACCCCGTTTTCCGTAAAAGCGTCGATGATTTGGTGCAAGCCAGCCGGCAAGCGGCGGAAACCCCAGCGTGGTTTCAACAAACCTACCCGCAATCGCCCCTAACTGGTGTCGCGTATTT
>JBBSBS010000536.1:0-4326 GCA_038251045.1 Aggregatilineales bacterium | reverse complement strand
GGCGTGAGCGGCAGCCTGATGGCAACACCGATTATCAACCAGCCACAATCGGGGATTCTGGGTGTGGGTGTGGTGGAAAAACGGGTGAAGGTCATTGATGATATGATTGCCATTCGCCCATGCTGTTACGTTACATTGACCTTTGATCATCGGGTGGCAGACGGCGCGACAGCCGATGGCTTAATGCAGGAGTTAAAAGATAGTATTGAGCAGTGGGGTTGATATTTACGCGGATTTTATGCGAAACTACGGGAACTTGTGTTATCTTTAGTCAGTTCGGAATCGAAATCGGGCAGTTGGTCGCTACAGAAAGTTAAGCTATGAAGTTCACCCTACCCTTAATTGCTCTCGTAATGCTTTTAGCTGCTTGCCAGCCCACTACCGAACCAACTGACGTACTGCCGACGCTGGCAGTGTTGTCTAAGGCAACTGACGACGCATCGGCAACGCCCGTCGCAACGGAAACCATCGAAGTGACGACTGAGATAACGGCAGAAGTAACGGTTGAGGCCAGCGCGACTAATGCAGCGGTTCCATTCCCGACCGAGATCGACACACAAACGCCAACCGCGACACGTACTTTACGTCCGGTTACCGCAACGAATACGGTCGAACCGACGCAAGCCGCGATTGGAACAGCGACGCAGGCTGTGTTGGAAGCACCACGTTATGCCACGTTCACGGCTGCGCCTGCCGGAACATTAGTAGCTGCCAGCAATTTGCAGCAGGTGGCGGATGTGCTGATTACCGAGCAGCAGTTTCAAGAAGAAGTTGATTTGAAACTGTTGACTACACCCAGCATAGAGCGTGCGATCGTTAATTTCACAGCAGGAGCCATCGTGGTACAGATGACCGCAGACGGCGTAACGGGAACGGTTACAATTCCGGTAACATTGGTGAATAATCTGGCGAGTATCACGATCAGCAGCATTACCAGCGACCAACCGACCACCCCTCAAGACTATATTGATGTGGCAACAGGCGATCTGTTCGTAACGATGGTTAATACGCTGGATCAAATCGTCAAACAGCGTATTGGTGCAGAACAAAAATTAAAAAGTATTGCAGTGACCGACTCGGCTATCGAGGTGACTCTACTCGTACCCTGATTCGATTTCTGCCAATCTCACGCCTATTCTCATATTTTAGGCAGAAGGGTCGAAATGCAAACAACGACTTATTATCAGTTCGCAACAGATAGCGCTGTATACCATGGAAAATAGCCCTGTCGTGGCGCTTATGCTGGCGCTGGGTATCATTATTTTTTCAGCGCGAATTGCTGGAGAAATCGCCCGTAAATTCGACCAACCGCGTGTGTTGGGTGAGTTACTTATCGGCGTAATCCTTGGCCCTACCCTGCTCAATATCCTGCACTCCAGTGTGTTGGGGTTAGCGGACGCTCATATTGATGCCACCATCATTGAATTGGCGGAATTGGGTGTCATGCTGCTGATGTTCAAGGTGGGGTTAGAAGTCAACGTCAGTGAACTGGCGAAAGTTGGTGTCGTGGCGGGCATTGCAGGTGTGCTGGGAGCAATTGTGCCGGTGCTGCTGGTACTGCCGGTGGTCATGTTGTTTGGCTACGGCTGGCAACCGGCCTTGTTTGCAGGGGTGACACTGGCGGCTACTTCGGTGAGCATTTCGGCACAGGTGCTGCTCGAATTAGGATTATTGCAAACCAAAGAGGGTAACGCGCTGCTGGCAACAGCACTGATCGACGATGTGATCGCGATTCTGCTGGTGTCATTAACGGTGGCTGTTACCGGTGCAACAGGCAATGTTGATGTCGGCAGTCTGTTGCAGATTTTCGTCCGCATTGGCGCGTATATCGTCATCGCATTTTTGCTGGCGTGGTACGTGGTGCCGATACTTATGCAGCTACTCAACAGGTGGTTTGATCTCTCCAAGGCATTTGGTAACGCGGCTATTGGCCTTGTTCTGGCCTTTGTGTTTGGTTGGGCAGCGCAGAATTTTGGCGGCGTTGCAGCCATCACCGGAGCGTTCATCGCGGGAGTCGGGCTGAGCCGAACACACCGGAGTGTGAAACATCAAATCGAAGAGTCAGCTAATGTGCTGGCTTATGCTTTCCTCGTACCAGTCTTTTTCGTCAGCGTCGGATTGCAAACAGACTTGAGCCGTTTCCCCTTGAGTGCGCTGCCGTTGGCAGGTGTTTTGCTGCTGTTGGCAGTCATTTCGAAGCTGCTGGGATGTGGTGTTGGTGCGCGATTGGGGGGCTTCAACAATAGCGAGTCGTTCCGGCTGGGCGTGTGTATGATTTCGCGCGGCGAGGTCGGCTTGATTATCGCTTCGTTGGGCATTAGTGCGGGCATCTTTAAGCTCGACGATCCGTTATTTGCCTGTGTTTTTCTGGTCATCCTGCTGACCACTGTCGTGACTCCGCCGCTGGTACGGCGCGTGTTCCAACCAGCAAGCGCTTGATTAGAGGAGAAGGAACTTAATGTCAAAGTTAGTCGTCTTAATAACAGCCCGCGATGATGTGGCACAAGAAGTCGGTGTAGGCTGGCAAAAAGCAGGCGCACCCGGCGTTACTATTATCGAAGGTTATGGTCTGCAACGCATTCGCGAATCATCCCCAACGGCAGAAATTCTGCCGGGGATGATGTCATTGGTGGATATTCTGCGGGCGAACCAGCCGAGCAGCTTCATCTTAATGGCACTGTTGGAACATGATGAAGGCGGGGTGATTGACGCAATGCTCAAGGCAACGCAGGAAACACTCGGCGATTTACAATCACCGGAAAATGGCATCTTTTTTGTGATTGATGTCGAACGAGCGGTGGGTATTCGTAACCATACCGACTAGGTCGATTCCGTTTAATCACAACTAATTGTGATATGGTAGAAACACATCGAGGACATATGACAGGGTTTCACGAAATACTATGAGACATTCTCTAAAAACTATTCTGTCGTTCACATTTATTTTGTGGCTGGCACCGGTGATGTTATTGGCGCAGGTTAATGCTTGCCCGGAGATTGTCTCCAAAGCATTGACTGCGGCGGATGCGGCCTGCAAAAAGACCGGACGCAACCAAGCCTGTTACGGGAATTTCAATTTGGAAGCCCAAGGACAACCGGGGGCAGAGAATTTCACATTTAATAAGGCCGGGGATATTGTCAATATCGCCGATGTGCAGACTCTGAAACTGAGCCCGATGAATGTAAACGCCGACCAGTGGGGTGTGGCGCTCATGAAGTTGCAGGCAAACATACCTGATACCCTGCCGGGGCAGAACGTCACCTTCCTGTTGTTTGGGGATGTCGAGATTACCAACGCAATCAATACTGACATCACGCCAGATAAAAAGCCGATGCAGGCTTTCTATCTGCGCACAGGGGCTGGTGATGCCCAATGTGACGAAGCGCCGGAAAGTGGCCTGTTGGTGCAAACGCCGACAGGTGTGGGCGAAGTAGCCTTCAACGTCAATGGCGTGGATGTGCAGATGGGTTCGACGGTGTTCTTCCAGACTACACAATCATCCGACGGGATGACGGTCAGTACATTGGAAGGCGCAGCTTATGTGACTTCCAATAATGACACACAGGTGATCGTCCCCGGCAGTTGGGCGCGCGTGCCGGTTGCTAGGCGGTTGGTTCCCTTCCGCGCGGCAGGTGGTGGGGTTGTCAACATACGGATGATGGTGGCAGATGGCGCACCGGAAGCACCAAAATCGTACAAAGGGCAACTGCTCAAGATGGATTCGCTGCCGCTGGGAATGTTGGAGCGCAAGATTGAGATTGCGCCCGCGTTAACGGATGTGCAAGTTAAAGCCATCAATGATCATATTAAGTCCGGAGGTGCATTGTGCGGTGAAGGGCCAATGCCCGCCTGTGAAGAGGGATTTGAAGATCCAACAGGCGCGGTGGCTACACTTATACCTACCTTAAGCGCAGATAACAACGAATGTGTAGAGCCGCCCGCACCCGGCGAGCCACCGCTGCCACCGAGCGAGAAACGTCCGTTGTGTGCGCCACCGCCACCGCCTTCCGCAGATGATGTGGGCAACATTGTTTTGCCAACCGCGCTGGGCATCATCAGGCCGGGATTCAGACGAGCTACAGCAACACCTACACCAACGGGCGGATAAATCTATTTAAAACACAGATCATCGGTTTCGCATGGGGAGCAATTGGGCGAAACTGATGATATTGGCATGTAAGATCATTGCTTTCTCCCCTATCAAGATATTAGAATCATCGACAGTTTTGAAATCCACCCATAGGCGGGGTGTTTTGTGCCGCCTGCTAAGGCTAAGGAGATTATGATGGCAAAGGAATACGATGTTGTTGTGCTGGGCGCAGGGC
>JBBSBS010000535.1:0-4358 GCA_038251045.1 Aggregatilineales bacterium | reverse complement strand
GAGGACATACAGACCGCCATAAACTTCTTGACTCAAGGTGGCTTCCATCAGTAGCCAGCGCGAATCAGCCGACACTTGCCAGCGGTCAATATGAATGGCTTCTATCACCGCAAGCAATTTGTCGGCGTGGGTGGCAGCATCATAGTGATGAATGGCGTACTGATTGACCGAGGTAGCTATGGCATAGAGAAATTCTGAACCAAGCCACATAACATTGGTAAAAATCAATACGGATGTGCCTAAAGTTTGAAGTGTGCCATCATCGCGGTTCATTAGGTACAGTGTCATTGGATACTCGTCGTCATTTCGAACCCCAAGCTCATTGATGATGCACCAACCGGTATCCGTTTGGCAGCTATTGATTCCGTATACACGATTTTTCAGCGGCGTAAGTTGGTTGGTTATTAGATCCAGTCGATTCAGGTTGTGGGTTCCTTCAGGTTGGGCATCCGTCATGATGTACAGATATTTTCCGTTGGGCGACCAGTAATTTTCTGCCGGATACGGGACATCGGCATGAGCCGTCACGAATTGGCGCGTTCCATCACTCGCGAGGCGATAAAGGGTTCGTTCGATATACGTGTTAGGCTCAATCGGTTCGGTGCTGACAAAAACAAAATTAATGGACGCATCGTAGGGTGATTGGAGCGTGATTTCCGCAGCGGGCAGCGGGTCATAATAAGCTTGTTTTTCACCAATACCTTCATCACGTTCAATCGTTTGCACAGTCCCTGACTGAAAATCGAATACGTGGTAACGGTAGGGATAATCGGTGATGCTGGCAAAACCCAGCGGCGGCGGTGAGTCGTCCTGTGCCACAGTTGGCCCATAAGCGAGTGCAAATATTAGAGCGATTACGACCGACCAATGTTTGACCATACGCGCCTCAGTTTTGGTTATATGGTTATAGTACCGAAAACTGCGCTTTGAAGTTCAGACGTTCGCCTGACGGTACGCCTTTACGTTACTGTTTATTTAGATTTGTGAGCGCCAGCATTGCATAAACCGGACGATGATCCGAGCCGCCGGAGATAGGCCAAACCCGTGCTTCGACAGGCAAGAAAAAGCGATTGTGGAAAATGTAATCCATGCGCTGGTGGATGGGAATAAACGGCAGACCTTCCTGTGACTGTGGGTGACTCCAATCCGGCCCGGTAAAGCCCATTCCCCAACCGATTTCACGATAGGTATCCTGTACTTGGGTGATGATGTGCGGGTAATTGACATCAGTATCGTTGGTATTGAAGTCACCCATGAACACCACTGCGCCTGTTTCTCCGGCGATCATTGCCAGCACCTGATCAATTTGGTCACCGCGCAGATGGATGTCAAACCCCTGCCCATAGATGGGATAGGACGGCGGCGCATGGAAGTTATAGATGGTGACCTTTGTGCCGTTCACCTCAATTACTGCCCGCATGAGGCGCACAGGAATCGGATATTCTACAAGCCACGTTTGTGACTCTGTGATTGGATAACGGCTGAGTAACCCGCGACCGTGATAAGGACTGCCATCTGGTGAAGGATAGAGCGCACGGTAGGGATAAACATCAGCTAACCGTATTTCAAACGTGGCGCTGGCGGTTGGACTCATTTCTTGTACGGCGATGATGTCGGCAGCAGAGTCACGGATGATTGCCTCCATCGGTGCAAGGATTGTCTTTTCCGCATGAAGGTTATAAGTCATCAAGCGCAAACGGGGCGCATCCACTGGAATATTGATGGTGCGTGGCAGGAACAATGGAATGTAGGTGATTATGAAAGCGAAAAAGGGTAGCACGAGGGTAGCCGCCGCCCACCCGCGCCGCAGCACCAAACACAGCGGGAAGAGAAGCAGCGACGGCATGAGCAGCAGTGTGATCGAAACGTTGATGCGTGCGACCAAGCCCGATTCGCCATCGCCAGTCAGCCGCAGCAGCATCATGAGGCACATCAACAACCCATAAATCATGACAAGCAGTATGGGTATGCGCCTAATCATCACTCTGGAAACGGTCATGGAATATTTACCAGAGCAAATGCTGCGAATACCGGGAAATGATCCGAGCCGCCTGATGTATTTATCACACGCATCTCGACGGGCTGAAAGTGCTCGTCATGGAAGATGTAGTCGATGCGCGAGATAGGGGGTAGTAAACTGAGTCGAAATGCATTGGCAAAGTTGGGGAAGCCGAACCCCATGCCCCAACCAACCTGTTGATAGGTATCCGCATAGCGATTGGTCACATGAGCATAATCATCGCTTAGGTTCGTCATATTGAAGTCACCCGCGATCAGCAGCGGGTCAGGATTTCCCTCAGCGCGCCGCAGCACATCGTTGATTTCTTCGGCGCGTGATGCGCCATCAAAATGGATGCCGCGCAGCGGATGGATAGGGTGGACATTAAACAGAGTGATGGACTGGTCATTCCAATCAATGGCTACCCGCTGATGTCCTAGATTGATCTGCCAGAATTCGTCGGATGTGATAGGAAAGCGGCTGAGTACCCCCTGACCGGAAAAATCTGACTGCGGATGCAAGGCACGGTAAGGATAGGCATCTGCCAACTGTTGGTTGGCGGCATCAGCCAGCCACGGACTCAGTTCTTGAATGGCAACCACATCAGCCTTTGCATCACGGATGATAGCGATTATTTCGGCAACGTGCTGGTTGTCTTTGTTGATGTTGAATGACAGGATATTGAGGCGTGGTGCTTCAGTCGGAACATTGATTGTCCGCGGTAAAAACTGCCCGCCATACGTGGATATGAAAAAGAAAAACGGCGCGGCTAACTCGATGACTAACCAACGGCGGCGCATCAGCAAACTTAACGGTAACAGGATGACGGCGGGCAAAATCAGCAGGTGAAAAAATGAGTTGAACATACCGATGAGACCCCAGCGCTCACCGACAATTGCCCGCAGCAGCAGGTATAACGTGGTGTTGAGTCCATATGCCCCCACCAGCACGATATAAACATTGAGGCCGATGCGCCGCAGCATAGAACCACGGCCTCTCGGCGTATAGGGTACGGCTGCGGGTTGCAATTTTGGTGCTTCGATCACGGTGTGTTTCCGTTCACCAGCGACAATATCGCCAGTACTGGACGGTGATCAGAACCGCCGGAAGTAGGCCATGCATAAGCCTTGATCGGCTGGAAAGCACTGTTGTAAAAGATATAGTCGAGCCGCAAAAATGGAAACAGTCGAACGGGCAGCGGCCAGTAACCCGGAAGAGATTGAAAAGTGCTGAGATCAGGAAATGTGAAACCCATGCCGTATCCTGTCGCACCAAAACTGTCCTCAAATTGGGCGGTAATGCGCTGATAATCTTCACTTTGATCGGTCATATTGAAATCGCCCATTATTAGGATGGGGCCAGTGTCGTGCGCCACCTGTGCCAGTACCACATCGATTTCTGCCCCGCGTGGTCGTGTACTGAAGCCATCATCACTCATACCCGGATGAATAGGATGCGTGTTGTAAACAGTGACCGTTGTGCCGTCAATATCCATTTCTACGCGTAAATGACCGAGTATCTTGCGGGCGATATTCGGATTTTGCCAGTAAGCTTGGCTGGTGATGGGAAAGCGGCTGAGGACACCCTGCCCACTATTGGCACGGTGATTCGTGTGCAGCGCTCGATATGGATACAGATCGCTCAAGCTGATATGAAAACATTCTGCGGCTTCTGCGCTCAGTTCCTGCAGTGAAATAATGTCGGCATCACATTCACGTAGGATAGCGAGCATCGGTTCCAGCACCTCAGCTTCACTATGGATGTTGAAGGTCAATATTTTGAGCTGGCGGGACGAAGGTGTTTCAACAGTCGGCTTGCGTGGCAGGAAGAAACGACCGTATGCCGATATGAATACAGCAGTTGGGATAACTTGTGCAAGCGCCACCCATCGGCGGCGAAAAACGAGGTTTAGCGGTAACAAAACCAGCGCTGGCAGCATCAGCATGTGGGCAAAGGCGTTAAAATAGCTGACGATCTTGTTATCTTCGGTGAGTTGCTTACGGACCAATAGCAAAATTGAAACGACGATGCCATAAAGCGAACTCAGGATGAAGAAAGCTGCCAATATATTTCGTAGTGGACTTTTTGAACGTGAATGATGGAGCATGTAGAGGATTCCATGTAGTTATCGTCAAGGTTATTGTACGCTGTCTATGGTCGGGTGTATGATAAGCACTGCTCTTTATACCCGCCAGATGTGAATTTTGCTCACGCCACACTGTCGTTTTTCCCTACCCGATGCGTTCAAAGTGGTCTACACTACCATCCACACACCTTCAATCCAATCAATCAATTAAAGTAACCTATTGTTGAGGACAATATGACCCTTCAAACGGAAATTGTGCAGGCGCTTATCGAG
>JBBSBS010000534.1:0-4374 GCA_038251045.1 Aggregatilineales bacterium | reverse complement strand
GGATGGACTGCTCAGGCCACCACCCTCGATTTGATTGCCGGACCCGGTAATACGGCTGCTTTTCTCGCACCGGATGGCAGCCGTTTTGCTTATCTCAACAACCGTGAGTTGTGCCTCTATTCGTTGGCGGGTGAAAAAGGAGACTGTATCACACTGGATCGCGATATTCATATGCAGCCAGAAACCCTGCGTTGGTCTCCGGACGGTACCAAAATTGTTTTCTCAGAAGATTTTATCTTTTCATTTCGCGACTCGGATATTTGGCTTTATGATACCGAAACGAATGCGCTGACCGATGTGACACCAGCCCCCAACCGCGACGTGAGTATATTGGCGAATAAGGATCCGGCTGTTAGCTTTACGATCGACATGGTTCCCCAATGGTCAGCCGACAGTCAGTCTGTTTACTTCATCCGTTATCAGTTTCAGAAAACCAGCGATGCACGCGCTGTATTCATGCGTCTGAATATCAATAGTGGCGAACTGGAAGAACTTGCGGCTGTTAAATCCAATGCTGCCGTTTCAACTTATGGATATGGGCTGTCTTCCGATGATTCCCTCATCGCCTATAACCTCGACACCCGTGGCAGAGAAAAAGATGGAACGTGGTATCTGGATACAGAAACGAATGAGGCCAAGTTTGCTGCCGCCTTTGTTCAGGGTACCTCTGCATGGACCTATCAGTTTTCACCCGATGGCGAATACGTATTGGTCGTGGGTATGGATCTAGTCAGCGGTGTTGGCCCCCGTAAGCCAGAAACCAGCCCGATTTATACCGTACCAGTTTTCGGCGGTCGTCAACAAAACGTGAATAAGGATACGTATGTCTTTGCCGCAGGTTGGGGGCAGCAAGATACTATGCTGGCCTATACAACTTTTTTTCAGGAAAATTCCGATAAAGAAGGGCTATATATCACCAACAAACCGGGGGAAACGGGCGATCTCGTCCTACCGGGGCGTTTTATATCACCTACTCCGCGTAATCTCGTTCCGCTCGTTTGGGCTGCCAACGACACCATACTTTTGAGCCATAGCCCCGAATTCAAACTGACAGTTGTCCAACTCAAACAATCCTAACACTTGCTGCCTATATGGGAGAAAATGGCTTTCTCCCATACGTTATATCTGATTTACAATCGCTTCAATCCACTGCTTGTGATCCACAAAATGCTCATACGTGTCGCCAATAATCGTATGGTAGATCGCATTTTCATTGGTGGATTGTGGATAATAATAGCGATACGGTCGCTGCAAGTCCGCATCACTCATCGCTGCGATTTGCGCTACAAATCGGTCATGTATCGCATGTCGCTTTTGTTCGACCTCTGCCCATGTCGCATCTTTATACTGCTGCTGGATGACCGCGTTGATCTCGTCGAAATTCCATCTAGCCCATGTTGCCGCATCTATTCCCATTTGCCCAGCGCGGTTTTGCTTGTTGAGCAGCGCCCATACCCCATCTTCCCATATCGCTAGATGCATCAGATGATCTTTGACCGTCCAACCTGCTGCGTCTGTCAATTGGGTTAGCTGCCCATCATTGAGCGTTTGCACATAGGTGTTCAAATCATCCCAACCAGCTTGGGTTCGTGCGAGCAGTTCAGCTTTATCCATAGGTCAACTTTCTGCGATTGCCGCCATCCACGGCAGATGTTCGGCGTAATGATAGTAAGTCGAGCTACCGATATATTCATAGACTGCCCGTTCGCTTGGCGAGTTTGGGTCATATGCACCAAACGGGCTTTGCAGCGTTTCTTCACTCAAGTCGTCAATTTGTTTGAGTAACTTGCTATGGATTGATTGCCTCCGTTGTTCGACTTCTGCCAGAGGTAAGTCTTTGTAGCGCTGCTGAATAACCGCATTAATTGGATCATCGCCGCTGTTCCATGTCGCCTCTTCAATGTCCATATAGACACGGCGATTTTGCTTATCTAGTTTCCCTGTTAAGCCATCTTCCCAAACGGCCATGTGCATCATATGGTCTTTGACCGTCCAACCAGCCGCATCGGTGGGTACAGTCTTTTGCTCGTCCGTAAGACCGTTCAAGAACGTGTTCAGGTCATTCCATCCTTTTTGAACGCTAGCTAATAAAAGAGCTTTGCTGATTGGCGTTCGATCTGCCACGATGATGGCGATATAGGCTTTGTGTTCTTCATAATGGTTGTAGGTGTCATCTTGCAGCAGAGAGATAATCGGTGACGTGTGCTTTGATTCCGGTTGATAATAATTATACGGACGGTACAAATCCTCATCGCTGAGTGTTTGCAGCTTATCCACCAACTGCTGGTGAATACCCATGACATATTCACGGGCTTCAGCGAGGCTTTTATTCTTACTACGCTGCTGCATGATGCCGTTGATTTTGTCGTAGTTACCTTCAGCCCATGTTGCTGCATCAATGCCTAGGACGGGGAGGCGGCTTTCTTTGTCGAGGAACGGGATCAGGCTGTTTTCCCAGTCAGCGATGTGGATAACATGGTCTAGGGCTGTCCAACCTGCCGGATCAGTTGGGATGGTGACCTGTGGTGGTGTTAAAGTCAGCAAATAGGCGTTGAAGTCATTCCAACCTTGGTCGATTTTTGCCAGTAATTCAGCAACAGTCATCGGTTGTGCGTCAGTCATAGTTAACCCTTTTGGCGGCTTGTAGAGTACCTGTTCTGTTTATAACACAAATTATTCGTAGTCGTCCATAGAAAAGCGAGTCATTTTGAACATGACCTGATAAACAGGCCATAACAGGTAACAATTACGGAGACTATTACAACGAGTGCTTTTAAAGACGCTGAAACACGGGATGATTTACGTGCCAGCCTGTGCAGGTAATACTGCTGAACTTGCAGTTTAGTTCACGTAGGATATGCTTTATCCAACGACCACGGACGAACAACCGGAGGCTGCATGTCCTATCAGGATTTTAAAGACCCGTCTATCGCCCAATCATGGGATGCCGACACTGGCAGTCATAACCCCTCGCGTCCGGAGCAACTGGATATGCTGCTGACCATTCTTGCCGACCACTACCAAGCGGGTAAAACCATTCTCGACCTCGGTATGGGAACGGGTTTGGTTGAGGAAATGCTGTTCCTGCGCGTCCCACAGGCGCAGCTTGTCGGTGTGGACGCATCACCCGCTATGCTGGAGTTGGCACACAAACGCCTGCAACCCTATGCCAGCCAGTACACCACCCTGATTCACGACTTCACGCAGATCGCCACGCTGCAACTGCCGCCGCGCCCATATCAAGTGGTGTTCAGCGTTCAAACCTTGCATCACCTGACTGATGCGCAAATGCTGGCGGCCTACCAGTTCATCCATAACAGGCTGGAAACAGGCGGTTTGTTTCTGTTATTGGATCGCATCGCGGTTGAGCAGGGTGGTTTATACAGCGTTTATCAGAGTTTGTGGGCGCGGCAGGATGCGCTTAACCATTCGCAGGTGCATGGCGCAGAGGGGGCGACCTTTACCGATCACCAGCGCATTGTAGCCGAACGCGGCGACCTGCCGATGGGCTTGGAGCGTCACTTAACTTTGCTCAAGCAAGCGGGTTTCGCCGCCGCCTGCCTCCACCTCCAAACCAACCGCGCCTTGTTGGTCGGGCGTAAAAGTTGAACCGGCCAAGCCTTATCAGGTTTTTGATTCACCCCGTTGTGATGACATTAGCAAGTGTCCTGTTGGTAATTTTAGGATGTGTCGCCGTTGCCTATTATGTATTGAGTCATTCAAATTTTGATCTAGGTTTATTTGGCTCACCCTATATGCTTACAGGCGATATTGCTCGTACTTCTACTGAAGCGCTTGTGGGTGTATCTTTGATAGATGGGCGCGATTTCTATCATTATTATTCGGTGACACCCGGCGAATCACATGATCTAATGCGGTTTACTGCTCCCCCTCATGTACTTGGCGAAATTCTGGCTAATCCCACCACATTATGTTTCGGCACTCAATTGCA
This sequence comes from Aggregatilineales bacterium, assembly GCA_038251045.1. Lineage (GTDB taxonomy): Bacteria > Chloroflexota > Anaerolineae > Aggregatilineales > Phototrophicaceae > CFX2. Next base: position 422 of record JBBSBS010000534.1, on the reverse strand, counting down.
GCCGCAGCCCGATGAAAACTCAATTACCTTTATTACACCTGTTATGCCGTACAAACCAGTTACACCCTATGCCACTACAGCACAGCCAACCGCCGACTATACATGGCTAACTCCTTCATCTGGTCATATTTACATGGGCGCGACTTGTAATGTGAAAACAGGAAAGAAAACAACCTTTTATCGAATCCGTGTTGACGAGTCAAATTCGCAAATGTGGATAGTGTGGTTAGAAGCATATACAGGTTAATTATCGCCTCCAAAAGCCTACTTTGTCTGTTTGTCGGGCTGCATCCTGAGTACAAAAATAATGCTACAATAACGCTAACCGAATATGGAAAGGCATCAACAATGTCTATCAACATCCAGCAATCTATTTTCAGCGAATTGGCGGAATTTCTTGTCTCTCAACCCACGTTGGAGGC
>JBBSBS010000533.1:0-4405 GCA_038251045.1 Aggregatilineales bacterium | reverse complement strand
GATCATTTCAGCCGACGGTAACTGTCGTCCCAATCCGCTGACGATGCCCACCGTCATCGAACTGGCGAGTCCAAACGGATTGCCGATGGCGATTGCCCGTTCGCCCACTTTGATTGCATCCGAGTTAGCAAAGCTCACCGGTTGCAAGCGGCTCTTATCCACATCAACCTTCAGCACCGCAATATCGCTAAATAGGTCTACACCCACAACCTCTGCCGATGCCACGTAACCATCATTAAATGTCACCGTCACACTGATCGTGTCATTAGCCACATGCGCATTGGTGATGATGTGTCCATCTGTATCGAAGACGAAACCTGAACCGCGCGCTGCGTCCGCCAGTTGAGTTGAGGTCGCTTTGATGATCACCTCAACATTCACCACAGACGGCACAACCCGTTCATAAATATTCGTGAGCAAAACATATTCCGCGTCTGCCGCGTCAATAATATTCTGTGGTACTGCGGTCGGTTGTTGCGCTGCATCACTATGGATTGCCACGTTGATCGGCAGATCAGCCAGTGGTGTAGACACACTCGCCTGTGCCAGTGCGTTATCCGGTTGTGTCAGATTGCAGGCGGCAAGCGATAGCAGGCAGACCGAAATAAGAAGGGCTTGTGTCTTTAATTTCACATTGATACCTATATTGACGTAAGTCGACAAACCAATTATACAGCCAGTTAGGGTTGCTAATCAGTGCGCATTATTTTCAGCCTAATTACTCATCGCCCACAAATATTCATTACAGCACCAATTCGCACATGGTCCGCAGTGTATCCACATCGTATAAGCCGAGGTTGAGCGTCGTCACCGGGCTATCACGCCACAATGCCAGCCGGTCTTTGATGCGTGCCTTTGAACCACACAGCGCCACCGCGTCTACTAGCTCATTCGGAACCGCGTTCACGGCTCCTGCCTTATCCCCCGCCAGATACAACTCCTGAATAGTAGTAGCCGCTTCCTCAAAGTCGTACCGCATCGCCAGATCGTTATAAAAGTTGCGGCCTTTCGCCCCCATCCCGCCAATATACAGTGCTAACCCCGGCTTGAGCGCATTCCAGCACACTTCCACATTATCATCCATAATCACCTGCACCGTCGGCGCGATGTCAAAACTCGCCAGTGACTTACCATCGCCAGCCGCTGCAAATCCAGCCTCAACCTGCGCTTTATACACACGGTCATAGTGTTCCGGTGAGAAGAAAATCGGCAGCCAACCATCCGCGATTTCAGCACACAGCTGCACATTTTTCGGCCCAATCGCCGCCAGATAAATCGCCATATCCGCCCGTCCGTGCAAAATGCTCTTCAGCGGTTTGCCCAATCCGGTTGCGTCCGCCCCCTGGTACGGGATCTGATAATAATCACCATCGTGTACCAGCGGCTTTTCGCGCTTCAGGATGTCACGAATAATCTGTACATACTCACGGGTTTTCGCTAGCGGTTTCCCGTAAGCCACACCGTGCCAGCCTTCAACCACCTGCGGGCCGGAAAGCCCCAACCCCAGCAGGAAACGCCCGCCCGAAAGTTGGTCGAGTGTCATCGCCGTCATCGCCGTGTTTGCTGGCGTACGGGCTGGCATCTGCATAATCGCGGTACCCAAGCGTATATGCTCGGTTTGTGCGCCCATCCATGCCAGCGGCGTGACAGCATCCGAACCATATGCCTCTGCCGTCCACACCGCGTATACACCCAAACGGTCAGCTTCGCGGATAACATCCATGGGCAGTTCGATCTTCGCGCCGGAGTATCCGGCCATTAATCCGAGGCGCATAAGCGAGAGTCCTTAATCACTATTTATGAAAAGTTTTGTGTTCAAAGAAACATAATCTGCAACAATCCTACCGCAAAATCTCAGTCCTGTTTATAAAATGGATAATCAGTTAATCTTAGCGCGCAGCTAATGAATTTCGTAAATTTTATATGAATTGAGACTAATTTTTGATCTATAATGAAATAACAAAGATTTTCGAATTGGAATTGATTTCTCCATGCGTACCGCAACGAATTCGGTAGTGCCCTCCCTCCAACAACTTTTACATAAACTGACCGACCCACTACCGTTTATAACGGGTGAGCAGGAACAGCAAGGTTCGTATATCCTGTCGTTGGCGGCACTGATTACGACCTGCCTTTCGCTATCTGCCTTTTTAGTGATGTACGCCCTTTATGCTTTTGGTTGGCAAGTTATCGCGGTGGTAATCTTGTTTATCGGTGCGGTGGCGACCTATGGTCTTAGCCGAACCCGCTGCTATCAGTGGGGCAAGATCTTATTCAATATCAATCCGTTTATACTTTTTCTCATTTTCATTTACTTTAGACCGGTTACTGCGACCCTCATTCTTGCGCTGCTTCCTGTATTCACCGCCAGTATATATGTTCAAATTCGCTACACCATAGTCAACAGCATCATCAGCTTATCCTTGGCGACACTCTTTGTCGTGGCCTTTCCGGGGCAGTGGAGCGATGGCCTGTTAATGTTGAACTCGATTCTAAATATTAATCTCGTGGCGCTCACCTTAGTTTTTGTGATGCGCAGATTGCAAAATACGCTGGGTGTTCAGAAGCAGCAGTTGCTACAAAGTCAGGAAAGATTGCGGGCGGCAATCGACAGCAGTATTCAGATGTTTTTTATCGTAGAAGCCATCCGTGATTCGACCGGGAATGCGATTGATTTCAGACTAATAGATACAAATCCGACCGTTCGTAAAGAGTTCAATCTGGTCGAGAATACCCTTGTGAGTCAGTGGGACGAAACCACAATGCCCACCTCATTTGTTGCCCGATTCATCGATCAATTTAGAACCGTCGTGGAAAACCGCGAAATAGTTTTCGATGAAATCCAATTTCCTGATAAAGGCTGGTACGAATATCAAATATCCCCGATTGGTGATGGCGTAGCAGTCAGTTCAACCAATATTACTGATCGCAAAATCGCTGAACTGCGGCAGATTGAAGTTGATCGCGAAAAGCAGCGTGTTTCGTTACTGAAAAATTTACTCGACAATCTATCGCATGACCTGAATACCCCGCTGACAATCATGTCAACCAGCATCTATTTGGCAACGAGGATGGCAAATGACCCGTTGCAAATTACCAAATTGGATCAAGTTAAAGAGCAAACAGATCGCCTGATTCAAATGATTGCCGATATGATCGCACTCTCTCGCTTGGATCAATTGCCGGAACATGAGCTTAACCGCAGCGAGGTGGATATAAATGAACTGCTGGAAACACTGGTAACTTCTTTCCAAAAGATCAATACAAAAAATCAACTACTGCTGCTCTCACAGTGCAATCCGGGTACTGTCCTTCAGATTGATAAAACCCTCATTGAAGTTGCGCTCTCGAATCTGTTGGATAATGCCGTTCACTACTCACCTGAAGAAGGGAAAATTGATGTCGCGTGTCACACGGATGCAAAGCAGGTGGTGTTCGAAGTAAAAGACAGCGGCCCCGGTATTGCAGCCGAAGATATACCGCATCTTTTTGAAAGCTTTTATCGTGGTGCGGCTCACCGTCCCACAGATAGCGGTTCAGGACTCGGTTTGTCGATTGCTCGGCGGATTGTTGAGGCTCACGGCGGCGAAATTCGAGCCAAAAACGCATCGGAGGGTGGTGCGGTATTTAGCATTTTACTGCCCAAAAATTAGAACTCGCCGCCTCAAGTCTGAAGTTCTCACTTACCACAAATCGCTACAGATCATGCAGTTCATCAAGGTTAATCAAGCCATGGCGGAGTGCCGAAAGCGCGGCTGCATGGCGGTCGGACGCACCAAGTTTGTTCATCGCTTGTGCCATCGATTCGATGACGGCTGTTAGGCTCAGTTGCAAATGTTGTGCGATTTCGGGGTTCTCGAATCCGGCTGCCACGTACAACAGCACCTGCTTCTCGGTCACACCCAGATCGCCTTGATGGACGCCGCCGATCATGCCGGTCACAATTCGCTCGGCAACACCTTGCCCAAGCACCATCTGCCCCTGTGTCACTTTAATAATGTTATCAATCAATTCGCCTTCGTCGCCCGATTTCAATACATAACCATGTGCGCCAGCTCGCATCGCCCGCATGATGTACCAATCTTCGTCGCGTCCGGTCAATACCAGCACTTTGACATTCGGTGCTTCGGCACGCACCGTTGGTAAAATTTCCAGACCACCTTTGCCCGGCATATTCAAATCGAGCAGCAGGACATCCGGTAGCAGTGCCAATGTTTCGCGCAGCGCAATGTCGCCATCAGAAGCCTCGCCTACGATCACAAAGTCCTCGCGTGACTCAAGGAATGTTGCCAGCATCCGCCGCAGCATTACATGGTCATCCGCCAGTAAGATTCGAATCGTCGGTTTACTGCGGCGAGTAGGATGTTGGTTATCAGCAATAGTTGCTTCGGTTGGTCGCACGGCT
>JBBSBS010000532.1:0-4425 GCA_038251045.1 Aggregatilineales bacterium | reverse complement strand
TCGTCGGCAACGCCAAATTACGATAATCAATATATATTCGCTCAGGCTGCATTGCTATAGTATCCACGATCTCAGTACCATAATGATGAATCGGGCCATCCACCTGAGTCACAATATTTCCATCTGAGTCCAGCAGATGCAGCCCAATCGAATAACTTTTCGCGGGAGCATGATCAACGCGCCACCATAGATGCACATCAACCGAAGCATGAGTAACCGCCTCAACATCCACGCCCCAAAATGGCATGTCATCCCCAAACAATTCTGGAGATGAAAGGGGCGGCGCTTCCATCAGTTGCACCAGATAACACCAACCGCGGTTGCAATCTCCGATAACCTTTTGAACAGGGTAATCAGGTTCGAGTGCGTCAAAATGGGCACGAACTTCCTCATCGAACCATTCAGCAGTCGTAAACCAGATTCGGCGGGCAGTACGCGCCTGATCGATATCCTCTGTATAGGTATTAAGAATCTCAGGTGGCAGGTAATGCGCCATTTGCCACAGGACAACGTTGTTTTTGAGATCCCCCTTATCAATATACATCATGTCACCGGGTTGAGAATTGCGCGCCATCTCCTGATAAAAATCCCGATATTGAATGCGGTTAGGTGAAAACTGAGATGGCAGCGACCATAAGCTAATCGTGACTAGACCCGCCAGCACCACCCAATGCAGCCGTCGCGGCAGCGCATAAATTCCAACCGCCATTACCAGAGCAAATCCCACTGATAAATAAGTAATATAACGTGGTGTATAAACTGCAAAAACCAAATTAATTAGCAGTGCAACCACCGGAACCGCAACCGCCCAGAGTAGTACTAACCAATAATTCTGTTTGCGCCATGCGTGGACAAACCCGAATACGAATAACGCGATGTAAAGAACAGGTTGCCCATTGGTCATTAAATTTATGAGCATGCCTATAGCAGGCAGGGTCGTAGGTTCGGTTGTGCTGCCAATCCCTGCAACACCGCGCGCGTTCCCAAAACTAGACTCGATAGCGATCAGTGTTTTGACTTGATGGATAACAATCGGGAACCACGGTGACCACAACAAGAATGCTAATAGCCATGCTGCCAGAATTTGCTGGATCATTTGTCGACTGGGGCGACTGACAAATAGCAGATAGAGCGCCTGCGCCACGACCAAAAATATCAGAAAGTAATGCTGATACAACATCCACGTAACCGTCACACCGTATATCAAAGCTGATGGTAACGTGCGCTGTGTCAACCAGCGTTGAAAGCACCACATCGAAAATGTAGCAGCCAGCATATTAACGGCATACGGGCGAATTTCGAGACCGTATGTAAAAAAGTAAGCGTTTATGCCCAACAACACAACTGCGAAAATGCCCACGCGCGCCGACTTGAACCACTTGAGGCCAATTTGGTAAACCAATGCCAGCGTCAAAATGTTCGCCAAAACACTATAAACTCGTCCCATGAATTCAGTACTGCCGACGAACTGCTGCCACAACCAGAAAGAGGAAAACCATACGGGTGCGTGAACATCTTGCGTCGCCTGATACCAAACGGTATAGCTCAGGTCACGGCTGGTCGTGCGAAAAGCGATTTCCTCGTCATCCCGCATATATCGGTTTTGGATACTGGTGACATGAAAAACAGCTACTAAAAATAGTAATAACAACCCGAGCTGCCAACCACGCCGCAAAACCTGTGCCATGCAAACAACCTCGTTGTTGAAATATCAATTCGTCGCTAAAGTCTGTGGACTTACAGCCAGATCAAGCACTTTATCATGGGAGACACTATGCGTCCCAAAGTTTTTGTCAGCCGAATTATACCTGAAGCTGGCCTCAAATTGATTCGAGAAGCCTGCGATGCCGATATTTGGCCTGAAGTTATGCCACCGCCTTATGAACTACTTATCGAGAAGGTTAAAAGTGTTGACGGATTCCTATCGACTCTCAATGACCGCATTGATGCCCCTTTAATCGAATCCGCAGGCCAACAACTAAAAGTAATCAGTCAGATCGCAGTTGGCTACGACAACATTGATGTCAAAGCAGCTCAATCCCGTGGAATTTCAATCGGCAATACTCCCGGCGTATTAACCGATGCCACAGCAGATTTAGCATTCGCCCTTTTGCTGGCTGCCGCAAGGCGCATTGTCGAAGGTGTGGAATACATCCGTGAAGGCAACTGGCGCACATGGGAACCGATGGCCTTGCTCGGCGCAGACCTCAGCGGGGCAACCCTCGGTATCGTCGGTCTGGGAAGAATTGGTGAGGCCGTTGCGCGCCGTGCCAGCGGATTTGATATGCGCATCTTAGCTTATAGTCCCAGCAGAAACGCTGCCAATCTTGCTGACAAGCAAATCGAACTCACTTCCTTAGATAAACTATTACAGGAATCCGATTTCGTCTCGATCCATGTCCCCCTAAACGCCCAAACACGCGCGATGATCGACGCGAATACACTTGCTAAAATGAAACCATCGGCGATTTTGATTAATACTGCACGTGGCCCCATTGTTGATCAACAAGCACTCTACGAAGCGGTGAAAAATGGTATCATCGGCGGGGCAGCATTGGATGTGACCAACCCTGAACCAATGTCGAAAGATGACCCTCTCTTACAATTACCAAATGTCATCGTCGTTCCTCATATCGGAAGTGCAAGCCAGCGCACGCGTGACAAAATGGCAACAATGGCTGCCGAAAACCTGATTGCCGGTGTTTATGGCACACCGTTGCCTGACCGGGTTAATCCAGTCTGTTAATTTAACCAGTAATGGTGATCTCAACAGGTAATACACCAAGCGATTTATCACGCACGCTTGTTCCCGTAACGGGCAGCAAAATGCTATTGTCGTCGGATTGATAAAGCCGCAGCCAAATCTTGTACGTGCCGGGAATGAGAGCCTCCGGTAAACGCAGGGCACGGTTATCCCATTGAGGAACATTGGGTAACCAACTTGTTGTGGGGGCAAATCCGGATGCGGGCTGGGAATCCGCCCCCTGCGCGACATTGTTTCCGTCAGCATCAGCTAGAAAATAGGCAACCGTATAATCATGTTGAAGTGCTGTCTCCGTCTGCCAGTAAAGCGACAGCGGCAAAATGTCACCGGACTTATAACTTGTACCGGACGGCAGACTAAACCCGGCCAATCGAACGAAATCCCCAAAACGCAAATCCGAAAGGTTATCAGGTCCACGAAACGCGAAAGGATCAGGTGCGTGAACCGTGCTGTACTCAATTAATCTAATTCGGGGATCAGGCGGATCAGGAACAAGTTCGCGGATCGGGTAAAAATGTGTCACCATGAATCGCTCAACCGGGCGAACAGCCCACGGGTGCCAAACTCCAAGATCAGCCATTATCCACAACGTTGACCGATTTTGAGCTAAATTATAAATAAGTGGTACGGACGACTTGACCAGCAGTGCATCTGGATTAGTTGACTTTACTAACGCGGGCTGCTCCGGGCTCGGTTGTTCACCGGGCGCATCCGGCAGAGATATCACACGCGGAAACGACAATTTGCCGTGATTTAAGAAAAATAATTCGTATTCATTATCTGTAAGCAAAAGCACATCACCCAATTTTGTATTTGACTCAATTAGTGGCAATACCGCACGGAGAGATGCATTTGAACCTGAATACAGGTCATCAGTGTCAATTGCACCAAGACCCAACCCGATCAAACCGCACATTAAGATAATAGATATGCCCACCTGCAATAAACTTCCGCGCAAATGAATCTTTACTGCTTTTGGCTGCTTACCTCCTAGAGAAATGAGCCAAACTACGCCCAGCGCTACAACAATGCAGCAGACAATAGGCCACGCCGGAACACCCACCCGCACCCACGCAAAGTCAAACGGAACCTGTCCCCACGCGGCGGGAATCAGCACCCAGCGCAGATATCGCACCACATTCAATCCCCCACCCCATTCACCCAAGCCATTGGCTTCGGGTGGAAGTAAACGAACATATTGTCCCCATTCTACGGATACAGCACACACCTGAATCCACACGCTGTAGATGCAAATGAGTGCCACACTAAATATAATCCGGCGGCGACTAGGTAACCGAAGAACCTTATCCAAAACAGGCAGCGTACCCAACATCAAAAAGGGTACAACAGGAATAAGAAACCGGGGCGGCCAAGATAATCCACCAAACCAATGATCGCCTCGCAATACTGCATAACCAACCGCAAATCCCATCAGGATTGCCACAATCGCCAATGGATAACGGTAACGTCCTTGGCGATAAAGCATAATCGCACCCGGAACCGCCAGCAGGAGAATCGGCGAGGTGCCCCCAATGCTGCCACCAATACTCAATATATAAGTATGAAACGCCCGATGGGCAGTTTGAATCTGCTGCGGCGAACGATGGAGCACCCCTGCAAACAATTCATATACCGCAGAGTATGAAAGTGTACCAGCCAAC
>JBBSBS010000531.1:0-4481 GCA_038251045.1 Aggregatilineales bacterium | reverse complement strand
GGGGTGTGTTTAAGAACTGTGTCATGAGGGGCAAGTTTTCAACAAGCGGACAAGTATCCAGAAAAGGAACCTTTTCTGGATAGTCTACGCCTATCTACACAAATCGACCATTTTGTACAAAATTTATTTCCGAAAACTGTTTCTTGAAACCTTATTTCCGAAAAGCTAGACTGAGGAACGTTTTCTGGAAGCAATAGAGGAGATGCTAGGATGCTAATTGGTTACGCAAGAGTTTCGACCCAAGACCAAAGTTCGGAATTACAATTGGATGCTCTACGACAGTCCGGCTGTGAAAAAATCCTTGAAGAAAAAGTGTCCGGTGCAAGGCAAGATAGACCCCAACTTGCAGAAGCACTCAAATACATGCGTTCTGGCGACATATTGGTTGTATGGAAGATGGATCGATTGGCTCGCTCACTCAAGCAACTGATTGAGACAGTCGAGGATCTGGAAAAACAAGAAATGGGGTTTCGGTCTCTTACAGAAAACATTGATACAACTTCGCCAAGTGGCAAGTTGGTGTTTCATCTTTTTGGGGCATTAGCAGAGTTTGAACGTTCCCTCATTAAGGAAAGAACAATAGCTGGATTGCTATCTGCAAAGGCACGGGGTCGAGTAGGAGGAAGACCCCGCGCTTTGTCCACCAAGGATGTCGTGAAAGCAAAAGCGATGTTGCGTGACCCTGATCTCACCGTTCAGGAAATTGCCGATACTTTTAGCGTTTCATTATCGACTTTGTACACCTACATTCCGGGTGGGAGAAGTGCCACACAGGACGAAGGATGATAAAATCGGTAAATTAGCTGGCAAGTGGAATACGCTGCCCCATATTCAAATTGAAACGACCGTAGGGATTGACATGCAGGTAAAATAAAGGTGTCAACCCACGCCAATCGGCTTCGGTCATGCGATCATACCACTTTGGTTCGGATAACACTTCCTGTACCATCAGCGTATTGACATAAACAAGGCAGGCTTGTAACAAGTGCATCGAGAGAATAGTAATCTCTTGAGCATCGACATCATTACTGCTGATTTCGCCACGGTTACCGTAAAAGATAAAACTGTTGGCACTATTCCAGTTTTCCACCACATTCAAGCCCTCATGGATTTCGATACGGACATCTTCATTCATCAAGTAATTACAAAGAAAGACTGTCTTAACCGCACGCCCCAACTCTGAGAACGCTTTGTAAGTGGGATGTTGGTGATTATTGCGAGTGAAACGTTGAAGAATGGCTTCTGTGTCAGCGGTACCCATCCGAAGTGCAGTAGCATATTTGACCATTTCATCATATTCACGCTCAATGAGTTTCCAATCGATAACACCCTGTAATATCCGCTGGAGGTTGCCCAACTGGCTTGCCTGACCTTTATCAGCTAGCGACAATTTTTGTTCATGCAGATTTTTGAAACGAGGCATCAGTTGAAATCCCAATAGATTACAGAAAGCGAAGGCGACCTCGCTCTGACCGTGCGTATCGACATAATTGCGATCCACTTGCATAGCCGTACAATGACGTAATACGCCTTCTATCATAGAAGATACTTCTGATGAAGACGGTGCTTTGAGTTGTGAGTAGATGCAAAGGGATTGCTTAGCGACATGCCAGTAGACCATCACGCCGGACTGACGATATCGTTTGTGCCATTGTGCCCGCAGGTTTTGACTCCATGCTCCGAATTGTTTGGAGTCAGAAGCACACCATGTGGCGGTTTCTCCCCAAATATGAGGCGATTTGATCGCCAATGTTGCGTCCACTACCTGTCCAATTGCACGACGCAATTCGTCTTTAGCAATAAATCGCCGTCGCGTATACTGCAAATTATTGTAACTGACTCCATGATCACCCATGCTGATGCTACTCAGACCTGTGTTTGTGCCCAGACCGAAGAGGCAGAGCAACAAACGCCGTTGTAGTTCGTCTTGGGGCAAGCGTTGTTGACCGGTGAGGCTGGCAAATTTGTCAGTGAATCCCACCCGTAAATCGACTTCTTTGAGGACATCCAGCAAATCTGTCATCCACCAGCGCTGTTTGATGTGACCTTTGAGATATCGTAGATTGGTTGGCTCTTCTTGTGCTTCATAGGGTCGAAGTTTGATCCATCCGCCACCTTTGGACAGGATTTCAACGGCATCATTGTTCGGTAGGGTATCATTCAAATCTTTCAAAGACTGGCGCATTTGTTCTTTGAGATGTTTCACGAACTGTTGCCCGCTTAGAGGCAGACCTAGGGCTGCATAATATAGCTCGCGTTTGTCACTGAAATCGGCGGGTACATCCTCTGCTGGGTTGCGATAGCGATCAGCATCCTGAATCCAGATTTCTTTACAACGCAGTTTTTCGCCCAGCGTTTGCAGAATGCAGACTTCATAACGGGAACGACGAATGTGGGGAGCACCTCGTTTATCTTCTTGATACACCCAGTCGTGCCACTGCTTTGGGATCACATCAATCAAGGGAACAATGATTTTCTTGGGATAATAAGCACTTTTTCGAGGCATATATTTTTCGACGATTTTCAAGGCATCTATGAGGGGACGGTATTGTTCATTGTTGGAACGAAAACGCAACACATCCAGTAAGGGCGGTAAGATTTGCCGATAATGATGACTGTAGGAGGCTGTGATCCGCACTTGGACAGATTGCTGGTATACACCGCTATTCTTAGCTTCTTCGACCAATGCCTGCAAGCGAGCTTCACCGATTACCGGGTATAATACGTCGCGGATGATGCCATCTGGATTTTCCAACATCGTTTCGGCTAGCCGAAACAACAATTGCTGTTTACCATTCACCCGAATATAGTCCTTCAGGAGATGTTTTTCTTCGTTATATTTAGCACGCACCCGAATGTCATTGAGCACTCGAACGAGTAAGTCGACCAGATCATCAGTGATTTCGCGCTGGCGCACCCAACAGAAGGCAGCCAGCATCGTCAGTGTTTGCATGTCCCCTGATTTGCTCTGATGACGTAGCCTCATGTGACTGGGCGACTCAACCGCAACTTGCTCACGATACTGGCGCAAAAAGCGCAACGGAATCCCAACAAACATATCTTCAGGTAACCCAATCGACTGTAACTGCTTGAGACGAGCACAGACCCGCTTGATATTCTTGACCTTGGCATTGCCAGCACCCACTTTCAGTTCATGGATCGGATAGTGGAGGATTTCATCAGCATCCAATGCTATATCATCGTCCAGTACTCGGGTGTGTTGGATGAGATCATAAAGCGATTTTCTGACCTCTGGTGATAGGCGTTCGGCTGTTTGAGCAAAGAAAGCTTGTTCGTAACGATGGACAGCCGACGCAATTAATCGTTTGATACGCCCTTTTGAAGGTGCTTCGATTCGCAGTTTCCGAAGTCGAACATAGACTTGTTCTTCGAGGTAAATGAGGCGATATTCATCCGGTAGAATTTCATGGAGTAACCAGTCGCGCAATTCGTCTTGATCCGCTACCGTAGCAGAACGAAATCCCATTAACTCACGAATCGCATTACGTTGATTTTTAATGCTACGACCACGCCATTGATATGCCTTAAAAACAATCGGGGACAGATCCAATTGCTGGGCAACATACTCCACTGCTTGTAAGGGAATTTCTGATAGGTCTTCTGGAAAGCGAGCCTCGTATTGAAAGAATTTCAGTAGAAGTGCTTTACCTAACTTGTTATGGGGTGCATTCGCTTTGACAAATTTCTGCTCTTCTTCCAGCAAGGTAAACTGTTCGATGATTTCATCGGTTGTCCAATTTTGCTTCATCTACTTTCTCCTGTTGATAAATCATTATCTTGGAGAAAGTGTGATAGCTTTTAATGTGATTACAACCCTTCATCTATCCTGACAAAAGTTGCCCCTCGTGACACAGTTCTTAAATACACCCCAAACTTATCGGTGGTTTTGGTAGGAATCTTCCAACAAACAGGTTTTTTGACACTACCCGATGCACCAGTGTTTCATTTTTGTGATATGATGAAAACCTAGAATATTTGTTCGTATTAGGTGATTGAATTGTATCACAGTAAGTAAGGAGAAATTAGGATGCAACAACGCGGAAGTCCCTATTTGGAGCCGAGCCAATCTGCGTCAATGCCAGGCAAGCCCGTCGCAGATCAGCCCGGTGAACCACGACTGAACGGGGTCAAAAACCCTGTTCAAAGTGATCTAGTATTATACCACCGTTTGGAAAAAGTTTCATCAAGCGGATATTCTCACTGTCTTCACGTGGTTCGCTCTCGCAACGTTCAGCCTTTTTGCAATCATTTCAAGAGTTCAGGAAGTGACAACAGGGTTATTTAAAACACGTGAAGGAGCGGTCTTATTATGAAACTAACTCGCGAGGATGCTTATGCCTTTCGCCGTATTATGGCGAAAATGGATATACCAGAAGGGCTAACACTTAGCCCCGTTACACGCTTGTTGATTGATACGCTTGATCCCGTCAACAAAAAAGAGGGCTGGCAAACGCTCTACG
>JBBSBS010000530.1:0-4488 GCA_038251045.1 Aggregatilineales bacterium | reverse complement strand
GTGGTTACCGTGATGCTTCCATTAGGGGTGTAATTCACGGCATTAGCAACCAAATTTGTCACAACTTGTGCAAGTTGATTAAATTCACCCCGTACAGGGGGAATAGTTTGGGGTTGAAACGTCATTTGGAGCCCTGCTACCTCGGCGCGGAGGTGAAGTGCCGAAATTACCTGCTGCACTACGTCGTTCAGATCAATAGAACCAAACGCAACCTTTTCATCCAGTAATTCCAAACGCGATAGGTCGAGGGTGGCATTGACGAAATTAGTCAACCGTTCAAGCTGTTCTTTGAGCGCAACAAGATGCCCAGCATGTTTTTCGGGCGGGCTATGGTGCAGCAAATAGACGCGCGTACTGAGAACGGTCAATGGGGTGCGCAGCTCATGGGTCACATCCGCGATAAACTTAGATTTTAGACGGTCAAGTTCTGTCAAGCGCTCATTAGCCACCTGAAGCTCAATAGTACGGTCGGTCACTCGCTGCTCAAGGTTAGCATTCAACATTTGGATTTCGGCTTCGGCCTGCTTTCGCGCATCAATATTTTCGACGATGGCTATCACATGAGTCTCATATCTTCCCGGAAAAGGCGAAACATTAAGACGAACCCAAACTGATTCGCCATTCTTACGGATGTATCTCTTTTCCAACTGAAAAAAAGTGATCTCACCCTGCAATAACTGCTTAAACAGGTCGTTGTTACTATCGCGGTCGTCGGGATGTGTCAGCTGCGCGAAAGTCATCCGGCTATATTCCAATTCGGTATAACCGAGCAATTCCTGAATGGCCGGATTAGCGGAGATGATATAGCCCTTGGTGTTGGCAAGAGCAATCCCAACTTTTGCGCTACTGAATACCGAACGGAAACGTTCTTCGCTGACTTGCAAGCTGGCTTCTGCACGTTTAAGAACACATAAATGTCCCAACGCATTACTATAGAGGGTCAATAATTCCAGTTGGTAAGGACGGGGGGGTTCATGCGAGAAGTAGTTATCGGTAGACAACCCACCGATTATTTGCTTACCATCGCTTAGATAACCAATCGCCGACCAACCATGCCCAACTGATTCGGAATGGTCATTCAAGTGTGGGCTATCCGGATTATAGTAAAACTTTTTGTCGTGAATTTGGATTACGTTGGTTAGCTGCGGCAATATGATTGCTGTGGGGGCACGAACGTTTCGTTCGTCGCGAATAGTGCCGTCTTCGGCTGTGCCGAACGAGCCAACAGTAAAATCCGGGTCATCTTCATCTATCAGCCATAAGCCCATACGGTCAAACTTGAGGCGACTACGCCCCAGTTCAATGGCTTTTAAGCAAAAACTGTCAAACGATTCGGTTTGAGCTAGCTCGATGGTTATATCCTGAAGCGCTTTCAACTGCTCTAAAAATGCGTTTGATGTTTCTTCACTCTGCTGAAGAGCGGCTTGGGCAAGAACACGCTCGGTAATGTCGATATTGATTCCGAGAATGCCAAGTGATGCCCCTTTTTCATCGCGTACAGGGGAGGTGATATTGTAAAAGTGACGCTGGTGATTATCTATTGGGTAGGTCACATCACCGCGCAAGGTTTCACCGCGTGCGACACGGGCATTCATCGCTTGCCAACTCTGAATAATTTCAGACGACACATTGACTTCTGCAACCGTCTTGCCCTGCACATCACCCCACAACTTAATGGACTCCGGTGTTTGGAGGATACAACGACCTTGCGCATCATGCACCCAAAGGTCAAAGGGCAGGTTGTTGATAATGCTGCGCAGACGAGCCTCGCTATGGCGAAGGGCGGCTTCCGTTTTCTTTTGTTCGGTCAAGTCGGTAACGGCAGTGATGATACCGGTTACATCGACCTGATCACGTCGAAGGGAACCATGAACTAACACGTCGAGAGATGTACCATCTTGACGGTGAAAGCGTGTTTCATAGGCTGTGCGAAAATCGGAAGTCAGCCGAATAGAGGTGTTACTGACGATGGCACGTTCACTCGGAGGTAGAACTTCGTTTGGGATTTTTCCAATGAGGGCTTCCTGTGAAGAACCCAACATCTGAGCATAGGCGGGATTAAGGTATTCAAAACGCCCATCCATATCCGTAACGGCAACGCCATGCGCCATCGCATTCATAACTTGCGTGATGTAATCGCGCTCACGCAATAATTCACGCTCAAAGCGGCGACGATCCGCGATAATCGCGGACAGGGATAGAGCACAAATTGTGGTAACGGCAATGAAACTCCAGAGATAGATTAGATCTCGATGGAGTTGTGCGTCGGTTAGGATGGACAGCTGTTGAGCAATACTGTTGGTCCCAACAAAAGAAATGAGCAGACAAATGATAACTGTCGCTTTCATGCTGAAGCGAAGCGCTACCCAGATGATAAACGGGATGATGAGATAGGCTAAGGGATAATCGGTTGCTTCAGAAATATCACGAGCGAAGATGATATATCCAGCCAAACAAACGGCAATCGTCAGGCCAACAAACTCGATCCACTTCCAATAGCTTTTATGGAGGTGAAAATTGTTCCACCACAGCAAAATAAAGGGAACCAAAATCAGAACGCCGATTGCATCGCCCATCCACCATTCCAGCCAGACGTGAGGAACCCCGGCGATAGGCAGTCCTTGACCGAGGACTAAGGCAAGACTACCTATCGCAGCCGATATAAAGGTACTAACGATTACGCCGCAGGCCACAAACAGAAACACATCGGCGATTCGGTCAAACGAAAGGTGCATCCGAACGACGTATAACAACAGATACGCGCCAACGACGCAGCCTAATGTGTTACCAAATGCAATCACCAGAACAACTGGTAAAGAGAGGCCGGTGCCGAAGTTGACTAAAAATGCACCCAGAGTAATGGCAGGCCACAGGCGCAATCCGCCTTTGAGAAGGGCGACAAGGGCTACTGCGGCAGCACCCCAAACCAATGTTACATTTTCATGTACAACAGCGAATTGCAGCCCAGACTTACCCACAACCAGATAAATTATTGCTACGAGGACAACCACAACTGGATATGATAGGCGCCGTTTGCCTACAGAGACACGGCTGGTCAACTTTTCAGCAACGCGGGATAACACTGCCAAGTTCATAAGACTCTTTCGGAAGTAAGTCACAAACCGACATGCCAATTTAACGAACAATAATCACTTTGTATTGTGAATATTGTATTACAGGATTGGTTGATGAAGATTACAGAGTTGGCTGATCCGGTTATAATGACGTGTCGTTACGAATACGGGTTTATTGGAGCATGGCTTAATGGGTGATTTTATCCCCGGATTAAAGTTAAGCGAAACGTTTTACCACGATGCGGTAAGGCCGATACTGAATACTCATTATCACAATGTGCCTCATAGTGCCGCACTCATCGGCAGCGGTTCCGAGGTACTGGGTTTTGACACGCCAATGTCCAGCGACCATCATTGGGGGCCGCGTGTCCTTCTATTTCTGAACCCAACCGATTATGAGCAGTATCGAAAGGCGATTCACGACACGCTGGCAAACGAACTCCCATTTGAGTTTAGAGGTTACCCTACGCATTTTAGTCCGCCAAACCCAAACGACCACGGGGTACAACATTTACAACCTGCTCTCAGCAGGCCGATTAATCACCGTGTTGAAATTATGACTTTGAGGCAGCTTGTCACAGGGTTACTCAACATCGATATTGACCAACAGCTCGATGCAGGCGATTGGCTGACGATTCCATCACAGCGGCTACGGGCATTTACAGCGGGCGCGGTATACCATGATGGGATTGGACTAGAGGCCGCACGCGAGCGTTTCCAGTATTATCCGCACGATATATGGTTGTATATGCTGGCGGCAGGTTGGACACGGATCGGGCAAGAAGAAGCCTTCGTTGGGCGTACCGGTTTTGTGGGTGACGATTTGGGGTCGCAGGTGATTGCCGCCCGATTGGTACGCGATTTAATGCGACTGTGCTTTCTGATGGAACGGCAATATGCACCTTATTCGAAGTGGTTCGGGACGGCATTTGCCCAACTAACCTGTGCGGAACGACTGACCCCGATTTTGCGCTGGACGATGCTGGCGCAGTCGTGGCGCGAACGAGAACAATGTATGTCGCAGGCATATGAGGTGCTGGCAGAAATGCATAATGGGCTGGGCATTACGGAAGCACTATCCACAAAAGTTTCACCTTACTGGGGAAGACCATTCAAAGTGATTCACGGTGACCAGTTTGCAACTGCGATCAAGGCGCAAATTAAGGACGAAACTGTTAAGCATATTCCGGTTGACATCGGCTCTATTGATCAATTTTCAGATTCGACTGACTTGCTGGAACATGCAGAGCTACGGCAGCGTTTAAAAACACTCTACAACGCCTAATCAATAGACGACTCTTTTTAGCTTATTGTGATTTCTGAAGGTAACCCATATGAATGATCCGCAAACAAAACAAGAAATTGTCGAATGGATTGCAACCATTGAGCAAAATGTGACAAACGATATTCAACC
>JBBSBS010000529.1:0-4507 GCA_038251045.1 Aggregatilineales bacterium | reverse complement strand
CTCCCAACCACCGAACCCGCCCCCGGCACACGCATGACCGACGACAAAGGTGTGGAAATGGTCTACGTCCCTGCCGGTAAATTCTTGATGGGATCGAACGAAACAGCAGATGAACAACCGATTCACGAGGTTCAGATCGCCCATCCCTTTTGGCTCGATCTCACGCCTGTCACCAACCAATCTTATGCCCGCTTTGTCGATGAAGGCGGTTACCAAACCGCCGACTTCTGGACAAAATCGGGCTGGCAATGGGTACAACAGGAAAAGATAACGACTCCCCTAGATCACGACAATTTCACAAATCCTCAGCAGCCCCGTGTCGGTATTAATTGGTTTGAAGCCTCTGCCTATGCCCGATGGCGTTCCGGTCGTTTACCCACCGAAGCCGAATGGGAATGGGCCGCCCGCGGACCTGAAAACCGCATTTACCCGTGGGGCAGTACCTTTGATGCGGAACGTGTAGTTATTAGCGGCAATTTAGGTGGCAAGATTGCTGCCGTTGGATCCGGTATCCGGGCTTCGGGTGCGTCTTGGATCGGTGCTTTGGATATGTCGGGTAACGTTTTGGAATGGGTCAACAGTATTTATCAACCCTATCCCTATCTGGCTGATGATGTCCGCGAGGGTCTCGATTCTGGGCCGGATATTAAGTGTGTTCTGCGGGGCGGGTCGTGGAGCCTCTATCAGGACTACGCACGTTCTGCGTCCCGCGACTACAGCGGTCCGTTCTACCGTGTCGGCCGTAGCGGTTTTCGGGTGGTGGGTCCCCCTTCGCCTTGACCCTGTACGCTGTCGGGGCGCTGCTGCGTCAGCAGCAGGCGCGTAGCGCCAGCCCCTTCCTCC
Source organism: Aggregatilineales bacterium (assembly GCA_038251045.1). Classification (GTDB taxonomy): domain Bacteria; phylum Chloroflexota; class Anaerolineae; order Aggregatilineales; family Phototrophicaceae; genus CFX2. The sequence goes on along the minus strand of JBBSBS010000529.1, from coordinate 3,664 downwards.
TTCCTCTTTTCCCCGCCTTGTATTTCTCGTACGGGAGGGTCTCAGACCCTCCCGCATTTCCTTGTCCCATGCCACTTCTTATGACAAACATTTACTTTCGGTTTGCCCCACAAACCCTTTCCCAACCACCCGCCAACTCCGCGCCCCATAGCCTCGCCTGCTAAGTTAGCGCCAGCCACCCTTAACGGTTACCAAATGTCCGACCAAATGGTCACCCTTAAGCCGCCACTATGCCTTATACTATCCTCTAGGGTTTATTGTACAGTCGGAGATGGCGCTGCCAAACCCCATCCCGCCTTGGCAAACTCGGCACAAAACCGATCTTTGGCATTGCCGAAATCTATAGTGCTAATTTTGCCAAATGTCACTCTGACACCGGCGACTGTGACGACATTTTCGACATTTTGCACTTGTGGTATTTGCAGCTTTCGCAGCTTTCTCCCGTAATCATCTGCAAAAAAACACATTCTCAATTGCAACAACAACAACATTTGTGTCGTTTCCGACGACGACGACGACGACACAAAATAGCGCCACCAAATCGCGTCATGTTCACGGACAGTAGACTTATTGCTGCAAAGTGGAGTCTTTGCGCTTAACTCTCTGTGTCTTTGTGGTTAATCGAATTGGCCTTGTTCGTATCAATCTGTCCATCACTCACTTCCCACACCGTCGCCCGTTCCACGAATTCCGCCGGGAAAATATCCATTTCCGTAGTCGTCAACAGCGTTTGCGTCGCCCCGTTAATCCGTTCGAGCAGATAGCTTCGCCGTTGCGCATCCAACTCCGCCACCACCTCATCCAATAACAGAATCGGCCATTCCCCGATTCGTTCGCGCATCCACGTCAGTTCTGCCAGCTTCAGCGCCATCACAGCGGTCCGTGCCTGTCCTCGGCTGCCGTACAAACCCGCATCACGGTTGTTGATGTTCAGCCGCAGCTCATCGCGGTGCGGCCCACACAACGTCATCCCTCGGTCAATCGATTCCTTCTGTTCCTTTTCAAGCTGCTCCGCGAACTGCGGTGCGATCTGCTCGGCGCTCAAATCACGGTGCAAATCCAATCCCAGCATGTCAAAGGACATCTGCCCATCACCCTCAGCCGTCGGCATGAAGTTCGGCTGATAACTCAACGTCAGCATCTCCCGCTTGCCCGTCAGGTCAAGGTGCGCTTGCTGGGCGCTCAGTTCCAACTCCCGCAGGAATCGCTGCCGGTTTGCGATAATCACGCTCCCCGACGATACCAGTTGATCGTTCCAATAGGGCAGTTCGTCCACGCTCGAATACCCATCACTAATCCGCTTGAGCAGGGCATTTCGCTGCGGCAGCGCCTTCTCATACACCGTCAGCGCCTGCACATAATCACGGTCAACTTGCGACAGCGTATTATCCATAAAGCGTCGGCGCTCAATCGGGCTGCCCTCGATCAATGACAGGTCTTGCGGCAGGAACAGCACCACCGCCAGCAACCCCACCAGATCCATCACCCGCTTTTCCACCCCGTTGATGCGGATGCTCTTCTTAAAGCGCTGCCCACCATCCGGCGAGCGTTCCAGTACCAGCGCCATCTCCACACGGTTATAACTGCCACCGCGTCCCTCCACCTCTGCCGATAAACGTGCGAAGGGCAGCGGTTCATCTTCCGCCCGCCAATTGATAAGCTGTCGGTCGCTGCTGGCGTGTGGTGAATGTGAAGCCGCTAGATAATAGATCGCTTCCAGTAAGCTCGTTTTGCCCTGTGCGTTCGCCCCATGTAACACAATCGGGCGGTTGACCGGCAGGCTGAGTTCCAGTCGTGCATAGTTACGGAAGTTGGTGAGCGAAAGATGTTCAACGTGCATGAAATAGAATGTCGTCTGTATAGACGCGGTTTTGAGCGTCTGTAAATGATGGATTCAGGTAAGGTTGAGTTTCTAAGTATAACCTACTCTGTGATAGATATTAAATAGATTTGCTTCGATAGTCCGTTAGTAAAAACAGGTCTATACTGGATCACATTCCGCTTTTGCTAACTATTGTTATTTGAAAGGCTAAAACCTATGTTTCGTCGTGGTAGTCGTATTCAGAATGGTCTGGAACTCACCCGCCAGAGTTGGGCAGCTTTACGCGCCAACCCTCAACTGTTGATCTTCCCCGTCATCTCGCTCATCGGCATGATTATCGTCACCATCCTCTTCTTCGTTCCGGTCACCGCGACCGGCATCTTCAGCGCCCTCAGCGAACAAAATGGTCGCAGCTCCGGCAACGTCAACAGCACCGTGTTTACAATCCTGATGTTCTTGTACTACTTTGTGACCTATACCGTTATCATCTTCTCGAACACAGCCTTGGTCGGCGCGGCGATGAAACTGGCACGCGGCGAAACGGCTACCGTACAGGATGGCATCAACATCGCCATGTCCCGCATCAGCAAAATCATCGTGTACGCCCTGATCTCTGCCACCGTTGGCATGATTGCCCGCGCTATACGTCAATCAGGTAGCTCGCGTAATCCGGTCGGCATGATTATTGCCGCCATCATTGCCAGTATCATTCAAGGGGCATGGAATCTAGTCGTGTTCTTCGCCATTCCGGTACTGGTTGTCGAAAACGTCGGCGTGATGGACTCGCTCAAGCGCAGTTTTGCACTTTTCAAGGAGACGTGGGGTGAAAAATTCACCGGCAGCTTGGCGATTGGTGCAGTATCTTGTCTGGTGACACTTGGACTAGTGCTTGTAGGCGGTGTGCTCATCGTCTTGGCAGTCGCCACCAAGTCAATCGTGGTTATCGTTCTGACTGTCGCAGTCGTGGTCTTGGCCTTCATCTTCCTCAGCCTGATTAACGGTGCGCTCAACGGTATCTTTCAAGCCTCGCTCTATCAATACGCCACCACCGGGGATGCCGGCAAGCTGATTGATACGCAGCTCGCGCGTGATGCTTTCAGCATTAACGCCACCTAATAACTAAACACGCCGGGGTTACACCGACTTAGCCCCGGTCTCAAACTTTTGTACCTTCAATGTCAATTTCACTCCTCAATCTGCTCATTTTCGCCTTCACCGCATGGCTCGGTCTGTACTTGATCGCCCGTGATCGCACCAAACCTGTGCTGGTTTACACCGGCTTAGGGCTGGTCGCCTACGCCTTCAGTCTTGCCCTTGTTTCGTTGCTTCGACAGGACGTGGAACAGAATCTGCTTATTGTTTTAGACCCCCTCGGCAAGACGCTGCTTCTCGTGCCTGCCTTATGCTGGTTTGCTGCGGCGCTCCATCTCCTACCTGTAGATAGACTCCCGCGCTGGCTGACACTCGGCTTGCGACTTTTTATCCTTGTGGTGATTATCCTCACTTACCTGACCACCTCGCCTTATAGTTATAACCCCACGACAAGTGGTGATTCTGCATATATCATGGCGGCAGTTTTCTTTCGAACCATCGGTACGGGCGTAATCGGATTATTACTACTGACGGTAGTTTTTGTTGCCTATCGCCTCTGGCGTGAACAAACCCGCCGCTTATGGATACTGCTGCTGATCTTAACCCTCTTTTTTACATTGAGTGCCGGAATGGTTTTGTTGCCGGTTGGCTGGATTGCCCCTGACACTGCCCTGATTATCGTCGGCCTTGATCTGCTAATGCTTGACTTTTGCATTGCTGGCTTGGATGCTTTTGATGAAGGTGAAACCT
>JBBSBS010000528.1:0-4515 GCA_038251045.1 Aggregatilineales bacterium | reverse complement strand
AGGGCATGGCGTGCCATGCCCCTACAAGATTGATGCGAATCGAATGGATGATTTGCCGGGTTACTGTGCTGTATACACTCAGCACTGAGGATTGAGCACCCAGCACTTGCTTCGGCCTGTCTCTTCACGGCCACACGCGGTTGATTTCGTGGTGCAGACGCGGACAGCCATCATCAGCCACTAGCCTCCCCAACCGTTCGCCCGTGAGCGCGATTGGACTACTACCCCGTGACTGTTGTAAAAAGTCGATAGTCATGGGCTGCTCGTCGCTGCTTAAAAAAGCTGGCTGACGGGCAATTCGTGACTAACGAGTCTCAGATTAGCACGGATGTTCTGAAAAAGGTGAAACATTTGTTTGAACATTTGTTTCGATTTTGAGGGAGAGGCGGTTTGGATAGGGTTTGTTTGTGTAAAAATATTCTAAAAATTAGCTGAGAATTGTGCTAAGTGTTCTATTCAAAAACATAAATCCGCTGTATGCTTTAAGCATTGACATTGAAAAGTGAAGCGGCTAAAATGTTCTCTCCAGGGGCCTATAGCTCAGTTGGGAGAGCGCTTCAATGGCATTGAAGAGGTCAAGGGTTCGAGTCCCTTTAGGTCCATAAGTACCAATCAGACCCCCACCCCCTTTTCGCATTCCAGCCAATGTCATATAATCAGTTGCATGGGATTTTTATTCCGCTCTTATACACCATCCAGTGTAACCCTTCGGTTTTTCCGGGTGGCGAGTTCGAGAAAGGTCATCGTCGTGGCGAATCAAAAGGGTAACGCACCGGACAGCCTGGGAACCCGTTTACGCGGGTTATTGGAAGAACTCGAACGCATGATTAATCCACCGCAGCCCAAGCGCATCCCCGTACCTATTCCGATCCCGGTACGCAGCCCGCGCCCCACACGGCGCGATCCTTACGGGCGCTAACATCGACGCACAAGCAGGGGCTTGTAGCCAAAGGCAGACAAGCCTCTACAGACAACGTAACTAAATAGCCTCTCAACCCATGCGGCGGCCTCTTCGGGGTGCGCCGCGTTTTATTGCGTAAATTCGCGCATATCCCAGGTGAGCGTCGCGCGGGCGGTGCGGGTGATGAGTTGGCTGCTGTCTGGCGAAAAACTCATTTCATAGCCAAAGGTATTTAGTCGGCCAATCAATTGCCCCGTGTCCAGATATACAGTGCCGTGCTGAATTGGGGAGGTGGGCTGGGATAAGCTGAACCGTGATCCTGACTCACAGGGGTTTTGTAGATAACCGCAAGCCGCTGGCTATCAGGCGACCAGACCGGACTGCTGAAACCCATATCACTCTCATCTAGCATCCGTGCCTTTTCAGGATCGATTGTGCTCCAAATAAACATGGCTTTCATATCTGGTTTCTGGAAACCTTGCTTTTTACTCGCACCCGAAATGGCGCACGCATTATCTGGTGACCAAGTTGCAAGTTGCAAAGGATAGCCATCAATAGTAGGCAAATTAACCTGTTCGCCCGTTTCAACATCCCAGATTGGGAACTCGCCAACCATATTTAAGCGCGTTTGCAAAAAACGACCATTTGGGGAAAAGGTGACGGCTGGAAAATACTCACCCGTGAGGTCTAGCAATTTCCGATTTGTAGGAATGTCCCAAACTGAGATGTCGGTGTTGCGATTCCCAACCATAATTGTCGCCACACGCTGCACATGGTCGGTAAAGCTACTTCCCGCCAGATAAACACCAGGGAGCGACCATAAAACATGGTCATCCTCAGCCGTGCGAACCGACAAGCCGTCATCGGTGTGGGAAACGACAATGGCCTGTACGCCATCTGTAGTCAAAAATGCCTGATCGAATGCTGGGGATTCATCCAGAAGTTCGCCCGTAGTTACATCCCAGCGGTGGATAACATTAGCAAATCGAGTGATGCCCTTAGGGCTGGCGATAACCTTGTCCGAAACTACATTTGCGGTAAGCAGTTTACTACCGTCGGCTGACCAGATAACTTGTTCAAAACGATCAAAGTCATCAATTTCAAATAATGTCGGTGACCAATCCGAACCGCCCGCCCAAATTCGCACTTTATTGGAGAAAGATACGGCGACCTTGCTGCTGTCGGCTGACCAAACGATGTCAGTAGGGTAGGTGTACTGGTCAAATTCCAAGTCAGCAGCCAGCTTACCCCCGTCCACATCCCACACTTGCAGCCAATTAGTCGGGTCGCTCACAATTATGGTAGCGTCAATGCGTTGTAACCAGACGGCGATTTGTTTGCCATCCGGCGACCAGACAAGTGATTGAGCCTGTTCGACTGTGCCACCACTGCCATCGGCATATTGATGCAGCATCGTGACTGTGTTGATGTTAGCGCAAGCAGGCATCACTGCCCCAGACGACTGCGCTTTCACACCAGACGATAGGCTTAAAAACATGGCTAGGCAGCCTAAAAATGCGAATTTCAGACATTTGCGAGAGGTCATGGTGATCTCCAAATTATCATTGAGAAAAAGGTGCTGAATAACGACAGTAGCACCTATCGTTATTCAGCTTTAAAGTGGGATTTAGGACTCCGGTATCGGTCTACAGGGATTTAGAGGGCAATGAAGTTCACTGAAATCCAGTGTCATCTCGTCAGGAAAGTGATAGAAAAGCCAATCTGGTAGCACATTATTTATCGTGAACCGTTCAAGTAATGATCGCACCCGTTGCATATAATCGCTGATATAGAAACCGTAATAGTCGAGGTTGGCATTATCATCATTCGTATCCCTATCCAAGATCGCTTCATTCATCTGAGCAGCGCTGCAATAAAAGGGGCGAGGGCGAGGATCTTGCAACCATCCTGTTTGATTATCTTGAGCGTGAGGTTCAAGTGGATTACCAAGTCCCGTAAATCCGTAGCAAAAATCCACGATGTAGGGAACTTGATTAGTCGGATTTCCATTCTCATCCAAAATACGCTGAACACTAAACTGAGTATTTGGGGAATTATCAGTGGTTTGTGCATTCAGAGAATTTGGGCATTCGCCAGCAGGCCCCCAACCTACAATGAGAAAACCATGTGTCTCATTTGATAGGAAGATGTAGTCCCCGGTCTTAACATCTCCTAATGTCTCACCCGGAGTAAATAAGTTATATATAAAAGTTTCAAAAGCTCCTTGATCGAGGAAAGTGCCTGCTCCGAAATTCATTAAGCCGCTTAAATCGTTGGCTTCTAACGTCGCAATCAGCGTGCCAAAGAAACCTACAATACCAAGATGATTACGCCATGTTCCAGTTGCGCTATTCGATTCCAGGTTTTCGTTACAACACATGCGCCAGCCAATATCCTGCCAATCATAGCCTTCAGGCGGGCTTACAGCACAGTCATTGTCCTCAACACTTCGTAAAATCATTGGCAGACCACCACCGAGATGTAGCGACTCTGAGATGAAAACTGCTGAACCTGTACCACCATGACCAGACAAGTGATTGACCAAAGAGGCGTAATAAAATGGGCCTCCAACTGAACCTTGAGCTATGTCCAGTGGATCCACAGGCCTCGCTACGGCATGATCTGTCACATTCGATGCACCGTACGGAAAATATTCGAAATTAATGCGACTCTGCTCAATTGCGTACTCAGCCACACCACTCCGATCATACAAGATAGTAATGGTGGGTGAGATAGGTGAGGAGCTGAAGTTAGTTACTGTAATGTTACCGCCAATAGGTTGGCCTGACCCGCTGATGCCACCCCCATCTGGGCCGCTGGCGTCGCCCCACCAATTGTCTTCAACGGTGAAATTACTTACACTATAAACTGCCTCATTGTAAGTCGCATCAATTACATCGATTACGTCATTACAGAAGATATTACTATCACTCATAGCCGCGGAGACACCACTGGTATTGTAGATTGCACTTCCTCGACTACCATCTCCCTTAACTCGGTTATACAAAAATGTGCAATTTGAGATGTTCATGGAACTGCTCGTAGAGGCATAGATTGCACCACCTTTAGCGTTATCGCCGATTGCAGTGTTATTCAAAAAAATACTATCGGAAATAACGAGTGGCCTAAGATCACCTCCGTAGATCGCACCTCCACCTGCCGATACATTACCGCTGAAATAACAATCCTCGATGTGGAGTTCACCGTCATTGACGATTGCACCGCCGCCAGCATCACTCTCACCATTGAATAACTTAAGTCCCAGAAGCGTGAGCTTGCCATAAGTGTCAGGACTTTTAGAGTCAACGCCGAAAAATCGAAATTTTTCTACATCTGCTGCACGGGTTATCATTCTGCCCTGACCATCGATAGTGATGTCCGAGATAATTTTCGGAAAAGCAAGAGGGCCAAACATGATGTCTGTAGATTCAAAGACAACATACATAGCGTCATTGCCATCTAATGTGATTGTATGTGAGCCAGGCTGCCCATTAAGAATGCCAATTTGCGTTACTAAGTCAACTGCATTGGAGACTGTTACGTTCATTCGAAGCCCTCTCCTTTATACGAACTGTAACGAACGATTCTCATATTAACTGGATTTTATCTTTTCT
>JBBSBS010000527.1:0-4531 GCA_038251045.1 Aggregatilineales bacterium | reverse complement strand
CGACTGTCGGCGCGACTGTGGGCGTTCTCCCGACAGTGGCAGCGTCAACGGTGATTGCTACGTTCGCACCATCAGCCACACCGATAGGTGGGATCAGTGACGGGACAAGCAACACGATTAGCAATGGAGAGACAAGGATAGCGCCGACTGTCGGCGCGACTGTGGGCGTTCTCCCGACAGTGGCAGCGTCAACGGTGATTGCTACGTTCGCACCATCAGCCACACCGATAGGTGGGATCAGTGACGGGACGAGCAATACGATCATTGTAGGTGAAGCGAATGTCACGGCAACACTGGTGGGCGCAACAGCCGTCGCTACCGGAGTGCCGCCGACAGCAAGTCCTGCGCCGACCATTCGTCCAGCAGCGACTATCGTGACTGCACCGCCAGTTATTCGCCCCATTTTTAGTCCTAGCAGCGGTGTAATAAACATACAGCCATTTGGCGCGGGTGGTGTGCGGGTTGAAATTTTGACGACTTCAGCCGCCACCTTATTGCAATGTCAGGCGGGGAAGGTTAATTGCAGTGTGTTAATTCGGCAACAGGGGGCAGGCAAGCGTTAGCGTGTAGTGTATGCTTGCCTTTTGCAAAGGATGATATAGGCAACCCAGATTTGCGGTTATGATAAGAGGCTTGAGCGATGCCCTTTGATGTCAATTGGTATGATGAGCAGCATTCCATTCTTCAAATTGTAGTTCATGGAAAGCCCACATGGGATGAATATCATGAGGCGATGGACAAGGTGGCTCAGAAATTGGCGGCTACCCCGAAGCGTCTTGATATGGTTTTGGATGATAAGGTCGGGATGCCATCCGGAAACCCTATGCCTCATCTCAAATCTGCTCTTGATAAACTTACAAAGTATCCAAATTTGGGCATGAGCATGGCAGTCAGCGCCCGAAATATCTCGCTGTTTCCGGCACTCATGATGGAAACGGCAGGGCGGTTGTACGGTGTTGACATGCAGCGTTACGGTCGCTTTGTCCGGTCTATGGATGAGGCGGTCGCTGTTATTACGGCTGACCGAGCTAAAACGCAATCCCCCGGTGCTCAGGCCGATTGACGATGGCGACGCACAAACCCCTCAGTAAATAATTTCAAATCAGTCGCATCGCGATTTCTTCCGCATGGAAATAGGGCAGCTATTCATTCACTGCGACCTTGTGATCGGCGTAATTCACGACCCACGGGCCACATCCGCTAATGAAGGGCTGCATCAATGCCCGTTCGGCTTGCACCAGATGATTCAGATCATGCCCCGCCCAGTGATGTAAGAATTGGCGCATCGAAACCATGCCGTATTCTGTGTGCAGCGCTTGATTATCGAGAGCGTCCGGGCTGACTTCATTCAGGAGAATCAAGTTGTGTTGGCGTAAGCGGTCAAATTCATCTGCCAGCGTGATGGTCGGCGCGGGTTTCGGTGGTTGATCAGCCGGATTGAAACCGGGGAAGGGTTGGCCTGCCATCAACGCTTTGATGCGTATCGGAAACGAGATTTGCTCCACATCCACCATATGTTGTAAACATTCCAGCGCTGACCATTCGTTGGGTGCGGGCGGCATCAACAGCAGTTCTTCGGGAACCGACTGTACCAGACTAAACCAGCGTGCGGGTGTGGTAGAAATGACGGACTTGCACCACTCCATAATAGTGTTTGACAAATTAACTCCCCATAAGTGTAAGATTGAACAGCGTTGTGTGACGCTCCCTAAAATGGCACATTTTGGCGAGAATGTCCAGATTTATGCGAAATGAACTGTCCGAGCGTGTGCCGTCAACCAACAATGAGGATTCATCGGGTCTTCAGAAAAAGCGCTTGAATAGTATGCTATGCTGGCTGGCATGTGACCATGATGGATGCAGGTAGGTACAACCGAATGGCAGAAATTATTCTCACCCAACTTGATAATCATATGCGGGTGCAGGTACAGGTTAATCAGCCGATTGTGATTCGATTGGCTGAAAACCCGACCACAGGCTATCGCTGGGCAGTTGATGACCCCGATGACAATATCATGTTAGCGCAGGATAGTTATGTGCAGGGAAGCAACAGCGGAATCGGGGCTGGCGGTCAGCACATATTCACCTTCACTATATCCAGCGTAGGGATTTACCCCCTTTCCCTGAAGCAGTGGCGCGCGTGGGAAGGGGAGCGTTCGGTTATTGGGCGCTTCACCGTCACGCTCGATGTTACGTGAGGCTCTGCACCAAGCAGATAGGGTTCAATTCACAAATTCTTGTGGATCCGCAATCGCTCCGGCGAGGGCGCTGGCAGCTACTACATAGGCGTTGCTCAGGTAAATGCTGGAGTCGGTCGTTCCCATGCGTCCCTTAAAGTTACGGCTGCCGGTCATGATGGTGGCTTCGTTGGGCGCAGGAACGCCTTGATGGTTGCCCATACACGGCCCGCATCCCGGTGTGCTGATGGTTACGCCGGCTTCGAGCAGCGTCGCCAGTGTGCCATCGAGAGTGGCATCCAGCAGCACCTGTGAACTGGCAGGGATGACCACGAATCGGCAGGCTACCTGTTTGCCGCGCACGACTTCGGCAGCGGCTTGCATATCGGACAGCCTGCCACCGGTACACGTGCCAATCAAGGCCTGCTGAATGGGTGTGCCGATGGCCTGTGCCAGATCAACCACGTTATCAGGGAGATGGGGCAGGGCAATCTGCGGTTGCAGGTCGCTTACATCCAGCGTGTAAACCTCGTCATAGAGCGCGTCAGCATCGGGATACAGCGGCGTGTAATCGCGGTAGCGGTAGGGGTTGTTTTCGTTTCCGGCTGTGCCGCGATGATGCGACGTTTTCCGGTGTTCTTCAATGTAGGCCAGCACCCGCGCATCGGGCGCGATGTAGGCGCTCATCGCCCCGAACTCCGCCATCATATTGGGCATGACGGGCAGCTCGTCTATCGACCAGTACTGCACCGTATCGCCGGAGATTTCGACGGATCGGTACTGCCCGCCGCCGACGGTTTTATCTTTCATCAGCCGCAGCGTAATGTCCTTGGCGGTCACACCCGGACGTGGTTTGCCCGTCAGCACGACTTTTAAGGTTTCCGGCACGCGCAGCCACAATTCACCTGTCGCCCAGATCGCCGCCATTTCGGTGCGTCCCAAGCCCATGCCGAATGCGCCCAGCCAGCCATAATGCGGCGTGTGACTGTCCGACCCCATGATGACCTCACCGGGCAGGATAACGGCTTCCTCGCTCAAGACCTGATGGCAGATGCCGCGCCCGACCTCGAAGAAATGCCCCGCGCCCTGCGACTGTACCCACTCGCGGATTTCAGCATGGTTCTGCGCGTGTTCGGTGGTGGGCGCAGGTACGGCGTGGTCGAGTGTGATCGCCATACGTTCGGGGTGCATGACCTTCGGCGCGCCGATCTTCTCGAAGATTTTGCGGATAGGCGCGGTGTTGTCGTGGCTCAGATATATATCGGGCTTCACATCCAGAATGTCCCCGGCGCGGGCGCTGCTAACGCCTGCCGCGCGGGCGAGGGCTTTTTCGGCAAATGTGTATCCGGTCATCTGCAAGTTATGTCCTAGTGGTTGATGATGGTCATACAGGTATTTTGCACAATGCTACCACGTTCCCTGATACAGAGCGACTGGAATTGTGTTATCCTTATAATAAGATAGGCGACTGTTACTTCAAGTTGATACCTCCGCGAATTGAATGTTTCGGGAGAAAAATATGAAAGTACAGGACATCTTACAGAAAAAGTCGAGTCAGATTTTTACCATTCATCCCCTACAAACCCTTTACGAAGCCAGCCAGATTCTTGCCGACAACAACATCGGTGCGCTCGTCGTCGAAAACGAGGAGCATACCCTCATCGGGATTCTTTCCGAGCGTGACATCGTGCGCCAGATGGCACAAATCGGCAAGGCGGCGGGGTCAATCACAGTGGGCGAAGTCATGACCAAAGAGGTGCTGATTGCGCTGCCAGATGATGATGTGAGCTATCTGAGTAATACCATGACCAATAACCGCATCCGCCACCTGCCCGTCATGGACGATGGCAAGCTGGTCGGCATTGTGTCGATTGGGGATGTGGTCAAAGCCCAGTTGGATTTTTACGAAGTGGAAGCGCATTTCCTTCAACAATATATTACCGGCGGTTATGCCTAGCAGACCGCGTTCGTTGTCAGTTCGCCTATCTGAAAATCCCAGAGCTCATTCAATTCATTTTTTCGAACTGCGGGTTGCCGACACCGCTTTAACGGACTCAATGACTTCATCTAACACGGCTTGACCATATTCTTGCAGGATAATGTAGTGGAACTGTCCCTGCAAAAACTCCGCGTGCGTGCAACTTCCTGCAAGGTCTGTGAAGCCTGAACCACTACCAACCACAACACCGGTAGCATCAACGTTAATGTAGTGTTACCCTGATTGCTAGTTCAAAACAGATTTTTAAGGATCTTAAAGGATCAATGGTCGCAGTTAATGAGAATTTGGTGCTTAAATCGGATCAGTATCCATCTAAAATCTCAATAGCAGCCTGAGGTTCGGGTTCAAAATGCGG
>JBBSBS010000526.1:0-4552 GCA_038251045.1 Aggregatilineales bacterium | reverse complement strand
GGCTTTTAATATGTCATCAATGACCACATAACTGGTTACAATATAGGTGTCGTTCATGCTGTTTCCTCGCTTGATGGTTGTCTGGTAACTCCCATTTTAGCGAGTTCTGCGTGAACGACTTCAACTAGCAATTACGGTAAGTTGTGTAGACTAAGCGCGTTTGTCAAGCATATTGAAGACAAAACCAGTGATAACACCGAAAATCACATGTCCCATCAGGCTAGCCCACTGGGTATCGCCAATCTGGAATAGCATGTTCGCCATACCGAGCATCAACGGCATTAAGACGAGTGCGCCCAATACCCACCAGATCATGCCATAAACTGCTCCAGATGCGATTGTACCAATGCGCCCCTTTACAGGCACGAACGACAGAATAATACCGAAGCTTGCACCGATGCCTGCGCTGATCACTAAATGGACGATGAAACCGACGATAGGGCTATCGGATTTAACCAGCATAGCGACCATCGGCAGCATATTCATAATCGCCATCATCATGCCAAACACAATACCGCCAATGATCCCTGCGATAATACCTTGTGTGATTGAACGAACCCATTTTTGACTTTGTGTAGGTAACGCCTCTGTTGTAGACATGTTATCTCCCTTGTGCTGTCTTCATATAAAGTCAATGTAATGGAAAAAAGAACCTTTAGCGCAAAGTAATGACCGGAGAAATGCCGAAGATTTGCCGAATCAAGAAAACGAGTGGGTTGGTTTGATTTATACTCGTATGGAAGATGTATATAAGGAGAATGGCTTGGTCACTCGAACTAGCGTAGGGATTGATAATCATTCTGATGGAATCATCTGTGGTCGAGAGGCGGCACGCGCCGCGTTCTCCAGTTTGCAGGGTGGGCACCCATCATTGGCTTTACTATTCACGTCCCATCCTCATCCGGATAAAGTGCTCGCGGGGGTACATGAGGTATTGGGTGAGGTTCCCCTAATTGGAGCAACCTCAGTCGGGGAATATACCCACCAAGGATATGTAGAGCAGGGTGCGGGAGTAATGCTTATTAGCAGCCAGCAAATTCAATTTCACGCGACCGCTTATCGTCGGCGATGGTTTAGCGGTAAGAAATTACTAGGTAACCTGCATGGTCTTTCAAAAGAAGGATTGGGCAGTATTTTCAAACATCGTACCTTGATGTTGTTTCCTGATGATCAATCCATGAATTTAGATGGGCTAGTCGAGCAAGCAATGACTGAAACTGGCATGATGTACGATATCGTTGGCGGTGCGGGACCGGCAAAAAAAGTTCCGCATGTGTTCCACAATCATCAAATGTATCAGTCAGGATTGAGTGGTGTGGAGATTTTGAGCCAGAAGCCTCTAGGTCTGTCACTGGCAAACGGCTGGACTCCTCTCAGTGGTCCCTACCGCGTGACGAAGGTCGAAGAACGCAGGATTAGCAAGATTGATGGTCGACCAGCCCGTGAAGTATATGAAGATTTTCTAATCAGCCATCAGATCGAATTTACTGATGAAACACTGATGAAAATTCTTATGCGGTATCCTATTGGTATTTGCGAACAAGGTGAGTGCAAAGTCAGTATGCCTATGGGATTTGACGAAGATGGAGCCATAATGATGACTTCACCGCCTCCTACGGGCCGATTAGTTCACATTTTGAATACGAAAGACGATGCAATGGTGACCGCGGCTCAACGCGCAATTCAACAAGCAACGATAGGATGCGCACCGCAAACACAAGCGGGGGCATTATTTATTGATTGCATGTCGACTGGCATGGTACTGCAAGATGCTTATCAACAACAGCGGACGGCTGTGGAACAGTCGTTAGGGAATATTCCATTTCTGGGATTTCGCAGTCATGGTGTTATCGCTCGCTTGCGGGGACAAATTGCGGGACACTATGAGTGTTCTGTCGCCGCATGTATGCTTCCCTTATAAAATGCCATGAATGATTATTTTACTACCCTGCTCATCCAGATTGCCACTTCTAGTACAGCCGAACAAACTGCCGAAACTGCCTTGCATGCCTTTGTCGATTTGATCCAGCCCCAATGGGCGTGTTTGCTCATGTGGGATCAACAACTCGGACGCTGCATAGTTGGTGATACATGGTTGCATAGTTCGAGTTCTTTGCAGCTTGCCGCTGTCCGCCGACTCTCGCTTCAAATGGTAGAGAAAATTCAAGAGGAACTTCGCTACCAGATTAGCGAAGTTCAAGCGGGGTATTATTATATCCCTCTTTACACACCTACTCGATATGTAGGGGCTTTCGTATACCAATGTCCCGATTCAATGCCGACTCCGACAGGCGAACGCTACGAGATGCTTCGTCAAGTTGCCTCTCATGCATTGTATACAACAACGCGGTTACAAGAGGCTGATCAAGACCGAATTCAGCTTGAAGGCGAACGCCAACGGTTAGAGCACTTGTTACTTGCTGTAGAACAGCAGCAACAAACCATTGATGAACTCCTAATGACAGAAAAGCAACTTTCGGCTTCCCTTGAACTAAAAGTGGAAGAGCGCACGACTGCTTTGAAAGCAGCTCAAATCCGCCTTATCCAATCCGAAAAATTGGCTATTATCGGGCAGCTTGCTGGCTCACTCGCACATGAACTCAATAATCCGCTGCAGGCTATTCAAAGTGGACTGGGGTTGGTGATGGATGAGATTGATCAAGCCAATTCGGAGTTGGTGCGACAGGATGTGACAATTATCCAGCAAGAACTCGAGCGTATCCAATCTATTTTTCGACAAATGCTTGATTTCTACCGTCCAGCGACACATGAGCATGTTCCATTGGATCTGAATGCAATTTGTGAGGGTGTTCGGGTATTGATGCGTAAGCGTCTTCAAGAAACAAATGTCGCCTTGCATGTTCAATTGACTCCAGATTTGCCGCTGACCTGCGGTGACAGTAATCAAATCAAGCAAGTACTATTAAATTTGCTCTTGAATGCTGCGGAAGCGATGCCTGCTGCCGGGGGAAATGTGTGGTTACAAACGGAAACACACGAGTCAGAAGTGTCTATTAGTGTCATTGACGATGGACATGGCATCCCAGTCGAGTATCAATCTCGTCTTTTCGAGCCGTTATTTACCACTAAGACGCGCGGTATGGGTTTGGGGCTGGCAATTTCGCAAGATATTATTCAACGACACGCTGGTTTGATTTCGGTTCAGAGCGCATCAGGCACACGTACGATGTTCAAGGTTAAATTGCCAGCGAGGAGCGCTTGCCATGATAATTCGTAAAGTATTGGTGGTGGACGATGAAATTGTTATTCGCAACTTCTTGGTTCGCGTAATACAACAAGCTGGATATGCTGTGCAATCTGCCAATAACGGACGAATGGCGCTTGAGATGCTCCAACACGAGCCATTTGATTTGCTACTCACTGACATCAAAATGGATGTAATGGATGGAATGACATTGCTTAACGAAGCCAAGAAATACAAACCCAGTCTAGCTGTAATTTTGCTAACAGGTCATGCGACCGTACCATCTGCTGTGGCTGCGCTACGACAGGGGGCAAATGACTACTTACTGAAGCCGGTGAAGAATGAAGAAATTTTGTCAGCAATTGCCAATGCGCTTGAATCCCGAGAACGGGAACAACGCCGTAATGCCTTAGAAGATGTTGCTGAGCAATTCGCCGGAACTTTGCTACATTCTGGTACTATCCAACCACAATCGACTAAGCATGTACTGACATGTGGGAATATTCGCTTGGATACAACTGCTTATCGTGCAACGCTAAATGATATATTTTTAGATTTAACACCCACAGAATATCGTTTGTTGCATGAACTATGTCGCTCTCCCGGTGTCGCGTTGAGTTATATCGAGTTGGTTCAGTCTGCATGTGGTTATACGTGTAGTCGCCAAGAAGCACGCGAAATAATTGGTACTCATGTATTAAATCTTCGGCAGAAGATGGGCATTCAGCCAAATCAGGCACTTTATATCGAATCAGTACGAGGTATTGGCTACCGTCTTATTCCGCCTCGATCCTGAACTCGACAACCATCATATAAGAGTAGACCTAAATTAACACGCTTCACAAAACTGCATCATTATAATGACTCATTAGAGATCAATGAAATGGCGACGAACCTCTGGACGAGCTATGAGGAAAATACAGAATAAGTGAATCGCGACCGTCACAAAAAACATTGATGGCCCAAAAGTCTTGATCATAAAGAATGCAGGCCATGGCACTGTTTGGTGGATTAAGAATGCAGCTAGTAGTCTAACAATCATGAAAGGAAGGGTATAGGCGTTTGAGTTTGACACGAGCATCAGCGGTAGTGAACTGCCAATCGACTTTGACTTGGCGAAGTTGACGCAGTTTGGTGTGACCAGTGGTAATGTGCCGTTGGTGGGTGGCAGGATCAGGAATGCGATGGTCAAGACATTGACGGCTCAAAACACCCAACTCAATTTCAGCCATGTTGAGCCAAGGGCCATGTTTAGGGGTATAGTGAATTTCTGGTAGTCTCCCTTGACAGAGTTGGTAAAATCATAACTAACCTGAGTTTTGGACAGGTCATTTCGGTTAAATTTAT
>JBBSBS010000525.1:0-4573 GCA_038251045.1 Aggregatilineales bacterium | reverse complement strand
TGTGCTATCACTTAGTACTGCCCACAATGATAAGCCGCGTCTTTCAAGCAATGCTTTAAGGGAACCCAATTCATGCTTTGGAACCGGACGCTCGCCTAAATCAACGGTAATGCGCGCACCAGCGAAAAAAGCGTTTTGTTGGTCGATACGAGCTGCCAGATCAGCAGTAATGGACTGCCACTCTTCAGTTGCGCTGAGCGCAATTAACAACCCATCCTTTATCCCTTTAATTGCAACGGTTTGTTCTTGCATGAATGTCACCATGATAAAGGGTTAAGAAAAAGCCGGGATGGTTCTTACTACCCATTTTTAACAGCCACTGGTCTACCATAATCATTAACTATACCTTATTTTTTATCACGCGCTATAACACGCCGATAATCCGTGCGAGAAGTACAAGCGGAAGGAGTGTAAATACAGCCGTTGCCAGCCATGTGGCTTCGATGCGGTTGGCGAAACTCTTTTGGAGCCACTGCCCCAAAGCATAAATTGCATAGGTCATCCACAATACATGGATAATCATCATAGGCAGTAGAAGTACAGAACTGTCTTTGCCGAAATATATGAGCGCGAATAAGGAATATGCGCCATAAGCAACGAGGGTTGTTATGCCGAGGACGGGATACCAGCGGGATAAGCGTGCTAATCCGACTAAACCTAGTATGATGCCAATATCCGTAAACTGACTTCTAACCAGATTGATCAAATAAACCCAACGTGAAGCTTCGCGCCAGCCGTCAGCGATGAAATAAGGCACACGTATGCCAGATGCTTCAGTGGCAGCAGCTGATCTAAGCAGCCAATCGGTGTCGGCATATTGAATTATCACACCTCGAATACCAAGTATGATAACGATCAGAATAAGACCCCAGTACCATTTCGAGATATTTAGCTTTGATTGATATATACCCACTATCAATGCTGGAGCGAGCAAGACAAACAGGGGATCATTTATCACCCCCATCAATAATAGAATTATAATGCTGAGAGTGTGTCGTGTATCCGGGAGTATTTCTTGAGGGGCATCCGGACGTGGATTACTGGTCAGAATAACATCGAATAGGATATACAGTAACCCTGTACTGAGCAATGTTGTAACCCGCAAACTTCGAGGCGAATCAATAAACAGCCAAAACACTAAGCCAATGATCACGACCGCCGGGATCAATATTTTTTGGTTGATGCGATTCGTCCAGATGAGGAAAGCTGCGACCGGAATTACGGCGAGTAATGCTAGTGATATGAGCACTAGCAACCGGGTATCCTCACCTCCTGTTTGTGACCAGAATGCCGGACTAAAAGCCAGCGTTAAGCCGCCAATGAGCGCTAATATCACACCGAAACGTTGCAGAATCAATGCAACACCGCTGATGGTGACAGCCATGCCCAAGGCACGCAAAATGGGTGTGTGCCCGACAATGGTAAAGATAAGGAAGCCAACTGCACCTATTAGAATGGCGGGTATGTAACGGGCGATGGTGCTGCGTCGATACGTGTTGATTTGCAAATTAGCCTCCGGGCGAAATTGCCGTAGGAACTGGTGTAGCGGGTGGCGCAATGAATTCGGCGGCAGGCGGCGGTGCAATGCCTGCTCGTTGGTTTTTTAGGCGATAGTAGGCTTCGAGTGTTTCTCGTACCATCGGTACTGCCCACAATGAGCCTTCGGTTCCATTGTAGATAAAGCCTACAATTACAATTTCCGGATTTTCATAAGGCGCGTATGCTAGAAACCATGCGTGAGCGGGCCAACTGCCGAACTTGCATAAGCCCAGACCATTGGCGATGTTATCACAGTATTGGGCGGTTCCGGTTTTTCCGGCAACGTCCACATAAGGGAGATTTGCCGATTGCGCCGTGCCATAAGTGATCACGCCGCGGGTTCCCTCGCGTACAATGTCCATTGTGTTCTGGCTCACGAAGGCGGGCCGATACTTGTCGTTGAAGCGCAACTCGGTACACATGCTGGCATTGAAGGTATAGTTTTCGGGAATGAATATTTGATAGTCGCGGATGTCGCTGCCATCTTGATTAACGCTCATATCAACGGTATTCCGGTAGGTAGCAGGGTTGCATCGAACACCATTGTAAAATGGGCTATCCGATTCACACATGCAGTCGAGGCTGTTTGGGCCTTTCATAATCATGTCTTCTACGAGCAAGAGGGTCATTGTGCTTGTCATTTTTGAAAGGTTGACGTTGCGTAAGACATGGGGGGTAAAGGGACGGACTACGTTTCCTTCGGCATCGAGGTAGCTATCAATTATGGTTGGCTGATAGAGGGTTCCACCATTGGCGACGGTGGCTGCCATGCTGGCTAGCTGCAAGGGAGTAACATTTACAAAGCCTTGCCCAAGAGCGGCGTTATAGGTGTCGCCAGTTGACCAGTTTTCGCCGTATAAAACACGCTTCCATGTAGGATCAGGCATTCTCCCACGATTTTCTGAAGGCAATTCTACACCTAACTCGGTTCCAATACCGTAGGCTGTAGCATATCGAAATAGGTCATTAATTCCCAAGCCACCGGGACGCAGTGAGACGCTGGGTACGTCAGGATTTCCGCCACCGACCTGATAAAAATAGACATTACAGCTATTGGCAATTGCGCCAATAATGTTTAATAAGCCGTGACCATCTCGCTTCCAGCAGACAAAGGTTTGGGATGCAGCCGGATCGTTTGGCGCGTATTTGTTTTCGACGACAAGCCTTCCCGGATCATTCAAGGTTTGTTGGGGGGAAATTACGCCTTCTTCAATCGCGCCCGAAGCTGTAATCAGTTTCCAAGTTGAACCGGGAGCATATAACGAGCGGATGGCATTGTTAATGAGCGGTTTTAGAGGGTCATTGATCATTTGCTCATAGTAGGTCACATCAATGCTGCGAGCGAATTTGCTGTTGTCATAACCGGGATAGCTAACCATTGCCAATATTTGCCCATTTTGAGGGTTCATGGCGATGATTACGCCCTGTTGGCTGACCACGCTCTTATAGGTGGAATTGAGTAAGGCGATGCGATTTTTGAGCGCATCCTCGGCTGCTTTTTGCAGCTCTACGTCGACTGTCAGCCGGATATTTTGACCGGGAACTGGCTCAATTCGTTCCAATTCTTTAATGGTTGCGCCTGCTACGTCTACCTCTCGAAGAACAGATCCGCGTTTGCCGCCGAGTGTCGAATCTAAGAAATATTCAATGCCATCTACGCCGATGCGGTCAAAGGCGGGGTCGTAGCCCTGTTTAATGAGTTCTTCGGCATCTTCGGCGGGGATTGGAGCCATGTATCCAACAAGGTGGGCGGTGAGTTCGCCTGTGGGATATTCGCGTACGGCTTTGGCCTGAATATCGACTCCGGGCAGCGACTGACGTTCCTCACGTATTTGTAGGGCCACATGAAAATCGACATCAATGGCAATGGTGACTTCACGATAAGGCGCGATGCTTTCACCCTCGGCTACTAGCTCCTCGATACTGCGAATTTTGCGTCCGGTCGTTTGCACACTGGCAGCCGCAATATCGGCTGTCGGCGGTACGTTCACCAGCGCCGACAAGCGATTGAAGATTCGCAATGTCGTGGTGCGGTCGGTTGGTAGAAGGGCGGGGATAATTGTAACGTTGAAAGCGGGTACGTTTCGGGATAAAGGAACGCCATTGCGGTCGAAAATAACACCTCTATCGGCTGCAATGGGCAAACGGCTTAATCGGTTCTCATCGGCTGCGGCTTCGTATGTCTGATAACTGGCAATTTGCAGATCGTACATACGCAGTGAAAATAGAATAAATACGGCTACCATTACTGCCTGAAATAATGTCAGTCGCCACCCTTGAAAAGGAAGTAAACGTCTGTTCATTTTATTTGCTCCTGCTTACAACTCAATTTGCACCGGAATGCGTTCTCGCAAATGCACTTTAGGCGATTGAACGTCTAGTATTCGCATTATTTGACGAGGTGAAAAGATCATCGGGTGAGTCGGAGATTAGTGCCCAAAGTACGTTGAATAGCCCGTACGAGCCAGTAAATCGGCAAGATCCCGATTAGATTGTAAATGATTGTTGGTGTGATGAATATTCTCATGTGTTCTAAAACAACTGTATAACCGAGTTGGTCGGCGAATTGGGGTTGAAAACCGGTAAAGTTCAGAATGATAAACACGGTCAATTGTTGAATGACTGTGCCAATTACACTGACCCAGACCAGTGTGAATATGCCTACGCTAAAAAGCTGCTGCCTGACGGTATGTATGGCAAAGATGATAACCACCATGCCGACGATTGACGTTCCGATGGGGGCTGCCGAGAGTAAATCCCTGCATATTCCGCCGACGAATGCCCATAATACGCCTTCTTCTAGCGTAGAATTGAGTGACCACGCGGCGACAAGCAACAGAACTAAATCCGGTCGTCCGCCTAGTACGCTGATTTGGGGCAGTACGGTTACCTGTAAGGCGGCTGCCAGCATCAGAATAGGTAGGCTTAGAAAGCTGCCCATAACTTAACTGCCACTTCCGGGGGCGGTTTGCGTACTTTGGCCAAATATAGATAGATCTACAGGTTGGAAACTGGTTATTACCAATACTGTTTC
>JBBSBS010000524.1:0-4578 GCA_038251045.1 Aggregatilineales bacterium | reverse complement strand
GATGAGGCAGCGAAACCAAAAAGCTGTCTACTGGAAAGGCCAACGTCTCGAGGTCACACCTGCAAGGGTGTGCCGGGGCGCATTCAGGCGGCAACCTGCGCGGATGAGCGCTTCTCGACCTCACAGTCATCAGGGCTGTGGGGTCGTTTTTTATCTCATTTTCACAGTCAGAGAGAAGTCTATGACTGAACCGAAACAGCATGTATGTGCGATTGGAACTGCACGGATTGGCTATCGGGGTCACACCGGACTACGGGTATTAGACACAACGACACTGATCCAGCCTGCCCGGGTTACAAACACAGCATTCTACGACCCCAACCCGGCGGAGGGTTGACCCATGCTACCGGCAAACTCAAGACGGGCTATGGTGAATTAGTCTCCCAGTGGACGCTCACCAACGGTACATTCGAGTGGAGGGTTGTCGTTCCGCCTAACACAACCGCGACGGTACATCTACCGTTAAAAGGCGCGAGCAAGATCACGCTGAATGGGCAAGACACCGGTGGTTCAGTTCACGAGCTTGAAGCCGGTGAACATTACTTCGTGGCGATTCAATAAGGGAAATAACCATGTTTTACGGCGTACAATACTATCCTGAACACTGGCCAAAAGAGCGTTGGGGTGTCGATGCCCAAATGATGAAGGAAGCGGGGATCAATGTGGTGCGCATGGGCGAGTTTGCTTGGAGCGCGCTTGAACCCCACCAAGGCACACTCGACTTCACTTGGATGGATCAGGCCGTTAACCTGCTTTACAAGCACGGGATCAAGACGATCATGTGTACGCCTTCACGTACACCTCCGCCTTGGGTGTATGACCGTTATCCCGGAGTGCGGAATGTTGACGCTAAAGGCAAGCTCGTCAATTATGGATTCCGGTACACGGTCGGACTAAGTCACAGCGAATTCATACAACTCTCTCAAGGCATTGATCGTGCCATAATCGAACACTTTAAGGGTAACGATGCCATTGTCGGCTGGCAAGTAGATAATGAGATCGGGATGAACAACGACTGCTATTGTGAGCGCTGTCGCCGACGATTTCATCATTACCTAGAGAAAAAATATGGTTCGATTGACGCATTGCACGCCGCTTGGGGCGAACATTTCTGGTCATTCCACTTTACTACATGGGCAGAAGTGCCTCTACCCTACCTCAGCCCCCAGCTCTCGCTGGAATACCGTCGCTTTCTTTCTGACCTAAACATCGAGTTTACGCGTTGGCGAAGTGACCTGATCCATGAACTGGATCCCGGCAAGTTTGTAACAGCCAATTTCCAGTCTTTCAGTGTACAACACACGGACTATGCACAGCTTGCCAAGGTTATTGACCTCAATGGAATGAACCATTATCCCGCTCGTTCACCGGAGCTAATCCTTGATTTTTATCGCGGTGCGAAAGGGAAGATGCTTCCCGTCGAACAGTTCACAAGATTGTTAGAGATAGATACCGGTCCGGGTTGGATGCGGCTTTGGGCTTATATGGCTATCGCTCATGGCGCTTGTGGGGTCAACTTTTTTCGGTGGCGCTGCTGTCGCTGGGGTCCGGAGCAGTTCCGCGACGGCATCCTGCCGCACGATGGGCAAAAAGCCCGCCGCTATGAGGAACTGGCAAAAATGGGTGCTGAGATCGCCCACATTGGCGAGCGGATTGACCTCACCCATCCCCAATCCGAGGTAGCAATCTTGATGAGCTATGAAGCACGATGGGCACTTGACGCTGGGACGAGCAATGAAGAATGGGATCCTGCCCAAGATGTGATTGCCATTCACGATATGCTGCGAGATCAGAATGTGCCCACCGATGCTCTGGATCCGCGCGAGGATCTGTCCTCCTATCAACTAGTCTTTGCACCACGCCTGTTCAGCATCGATCGCCAAATCGCCGATAACCTGTGTGCCTTTGTGGAAAATGGCGGCACACTTTGCCTGACCGCACCCAGCGGTGTAGTAGACGAGTTCAACGTGAGCTTTGATACGCCACGTCCCGGCCCCCTTGCCGAAGCAGCCGGTATCCGCGTGAGTGACCTTTCGCCTCTGCACGAGCCACTGATTTTGCATAGCGTTGCCATTCCTGGCCTAGAGGGTACCGAGGCCTCCGTCTTATCCGATGAGGTGCATCCCACCACGGCAAAAGTATTGGCTACCTATGGCGAGGGCTGGCGCAAAAACCTCCCCGTAATCACAGTCAATCACTTTGGCAAAGGCAGGGTCATCTATGTCGGGGCCAGTCTACGAGGAGAGAGCTTATCCGCATTAGTTACTCACCTGCGTACCGAAACTGGAATCTCTGGTTTATGTGAAACACCCGACGGCCTGCATGTCTACCAGCGCGTAGGTATAGACGAGCGCTTGTGGTTCGCGCTCAACTATACCGAGGAAGAACTGTCATTCACGCCTCCCGGAACGTGGATAGATATTTTGAGTGGAGAAACATGCGCAGGCGAGATTCAGGTTGCCCCGCTAGATATACGTATTCTGGCAAGTAACATCACGTGACACATCCATTGCCGATTGAATGTTGTTAGACAACTGGAATGAGGGATTTTGGTGACTCAGTTTCAAACTTTAAAGCAATACAATTTAGTTTGGGAAAGTCAAAGCCAGAATTCCTCCGAATCAATGCCATGCGGTGGAGGAGATATTGGGCTGAATGTTTGGGTAGAAAATGGCGATCTCCTTTTTTACATCGCTCGCAGTGGAACTTTTGATGAAAACAATACGATGTTAAAACTGGGGCGAGTCCGAATAAAATGTTCACCCAACCTCTTTGATGACAAGGTTTTCAGGCAGGAACTTAACCTTGAAACCGGAAGCATCATAATAAGCGGACAAAATGGAAACCTTATTACGGAAGTTCAAATTTGGGTCGATGTTTTTTCTCCGGTGATTCATGTGGAGATCGAGAGTTACGAGAAAATCACTATCGAAGCCACTTATGAAAACTGGCGATTTGAAGACAGATTGCTTCAAACAAATGAAAGTTTTGGTAATTCATACAAATGGGCACCGCCCGAAGGATTAAAAACGAAAAAGGATGAAATTGGTTTTCAGAATAACGCTGTTTTGTTTTATCACAAAAATACAGGTGAAACCGTTTTCGATGTTTCGGTTCGGCAGCAGCAAATGGAATCAGTCAAAAATCTAATGTTTGATCCCCTCAAAGATCTGACATTTGGAGGCAAATTGGTGGGGGATAATTTTATTCCAGCAGGAAATATGGAAGACAAGTATCTTTCATCTGGATACAAAGGCTGGAAACTTAAAAGTAAATCTCCGGCGCAAAATCAATCCCTCAAAATTTATTTGCATACAGGTCAATATGAAGACAAAACCGATTGGGAATCAGCTTTAGAATCTCTTATTACAGAATACCAAACAAAGAAAACAACAGCCCGCAGTGAAACTATAAACTGGTGGCAAAACTACTGGGAACGTAGCTTTATCTATATCAACCCGGAAAATAAAAACGAAGCCTCATCCAAATGGCAGGTCGGACGAAATTACCAGCTTTTCAGAAATATGCTGGGATGTAATGCGTACGGCAACTACCCGACAAAATTTAATGGTGGCTTGTTCACCTATGATCCGCAACTCACAAATCCTGATCGTCCACTTAATGCGGATTTCAGAAACTGGGGAGGTGGTACCTTCACTGCACAAAATCAACGACTGGTTTATTTTCCGATGTTTAAATCCGGCGATTTTGATATGCTGAAACCTCAGCTTGATTTCTACAGACGGCCTTTAAAAAATGCTGAATTACGAAGTCAAGTTTACTGGGGACATAACGGTGCTTGTTTTACCGAACAGATCGAAAATTTCGGACTGCCAAACTGTAGCGAGTATGGCTGGAATAGACCCGAAGGTTATGATCTGGGGATGATGTACAATGCGTGGCTTGAGTACCTTTGGGACACTTCGCTTGAATTCTGCCAGATGGCTTTGCAGTTGCATCAATATAACGGGGATGATATTTCTAAATACATCCCTTTGATTGAAAGTTGCCTGACGTTTTTCGATGAGCATTACCAATATCTGGCAGGGAATCGGGGAACAAAAACATTAGACGAAAACGGATGCCTGATTTTGTATCCCGGTTCGGCTGGTGAGACCTATAAAATGGCGTATAACGCAACCTCAACCATTGCCGCGTTAAAAACAGTAGCAGACGGGGTGCTGAATTTGCCCAATCATTACTTAAGTGATGATAAACGGGAAAAATGGCAGAAATTTCTTCAAAAGATTCCTCCGATTAGTTTTCAGGGATTTGAAGGGCATAAAACCATTGCTCCCGCAAAATTATGGGAACGGATTAACAATGTCGAAGCACCGCAATTATATCCGGTTTATCCGTGGGGAATTTACGGCATTGGCAAAGCGGATATCGAAGTTGCAATCAATACGTATAAATACGATCCCGATGTCCAAAAATTTATGGATCACACCAGTTGGAAACAATATAACATTTTCGCTGCATGTCTGGGCTTAACCGAAGAAGCCAGGAGGTTATCCATCCTGAAACTGCAGGATTCGGGCAGACGTTTTCCGGCTTTCTGGGGTCCCGGTTTTGATT
>JBBSBS010000523.1:0-4580 GCA_038251045.1 Aggregatilineales bacterium | reverse complement strand
TCATAAGTCAACACCGGCGGCTTTTTTGTGATCGGTGCCCAGATGTCGTAAGGTTCGAGTGTTTCCACCGCCAACGCCTTGCGCCGGATCGCCCAGTATTTATGCCATGTCGGGATATTCTTGCGATACGTATCAATCAGGTTATGAAACACCTCTTTGGAAATGTTATTTTGAAACAGCGAAGCATCCAGCGCGGTATCATAACGGCGACCACGCGCATAAAAAATATCCTGCTTGACCGAAGCCAGATAATTACTGGTCAGCGTATTCTGCATACTAAGGTAGCTGTCGGCATAATTTTCCCATGCCTGCCGCCGCGCATCGCGGTCGCCGCTGTCCAGAAAGGTGTCGATGGTACTCTGCGCCAGCGACAGCGTTTTACCGTCACTGACAACCGGCTTGAACTGCATATCGGCATCCGTCAGCATACTCGCCGTGTTATCCACCTGACCAAGCGGTTCACTCGCCATCGCCAGTATTTCTTCAACCTCCGACGACCGGACGTGCTGCTGCTGCCGGAAAAGGTCTTTGAAGTAATGCCCATAAACATTCAAGCGTGGTTCGCTGCTCACCCACTGTGTCAGCGTGTCTTCATTAATCGCCAGAATTTCCGGGTTGGCAAAAGAGGCGGCAGCATTAAACCGCGAAAAAAGTCCGCCACCCTGTCCGGTCATGCCGATAGCTTCTTGATCGCCCGTGTCGCAAGCCTGTGACATCTGCGCGAAGAAAAACAGTTTATCAACACGCCGCGAGAAAGTTTCGTAAATCTCCAGCCAATCCGCCAGTTTAGCGGCGCTGTCACCCAGATGTCCCTGAAATGGCGCGAGTTGACCCAGCGACTCGCTGACCGATTTCAGCTCGGCAGCCCACACCGCCCGCGATGCAAAAACACCCTCGGCATTCCATTTGTATGCATCAGCAATTTCACTGCGGAGGGGGATAGTTTTAGTTTCCGCCATCATGACTCCTGACAATATGAGTAATAATTGATCTGCGGGTAAGTATAGACGAGACTAGATGCTGTCGATAATACCAGTCTACGCGAGGGTGGGTTCAAAAGTAGGTACGCGCCGCCTTATCTTAATCTTGGCGATGGGTAATCTAGGAAATTCCCCACGCTAAAGATCATCCAATTCACCGCTGTTCAGCGCACTTTCAAATGCCCGCCCGATCAGCAAAATATGCTGCACCCATGTCGCCAGATCATCCTCCGTCATATGATCCAGCAGCGGCTCGATCACATCATCCGGCAAACCGTTCAACACCTCGGTCGAAAGGCACGACATCGCCTGCTCTACCGAGTCCCGTGACACAGGCGGATCGTTCTCCATCAGCTTTTGAAACCACCGCTCCATAATCGGGTGAATTTGTTCGCACGCCGAACCATAATCAAGCTGTTGATTAGCCAGATCTTCAAATTCGTCCAGCCACTTAGGGTCGTTTGGTAACTGCTCGTCATTCATTTCTTGACGCGCCTCCACAGACTAGCGATGGCTCTGCAAACCATCATCAGCGGTTAAGTAAAAGTGTACTCAACCCCTGTATAAATACAAGCAGCATCCCTGCTTCCAGACTGTTTGGGTGACAAAATGCCTGTTACAATCAGTTCACAAATATCCTAAACTACGGCGCATAAATCCTATGCCCATGAATGTGTTAATGGTTGATTAAAATAAACAAATGGTTGGCTGTGGGCCTCGGCATCGCAATCAGTCTTGTCTTCCTCTGGTTCGCCTTCCGCAACATGAATCCGGCTGAATTTTGGGAACAAATTCAACATGTTAATATCGCTTGGCTAATCATTGCCGCACTGGTCTATTTCATCGCGGTAACCGTCATTTCGCTGCGTTGGCGTTTCCTGCTGCGTTCGATCAAACCGGTACCGCTGACAGGGCTTATCCCGCTGGTGCTAATCGGTTACATGGGCAACAACCTGTACCCTTTCCGCAGCGGTGAAATCCTCCGCGTCATCTTGCTCCAACGCAACTACGGCGTACCCGTCACCCGCGCCGCAACCACCGTCTTTGTCGAGCGCGTCTTTGATGGCCTCGTCATGCTGACCTTTATCGCCGTAGCTCTCCTCTTTGCCGACATTCAGGCGGTTGAAATCAAACAGGTGGCGATGTTTGCCACGCCCATCTTCGTAACGGCAGTTGCGGTCTTCTTCATTCTGGCTGCCCGCCCCAATCTGCTCCGCAGCATCCTGCATGGGATGGCACGCATCCTACCCGGTCGCATCCACGCCCCATTGACTCGCCTTGCCGATGAAGTCATCGGCGGCCTACAAGCGCTGCGCAGTCCGGCTGATCTGGCTGGCGCGGTGATTTGCTCATTCGGCAGTTGGATGGTCGAAGCCAGTGTCTACTGGATGGTTTCATTCGCCTTTGGTCTGGGTGTTGGTTATCCCAGCATGTTATTGACCGTCGGTGTCGTCAATCTGGCGGGATTAATCCCCGCCTCACCCGGTCAAATCGGCGTGTTCGAATTCTTCGTATCGCTGGTATTAGTAGCCGTCGGCGTGAACGATTCACAGGCACATGCCTATGCCCTCGTTGTGCATATCGTCATCTGGCTGCCCGTCACATTGGCAGGGTTCGCCTTCTTAGTCCGGCAGGGTTTGGGCTGGGGAGCCATCACCCACGCCCGTGAACTCGAAAATGCCGTCAGTTAGTTGACCGGTACCGCCCAACAAAAAAGGACACAGCGCCTAAACAACCTGTGTCCTTTTGCATCATATCGCTGTGTTGCGTTTACTCGCAAACACTCGTGTACAACCAGTAGCGTGCGCCCGCACTCGACCGGACATAATTCACCGCACGGTTATCGGGCAGCACGAAGCACGTTTCCGCTTGATTGCCAACCGTACTGCTGATGAAGGTCGTCACATAACCCTGTTCGGATGTTTGCGCCCAACCAAGGTTGCTGCGTACCACGAAGAAATTCCCCCACACCTTACCGATGCCAAAGGCCGGACGCACCCGATCCAATGGTACCGGATCAAGCACCGGATTATCCGGCAGCAGCGCATATTGGCTGGCAGGGTAAACCGTGTAGGTAGCATTCAAGCTGCCGCCATTGTTGTAAAACACCACGATATTGCTTGTCCGCGCTTCCCAGACCATGAAGCCGCCATCAAACGGTTGGTAACTTGCGCTGGTTGTGGTCGAAACAGACCCCGGCGGTGTCGGTGGTACAGGATTAGGCGTTGGAACTTGCCCACTACCACCGGATGCCGTCCATGTGCGGTTCGCCGCCACATAGATAATCCGCTGATCCGGCACGTTGAACGAGAACGTATTGCCGGTACGGGTCACGGTAATGACAAAGCTCATCTCCGGCGCAACCGCCCAACCGAGGCTGCTCCGCACACCCGCGAAATTACCCCAAACCTTACCGATGCCAAACACCGGACGGTAATAGAACTGAGGTGGATTAGCAGTCACTGGGTTATCGGGCAGCAAACCGTACGTGTAAGCCGGATAGCTGGAAGTCGAGCCGTAATTTTGCCCCACGTAAACCGAGATTTCACCATTATCATTGCGCCAGAACATGAAGCCGTTCTCAAAACGCTGGTACTGTACCAGCACGTTATAAACCGATGCGTTCGGCGGTGGCAGCGGCACAGGAGTAATCACCACCGGCCCCGGTGGTACCCGCAGTTGTTGACCGGCATATATCAAATTCGGATTGGTGAGGCAGTTCGCTGTCATAATAACGGTGGTGGTTGTACCATAACGCTGACCGATCTTAAACAGCGTGTCGCCGCGCACAACCGTATAAAGCGGCCAATCGGTTCGCACGACACAGGGTTGTGCCGCCGAAACTTGCGCCCCTACCGGACTAAAAGCCGCTGGCAGCACCAACAATAGTGCTAACATTCCGATCATCCAACGGCGTGTAAAAACAGAAACGAACGTTTGCATGATTCTCCCCCGATTCGATGACTCTACGCGGCGCTTACGATTAAAATTGCGCCGTTACATTTTTGTTACATTCATAGCTTAGGACGATTTTCTACTTTTGTAACCTACGACCAATATACGCCTGTCCGATTCCATTTTGCATCCGTCAAATTGCTGATTTGCAAATCATACAAACACAGCAGATAAGTTTGTGCCATCAAACAGATATTACAACCACCGCCCACTAGAAAATGCGTTCTTGACTTATCATCTACAGCTTGATATATTGTTTTCACTTGCAAAATGCAACTGAATACCGTGTGAGAAGAAACATGAGAACCATACTTTTATTCATGTTCATCAGTCTCGATAGCTACGAAGGCTTGCCCTACAAAACCGATTTCACATTGACCAGCACACGCCGCTTCGAGTCCGTCAAAGCACTGCTGACCTACGTACCCAATCAGTGATAAGCGAGGGAAGAACAATGACCGAGTCCGAACCCATTATCGACAGTCCGGTTGGCTGGGTAGCCAAACACATCCGCCGTTATGTCGAAACAGACGGCAAAGAAGGTCATAAATATCAGGGAAATCTGACCTTACTATTGACCACCCGTGGACGCAAATCCGGCAAACTGTACCGCACCGCCTTGATTTACGGAAAGGATGGGGATCG
>JBBSBS010000522.1:0-4581 GCA_038251045.1 Aggregatilineales bacterium | reverse complement strand
CACTCCCCACAACCGGAAAACCTACCTCCTAACAAACCTTTGAGACTCGACTCGGTGGGTGCTTTACAGGAGATAATCACCGAGCAGGAATCGAGTGCGCACGAACAGGTGGATTTGGCAGTCAACACCAACGCCCAATTGGGTAAATTTATCGCTAATGGCGAGCAGATTCAAACCCATGCGCGGACGATCAATGTATTGGCGCGGGATGCGACTAACAATGCGACAGAGGGCAAGGCAGCGCTGCAAGAGGTCATGGGTGAGATGGCGGGCATCCGCGAAAAAGTAACGACCGTTGCGGAGACTATTCGCACACTGGCGCAGTTCGCGCAACGGATTGACAATATTATTGGTTCGGTGAGCGAGATTGCCACACAATCAAACCTGCTGGCGGTGAATGCGTCGATTGAAGCAGCGCGGGCGGGTGTGCATGGGCGGGGTTTCGCAGTCGTAGCAGATGAGGTACGTTCACTTTCGCACCAATCAACACAGGCTGCCGAGCAAGTGCGGGCGATATTGGAAGAAATACAGTCAGCAATGAAACATGCCATTCAGGCAACGGATGGTGGGTTGGAACAGGTAGATGCGGGTGTAACGGTGGCTAATCAGGCAGACACGTTGATGCATGAGTTGTTAGAGCAAGTGGCTGCCGCGCAGCAATCGGTGACAACCGTACACGACATCATCCGCCAACAAACGGACGGACTGGATGAGGTGAGTATTGGTGCGGAGCGTATGGAGCGGGTGGCACGTAACACACTGCTTCAAACCCAAACCATTAGCCAGAAGTTGATGCAATTGGCAGAACAGTTACCTGCGAGTTCACTAACTGAGAAAAGCGCCAGCAGTTTAGAAATGAGTCCGGTAGCTTAATTTCCATTACCCGTTTGAGCATGAGGAAGCAAAAACATGGCACAGGTAAAAGGTATTGGCGGCATTTTCTTCAAGACAAAAGATCCGGCGAAATTACAGGCGTGGTATGAGGAACACCTAGGGATTGTTCCTGATGCTGAAGGTTACATATCCTTCAAGTGGAAACAGGTGGATAATCCCGACGACCAATATACGATTTGGGGGCCTTTTCCTGAGGACACGACTTATTTTAACCCGACGACTGTGCCATTCATGATTAACTATATTGTGGATGATTTGGATGGGCTGCTGGCGGAACTGCGCGCCAAAGGGGTGCGTGTGGATGACGAGGTAGCAGATCTCGAGTACGGGCGCTTCGGTTGGGCAGTTGACCCGGAAGGTAATCGTTTTGAACTGTGGCAACCAAAGCACTCATCTTAGTTCACGTATGTTCCTCCCAATAAAACAAAAGGGCTGTCGTGTTCATAATTAAGACACGACGGCCCTTATTTATTACTTCACGCGTAAAATGCTTAGGCGTGCAGTTCTACCCCTGCGTTGACGGGCTGTTCTTTGGAATGGGTCGATTTCAATTCACGGCGATTCTTCTGCATGTGTTCGGCCCAGAAGTAGCTGCCAATGACGAATACGGCTGCGGCGATTTGCAAGCCGATGCCCTGCCAAGTAGCGAACAGGCCGAACCACTGCCCCATCCACAACGGTAGGTTCAAACCAATGATCGGTGAGATGGGCATCCAACCGACGACCTGCATGACATGGACGGTATTGCCCACCATTGTCAGCAGTACGAAGCCGATCATAATACCGGTGACCACCAGCATCTTTTTATAGGGAAGTTTCCGTTGGAGGGTGAAGGTAATCACACCGACGATTGATACACCGAGTAAACCGAGCGCTACGCCCTGTAAGACGATGCCCAAGCCGGCTTCCAGCACCAAAGATTGCATGAACAGGACGCTCTCGAAACCTTCGCGATAGATGCTGGTGAAGCCCAAAACGACGAGGCCGATGGTTTGACCGATGGTGACAACCGCCACACCGCCAACCAGAGTCCGTTTCTTGTTGTGGAAACCTGCCATCCAGCCCGTCCAGTAGACTTTGTGGATGAACCAGTTGGTGATGACCAGCAGGACAGCGATGGCGATTATCGAGACAATGGCTTCCAGACCTTCGCCCAAGGGCAGCATGGTTTGCAGGAGTTGATTGGCTGCCCACCATGTTAAACCTGTGGCGACAAGGGCCAAGAGCGCGCCGATTATGATCGGGCGGCGGAACTTACTTTCTTCGGCAGTACGCAAGCTGGCGAGCAGCGAGGCCAAAATGAGCACGGCTTCCAAGCCTTCACGGAAGACGATGATCGCCGAGTTGCTAATGACAATGGTGGGGGTGGATTTGCCGGCATCCATGATGGCATTGGCATCATTAAAGGCGACCTTGAGCACCGCCATCGTGGCTTGAATTTCGCTCAAAGGGGCGCGAGTCGCAATTAGAGAAGCTAAACCGGGGATGAAACTATCATCTGTGCTGCCATCCTTGGTGATATGAGAGATGCTGCCACCCTGCCAGAATAAGCCTTCGATCTGGGCTGCCATATCCGGCGCGAAGCCACGCAAACGCTGCTCGATGCCGAGTTCCATAAAGCCATAGGCTTCTAAGCGGGCAGATTCAGCGAGGTCGTACTGATTTTCTTTGACGGCAACCGGAATTTGATCCAGCACCGAGATAATCACATCCATGTCGGAGGTGGTGGCAACCTGCTGCCACTCGGTTGGGATAACCTGCTTGAGCAAAGTCTGAATTTCAGTGCCTTTGCTTTCGAGCGCCACCGGATCAGCAGTCGATTGAATTTGCAGCTTCATATCTGCTAACAGTTTGCCGACGCGGGCTGTAAGGTCGGGGTCACGCTTTTCCAGCGTCAGGGAAATATCATTAAAGGCAGCGGTTGATGCTTCGAGGAAAGTGGTTGCTTCTTGAATTTCGATGCCTTTGACCACCATACCATCACGGATACCGCGCTTGTATTCAATCGACACGAGATCGACAAAACGGATAAGCTGCCCTGCCCGCCGTGCCTGATCGGTTTCGCTTAAGGGGGCAGCACGGAAACCCGTCAATGCCGTTTGGATTGACTCCATGTTGAGTTCAAAACTATATTGATCCCCGCTGACCGCGACCCGTGAAAGCGAATCAAAAACGGTCGAGGTTTCCTGAAGTTTTTCCGCGCCGCGTTGTTCGGCATAGGTGTTTGATAAGATGTTGAAGTATCCGGCTGCCAAGCCGATTTCTTCGGCCTGACGGAGGCTAAAGTTATTGTTGTGGGCATCTGCCGCGCTAGCCAAACTGGTGGTCAACTGAGCTTGATAAGTATCGAGCAGGTCGTTCTGAATGGCAGCCAACGTATCATCAGCGCTGCCTGTGCCTTCGGTGAAGGCTTGTACAGCTTTGGTCGCATCCGCGCCCGGACGGCTGAACTTGGTTGAACTGCGGAATTCACGCAGCAGCAGCCACTGCGCCGCGCCCGCACTATCGTCCGCCTTGACAGCCTGTAACGACATTTGGCTGCTGGCATTCAAGATATTCGTCCAGATTGCACCGCGCGTTACCGCCAATGTAAGGGCATCACCGGCCTGTACGGCATCGGTAGCCTGTGCGAAAGATTTTTTTAGCGCAGCAGCCACATCCGGCACTGATTGGGTGAAGATGGGTTCCAAGCTGGTCTGGTAACGATCATAGGCAGAGGCTACGGCTTGGACAGCGGCAGGATCATCACCCAAGAGAAGTTTGCTCTGGGCGGTAAACAACTGCTGACGAATTTGTTCAGCATTGGCCTGTGGTGTGTCACTTTGGGCCATGACCGGTAAAACAAAAAATGCCAGCATGAGTGCCAGCGTACAGGCGATCCAGCGGGTGCGATTCATCATGTAATCTCCGTTGCTTTCTTCAAACAAAACTGGATGTGCAACCGCTGGTCACACATCCACTTTGGATAACGTTATGGATTTACTCTTGAATGGTTATATCGAGCAAGGCGGCGGCCTGACTAATTTGACCGGTAATGGTCTGGGCGCGATCCTGTGCCTCGCTGCCGAAAATGTCAGCTTCTTCGGGTGTGAAGCGCTTGCCCTGCTGTTCCTGCGTGTAGATGTCTACCACGTAAGCTTTGAGGTCAACCAAGCCCTGATTGATTTGTTCGTATTGCTCCGGACTCTTATCCTGCACCATCGGGCCAACACCGTCGTAGATGACCTGCAAGCTGGAGAGGATGTCGTTAATATCGGACAGGCGGGAGATGACGGCAAAGTTTTGACCCGTTGCATTATCACCTTCAACAAAGCGCGAGAGTTTCCATGAACCAAAGTATTCACTCATGGTAGGAACCATCACTACCAATGCGGTGAAAGCATCACTTTCATTTGGCTCCCATGCTTCGGATGAGGTTAGCAGATCAGCGGCGTAACTCGCCAGCGCATCAGCAGCGCCTTTGACGAAGTTGGCATCCGGCAGGACATCACCGAAGCTGATTTTGCCATCGGCATCCAGATCGGCTTCGACACCACTGTCATAGGCCGGATTTGTCCCCCACAGGCTGGCTTCCAGCAGACCGAATAAGTTACCGGGTTTTTCTAAAACGGTGGCATCGGGGAGGGTGATGCTGAAGTCGGCAGCGTTTTCGGGATCTTCTTCAGCGGAGGGCGAGGCATCAATAAT
>JBBSBS010000521.1:0-4621 GCA_038251045.1 Aggregatilineales bacterium | reverse complement strand
TTCTCGCTATCTCCAAAAGAGCTGGGGAGATTATTCAGTTACATACGAATTACCCTATTCAGTGCCTCCTATGAGCATCCCCCTGAAATCAGTGCCCGTTTTTTGGCCCTATAATATTGTTGTCAACAGCCTAAATGAGCCAGAATATCACAACGATATTCAACCGTTTGTTTTGCAAATTACTAAGCGGATATTTCGAGAGACAAGTTCAAGAATACAAAATAGCGATAAGGCAATTGAAAAAAGAAGAGCAGCTGATCTATCAAAATTGTTTTTGACCCTTAATAAACCTTTATGAACGAACTATACTGTCACAATTTGTATGAATAGGATAGGCTATCGTGCCACCACCATCCTCGCGCCGCAACATCCTCTTGCTTGCGATATTCAATTTTTTGCGGGATTTCCGGCTGTACGGGCCGGTGATGATTATCTACTTCCAAACCATCACCCAATCCTTTGCTCTCGCCATGAGCGTGCTATCGCTGACCATGTTGGCGGCAGCAGCGCTAGAAGTGCCTACAGGCATCTTCTCGGATCGCATTGGACGCAAATGGACGGTAGTGCTGGGGGCGGTGGCAAGCTGCCTCTCAGTCATGTGTTATGCCATTGGCGGAACCTACGTTATGCTGCTGATTGGCGCGTTCTTCGAAGGGTTAGGCCGGTCGCTGTTCAGCGGCAACAATGACGCATTACTGCACGATACCTTAGTGGAGATAGACAAGCGGGAGGAATACGAGCATCACCTAGGCCGAGTCAGTTCGGCTTATCAGGTGGCGATGGCGACTAGCGCGGTGATCGGCAGTATGCTTGCCGCAATTTCATTCGGGCTGGTGATGTGGCTGTCCGTCGTGCCTCAGCTGATGCTGGTGGCGGTTAGCCTGCGTTTTGTCGAGCCCCAAATTCACACTGAGGGAACAGGCAACGTCTTCGCCCACCTGCGCGAGGCGCTGCACAATATTGTCCACAATCGGCGGTTACGCATGTTAAGCATCGGCCAGATCCTGCTCCAACTGAATGAGGCAGCCTTTCAGTTTCGCGTGGTCTTTATTGAGACGCTATGGCCGATGTGGGCGATCGGCGTATCGCGCACTCTCTCGTACATCGGTGCGGCAGTCAGCTTCTACTTTGCCGGACCACTGCTGCGGCGCTTTGGTGAAAAACATTTGCTCTTTGGCGGCGTGACATTAAGCGAACTCACAAATCTGATCGCACTTCTACTGAATTCGGTTCTCTCACCGCTGATGATGGGCGCGACTTCGATCTTCTTTGGCGCGAACAGCGTCTCGTTGAACGGCATGATGCAGCGCGAATTCACCGATGCCCAGCGCTCGACTATGGGGTCGCTCGCATCCCTTGGCGGAAGTCTGTTTTTCGCGGTCGTATCAGTGGTAATAGGCTGGCTTGCGGATACCATCGGCATCCGCGAGGCATTAATCGGGGTGACATTGTTGTCCTTAACACCGCTGATCTTCTTCCGGTTGGCTTTCCGGCACAGTTCCGTGCGCGAACCAGCGTTGGATGTCGCATTGACTGAGAATAAGGGTTAACGATCTTTATGCTTTTACTTAGCTTCGAATTGCCAGATTTGCGGTACTGAGAACCATCATAGAGGTGCGGCTAATAAATGCTAAAGGATGATGTTTGGCAGGGGGCTATCTCAATGGGCTGGAACATTTTTCAGAGATTAATTAACTCCCCATACCCCCGCTTCATACGAATGAATACTCGACCCTATATGCAACACCCTCAAATCGCAGACCTATCGTCTTATTATAATTTAGGTTTAAATCCACAAACCGCCACAAACGCATCCCTTACCATCCCCCTTCCTCCCTGCCGACCATCCCCAAAATGAAACCGTACGCACATTTTCGCAGGCTCTATAATAAGGTTGTCAACAGCCTAAATGAGCCAGAAGATATGATGCTCGAATAATGGCCCTTAAAATGGTATATTGCCTATTTGAAAACAGAAATTCCTATTGCGCGAAATGATACAAGCGCTTGGGCTTATAGTACTCATACAGTAGCCCAAAGAGAAAAGTTGCAGAAAAGAGCTATTACTATGCAGATTTCATCAAAATTGAATACTCGACTGTTTTGGTCGATTTTGTTGCTCATTATGCTTGCTAGTTTTGTTATTCGTCTGTGGGGAATTGGACATGGTTTGCCCAATATCCAGACCACAGATGAAAACTCGGATTTATCAACCGCGCTGCGGCTCACGGAAGGTCAGATGCCACGTCGTGAAGTCCGTTATCATCATTCATTTATCGCATATGTGAATCTTGTTTCGGTCGGTGAATTATTCGCTTATAGTACTTTAACCGGAAGAGCCAATAGCTTAAGCAGTTTTCGAGAACTGTATTTTAGTGATCGTGCTCTTTTCACATATACCACACGCCTAACTCTCATCATATTGACAACTCTTGCCATTGGAATAACAGGGTTGATTGGCCGTTATGTCAATCAATTAGTAGGACTGCTGGCGGCGGCTGTTCTGGCTGTCAACGGTTTTTTTATGGTGAACTCGTTATATGCGCTTCCAGACAGTTTGATTGCGTTTTCGATTGCCTTGTGCATGTGGATGTCAATGCGATTGTGGCATTACCGACGAAATCGAGATTATTTGTTAGCAGGTCTAAGTCTGGCAATTGTGATGTTGAGCAAATTTAGTGGAATCACCATTGCGATTTGCATCCTGATTGCCCACGCGGGCATTGTATGGAGTCAATCTAACAAAAGTTGGACAAAGTTTGGACAAAAATTTGTTTTCAATCGCGGTGTCATATTGCTAATTGTAGGCACTATCATCGGGAATATCGTACTCAATCCGATTGCGTTCTTGCATCTCGATGATCTCATTTACGAGATTACGCGCCTCAATTCGTATGCTTACGGCGGCTCATTTGATTCGGCTCAACGACTACAAGTCATCAGTGCACATATTCAAGGGATTGTTCCGCTGATTTGGCGTTATTCAGTCCTTCCCTGTGTGCTAGGGCTTGTTGCTGGTATCCGTTACCGACGCAGCGTGCCCTATTGGATCATTGTCGGCGCATTTTTATTGCTCATGGTGACCATTGCTAACGTTAGCACGCAGTTTTATCAGTTCTATTACTGGATACCTTGGGTAATGGCGATGGCATTAGTCGCAGGAGTGGGGTTGGAATCGCTGATCAGTTGGTTAGGTCAGATCAAACTGCAAGGGCTGGCCTACATCGCGGTTGCGCTTTTATTGCTGGTAGAAAGCACTTTCCTATTTAAAATTCTGACCACTAAAACAGCAACCGATACACGTTCACTAGCGCTGCAATACATTCAGACTACCTGGCCCGTGGACACACGGGTGGTTGCCGGAGATACTACCACATATGCCGTACCTATACAGCGGGATGAGATTAGTATTCAGCGGGCTTATTCACTAGGCAAAGCGCCCCTTCAAAGTTGGGATTGGTGGGTAAAGCTACCAGCGGATAAACGGTCTGAACCGGCCTACGATGTTTATGGCCCAGAGATGCAAATAGACGTCAAGAGTTATGACGCGCTGGACAAACTGATGCACGATGAAAATATTATGTACATCGTCGAAGATGATTACTGTACAGGTACGGACAAACGACCAGAGGGTGAATCGGATCTTGAGTTTCCAGCTATCAACGATGAATTGCGTAGTCGCTGGACATTACTGGAAACTTTTTCTCCATTCGGGAGCAGCGACTGTCAAGGCAATATTGACTCCCGAATGGGCTTAGCCATACAAAATGTGGATGCTCTTAACAACCAAATACGATCCGGCCCCGTCATCCGGATTTATCGCGTATCTTAATTATGAGGATGTTCAGCCTTCGCAACAGCAAGGTAGGCTAACCTTGCTGTTGCATTTTTCCAATTACCAAATGGTTATAATTTTCGTCTCAACCACTTTGTCTGACAATATGCAACCAATACTCGCGATAACCCCGCTTTATCGGTGTAACTGACGACAACGGCGCTTTTCGTCACCGTTTATATCAATAGAAATGCTATGTTTAACACCCCCCACCTGACATACAGCCTACTGTATATAGTCCTATGACCAAAACTATAATACATACTATCAACATCAAAATCAGGATAGGCCCTCTAACAATGGCTTTTCGCATTGTACGTTACCTCACGTTTTCACTTTCACTGTATCCTTAATTGCTCATTTAGCTGTTCGCAGCACTAATCGGATTGTGCATAAAATGAGGTCAGCCTAACATGGAAGTTTCTGTGAATAGGTAGGTGGTTACATTTGCTATATTGAAGAAGCAATAGCAATGCTGCCCATACATTAAATAGCAAAATAACTCCTGACACCCCCGCTTCACACGAATGAATACTCGACCCTATATGCAACACCCTCAAATCGGTGCCGCATCGTTTTATTATGACTTAGGTTTAAATCCACAAACCACCACAAACGCATCCCTTACCATCCACCAACCTTCGCCGCCATCCCGTAGGCAGAATCTTCTCGCGTCGGTGTGGCACACAACCCTCAAGATAATAGAAATAGTCGATATAGTTGTCCAGTGGTGAAGTTGGAACGTGGCGAATGTATATCATAGTAGAAACCCCCTCACATTATTGAG
>JBBSBS010000520.1:0-4636 GCA_038251045.1 Aggregatilineales bacterium | reverse complement strand
GCTGGGTGTGGTGGGTGCAACAGGGCGCACCAGCGGCGCACACTTCCATTGGGAAATTGTGGTGAACGATAATTATGTCGATCCGGTACAGTTTATGCAGATGTGGAAGCCGGGGTAGTTCATTGGGAAATCTCCATCCCCAATCCCTCCCGATTTCAAGATAGTGGAAACCCTACTATAAACGAGATTTAACAGGCTTGCGGTATCATCTCTGTTTCCAAAATCGAGCATACTCTCAGGAAACGCTATGACCATCCCAGCGGAATCACCTCCCTTACCCGTCACTTACGGCGCACTTGTACGGCTATTTTTGCGGTTGAGTCTAACGGCATTTGGTGGGCCAGTGGCACATATCGCGATGGGCGAGGATGAGATTGTCACGCGCCGTAAGTGGCTGACGCACGAGCATTATCTTGATCTGGTAGCGGCAACCAATTTAATCCCCGGCCCCAATTCAACCGAAGTCATGATCCATGTGGGTTATGTCACACGCGGCATCCCCGGTGCGCTGGTGGCGGGGGCGTGTTTCATCGGGCCAGCGTTCTTGCTGACGCTGATACTGGCGGTAATCTATACCAGCAGCGGGCAAATCCCACAAATCGCCGCCATTCTTTGGGGCATCAAGCCGGTGATCGTCGCCATAATCGCACAGGCGGGTTATCGGTTGGGGCATAGTGCGCTCAAGAATCGGGCGTTATGGGTGCTGTTTGTGGTGGCGATGGGGCTGGTGATATTCACCCCCATACCGGAAGTGGTGGTCATGATCGGCGCGGGGCTGGTATACGCCGTTTATGTGGCAGGCTTTAGCGGCGCAAGTGCGGGGATATTCGCCTTGATGCCGAATATAACGGACGTGCTATATCGCCCTTCTGTCCTGAAGCCAGATCAAGTGCAAGCGATTGCGGCAGCGGCTGCCCAACCGGCATTGTGGGACATCTTTTTTTACTTCTTCAAAATTGGGTTGGTACTATTCGGCAGCGGTTATGTGCTGATCTCATACATTCAGCAGGATGTGGTGAACGGCTTTGGCTGGCTGACAGGGCGGCAGTTGTTGGATGCGGTGGCTATCGGGCAAATTACACCGGGGCCGGTATCGACAACGGTGGCAGTGGTCGGCTATATCGT
The DNA here is from genome assembly GCA_038251045.1 of Aggregatilineales bacterium. Taxonomy (GTDB): domain Bacteria; phylum Chloroflexota; class Anaerolineae; order Aggregatilineales; family Phototrophicaceae; genus CFX2. Next base: position 3,511 of record JBBSBS010000520.1, on the reverse strand, counting down.
GGCAGGTTTTCCGGGGGCGATTGCGGCAACGCTGGGTATCTTCCTGCCGTGCTTCGTGCTGGTGATATTGACCGCGCCGCTGATCCCTAAAATGCGTCAGAGCAAGTTTCTGGGCGGCTTCTTGTCCGGCGTGAATACGGGGGTGATCGCGGCAATCGGGGTGACGTTGATTGAGCTAACCGGCGCGGCACTGCGGACACTGGACGGCACAGCATGGAGTCCGCTGGCGGTCATGGTGGCATTGGCGACATTAGCCCTGCTGATTCGCTATAAGGTCAATGCAAGCTGGCTGATTCTGATCGGCGGGGTAATTGGACTGGTGGCGGCCTTAGTGAGCAGCCTGTGACGTAGACCTTGGTTCTATGCTCAAGGTGGGAGGATCAATTAACCCTCCCATTCCTCAATATATAGCTAGTTAGAACTCTTGGGGAGTTTGGGTGCGAGCCAACCCACATAAGCATTGACCGAACGTGACTGCATCAACACACGACCCGGCCCGGTCAGGTTACATACCAGCCCTTCGCCGCCGAGGATGGTTGATTTCCAACTGCCGGATTTTTCCACGGTGAATTTCACGGTGGTATCCAATCCGACGATGTGATCGGTATCGACAATGTAAGTTTCGCCTACAGCCAACGTTTTGTCGAAAATCGCACCATAAGAACAGGCGACCATTTTGCCCTGCCCGCTGACCTTGAGCAGAATCAAACCACCACCGCCGAAGAACCCTTTGGCACCGCCCCAACTGGCATCCACCGTCAGGCTCATTTCGCTGGCGACATACGCACCGCTGGCAAGCAGGAAATCCCCCGTCACGGGCAAGACGAACATATCGCCCGCAACCGCTGGTGCAAGGGTGATTTCACCGCCCTGTGCCGGTGCTTTCCATGTGTTCTGGAAAAAACTTTCGCCGGCGACCATCCGTTTGAAGCCGCCAAACAAGCCGCCTTCGGCCTTGGTGTTCATGCTCATGCCAGTCGTATGACTGACCATTGCACCGGGTTCAACGCGGATTTCTTCGTTGGGTTCAACTTTGATATAGGCTAATGAAAAGGCTGGTTGAAATTTTAAGTTCACATCCATAATAATCTCTCCTCCACATAACAGGGTTTGCCTACACTACACAATGCAATGCAGCGACAAATCCACTCATACAAGCTCATTGTAAGGGGCGATTGTTATAGAAGGGACTTAAGATTTAAGCAAACCGATGCGAGGGAGTCCGTTAGCATCATAAGAAAATTAAAGACTGCCTGTGCAATTAATACACAGGCAGTCTTAAGTCATAGATTACTGCCGGCGTTTCGGTTTACGGATTGATGATTTAAGGGGCTTGGTTTCGTCCTTGGATTTCGCCAGACGTTCATAATACTCGGTTATAAATTCGCCGCGCTCGGTCGCAACCAGCAAGCCGGAGAGTGTATTGACTGTTAGTTCGCCAAAGTGCTCTATCAGGCGACCAATTTGTTCCCTTACGAGCATCATCATTTCATCCCAAAGGACACCGGGCGGTAGTTCGGCTTCACGCACACTTCGGGTGCTGTTCAGATAAGCCATAGCCGGTTCCACGGTTGGGAAAACCAGCGCGTGCGGCAGGTCATAGCGCACCACCGCGAAAAAATGACGACAGAATAGACGCGTTCCGCTTTCCAAGGTGAAGGGGTCGGTATGTTGACCGGGAACGCTGACATTGGCTGTACCGGGTGGCGACAGCAAGGTAATGGCACGGCGCATCAGTGCTTGAAATTCGGGCATGGTGTGGATGCTGTTGGTGGTCGCCATGACAAAACCATCCGGCTTGACTACCCGCCGCAGCTCGCGCAGCGCACGCATCACATCCGGCACATGAAAAAGCATATGATTTGCCATGACCACATCAAAGCTGGCATCGGGATAAGGCAAGCGTTGGGCATCTGCCACAGAAAGCGTGACCTTGTGCGGATGATTCTTGACCATACCCGGATGCAAATCACACCCGTAATACTCAATATCAGGATAGCGTTCGAGCAATGCAGTGAAGTATCCGCCCGGCCCAGTACCAATATCCAGCACCGTTTCATCGCCACGCCATTTAACCGAATCCAATGCCCACCCGGCAAAATCAGTTTTCGGCTGGCTGTAGAGGTTGTGGGTCTCCTGCCGGATGCGAAGTGCTTCATCAGTGCTATACATGCGACCGACGGCCTGCGGGTCATTGGCGAAATTAAACATCAAGTCTTCCGTTCTCAGCAAATCAAACATAAGTACACATTCACTATAAGAATATTATCACCGAAAGCAACTTTCCGGCTATTGTGAGCGGCTAGGATAACACACACCTAAATTTACGAATATAGGTTTTGTTGGGTTAATCAAATATTGGATCGTGCCTAACGCTGTATCCCAGCAATTGACCTATGTCACAAGCACATTAAGGATGATAATAACCGATTTAAAATCCATAGAATACCATCAGTGGAAACGGATGGAATCGGTGGCCTGTAGGCGGGCAATTGACGGGACAGAATCGCTAAATACCGCCCTCATCCATGAAGCGTTTGCCGACACGCTCCAAAAGACGGGGTGCGAGCAGCTTCAACCACGGAAATACCCAACCGGGCAGACCATTTACCGCTGTATAGACGGTTCGGCGGCGTTGCAGGGTTGCGGCGGCAATCAAACGGGCAGAGTCGGCGGGGGTCATTTGTTTTGTCGCTTGCAACTGCTGACTAATACCGCCGGAGGGGTTGCCTTGAGCATCGAGCATACGTCCGGCGAAGCCTGTATCAATAAAGCCGAGGTACAGCATAGTCACGCTGATGCCATCATCCGCAACCTCGCTCCGCAGCGACTCGAAAAAGGCTTCCATAGCGTGCTTGCTGGCGACGTAACCGGTGCTGCCGGGGGTGATTATTTTGTCCGCCATACTGGAAATATTGGCGATGCGCCCGTGAGACTGTTTGAGATGGGGCAAGGCGTAATAGGTACAGTACATCGCACCGAGGAAGTTGACTTTCATGATTTGTTCGATTAGCGCAGGATCTTTGAGATCGGCAAAGCGCGCCCACATGGTTATCCCCGCGTTATTGACGAGGGTATCCACGCGCCCATAAGCCGTTACGGTTTGCTGGACCAGTTGGTCACAATCCGACTGCTGACTGACATCGCAAGCAACGGCTATCGCTTTGCCGCCCAAGTCGCGACACTTAGCAGCAACCGTTTCTAGCTGGTCAAGCCGTCGTGCAGCCAGCGCCAGCCATGCGCCCTGTGCAGCAAGTTCATAGGCCAATGCTTCACCGATGCCGCTGCTCGCGCCTGTGATGATGGTGACGTTCTGGTTGTAGGTGGTGGTCACCATAAATCCGACTCAATCATTTCAAATCTTGCTTCGACTTGAGCCTCATTGTTAAATTGGAGCATCCGTACTGTAACAATACCAGTAGGGGTTAAACCGATAATAAAATAGTCAACTAAACTAAAATGCTCGTTCCATTCTTGTTTTCGAGGGTTGAAATAACGTATGATTTCATCT
>JBBSBS010000519.1:0-4646 GCA_038251045.1 Aggregatilineales bacterium | reverse complement strand
TGCCAGCAAAAAGGTGATGCCGACCCACATCGGCAGCCCTTTGTTGAACAACCGCCGCACCACTGGCACGACCCCACATTCGCATACAGGGAAGGCAAATCCCAAAAATGCGCCGGTGATCGTCGCCAGAATCGGGTTGCGTGGCACGAACCGCGCAATATCCTCGGCAGTCAGGAACGAGTCGATGATGCCCGATACCAGCGAACCGAGTAGTAAAAACGGCACCGCTTCGATAAATGTACCCAGAAAGCGTGTCGCAAAAATACTGATGATGGTGTCGGCGGATTGGCCTGTACCCAGCACTGCCACCACAATGATGACTGCCAGCACCAGCCCAAGAAAGATGAACCCACCACGCCACAATAAACGGCGCATCTCCGCATCCGATTTTGTACGCACTTGCATGTACGCAATCCTCTCACTCATCCGCCCTATTCTACTCTAATCCGCAGTGTCGCCAACCAGCACTCATCCAACGATATGAATTTTCTCATCTTAAGTTTGATCGTAAATAATGGCCTAAACGGTTCTATGATTGATTGTTGTTCGCCTTACAATCAATCGTATAGCTTTTGATTGTGGGGAGAGTCTAAATGCCCAATTACCCATTTATGCAGGTGGACGCTTTCACGGATGTTGCCCTCGGTGGCAATCCGTGCGCCATCGTTTTTGATGCCGATGATCTGGACGGCGCGGCACGGCTGGCGATTGCGAGGGAAATGAACTTATCCGAAACCGCTTTCGTCCAGCGCCCGACCGATGGCGCGGATGTTGCCGCCCGTTACTTCACGGTGGACGAGGAAATCCCGCTGGCAGGTCACCCGACCATCGCCACCATTTACGCCCTCGTCGAGACAGGCCGAGTCCAACTCACGGGCGACTATACGCGCATCACACTGGAACTGAAAGTTGGCGCGATCCCGATTGAGATTTACAGCAGCGCGGGCAAAATACAGCGTATCGTTATGTCACAGAATAAGCCACAGTTCCTAACCGTCTATGAAGCGGCAGAGGTTTTGCCTGCCTTTGGGCTTACGGCTGATGATCTGCTGTCCGGTTATCCCATTCAAACCGTCAGTACTGGTACACCGCAACTGATGATCGTCGTTCGTGATCTGGATGCCCTGCGTCGAGTACAGGTCAATGCTCCGCTTTATAACCATTTGCGCGAGAATGGCGATTGGTTCAGTCCCCATCTGTTTTGTACGCAGGGTGTGACCCCACAGGGACAAACCTTTGCCCGTCATGTCGGGCCCACAGTTGAAGACCCTTTCACAGGATCAGCGACCGGTGGCATGGCGGCTTATTTGTGGCATTACGGCTTAATCGAACAGCCCACGTTTATTGCCGAGCAGGGGCATTGGATACAGCGCCCCGGTCAGGCCACGGTTGAAATTGTTGGGTCGCGAGAAGCGATTGAAACTGTTAAAGTAGGTGGCAGCGCCATAACCGTCTTAAAAGGTGAACTCTTACTATGAAAAAAGCATTGATTGTACAGGGTGGTTGGGATGGGCATAAACCCAAGGAGATTTCTGATATTCTGGCAGCACAACTGCGCCAGAATGACTTTGATGTAACGATCAGCGATACGCTGGATGCCTACCGCGATATGACCTTAACCGATTTCGATCTAATTGTCCCGAATTGGACGATGGGAACGATAAAACCGGAGCAACTCAAACCCGTATTGGCAGCCGTCGAAAGCGGCGTTGGGTTGGCAGGGTTACATGGCGGCATGTGCGACAGCTTCCGTAATGAGTGTGACTGGCAGTACATGACTGGCGGACAATGGGTCGCCCATCCCGGTAACGATGCTGCTCACTACGCTGTTCATATTGACGGCGTTCCCAGCCCGATTACCGAAGGGGTCAGTGATTTTGAAGTGACCACCGAACAGTATTATATGCATGTTGATCCGGCGAATACTGTTCTGGCAACGACCCGCTTTGGCGCGGTTGTCATGCCCGTAGTGTGGACGAAAAGTTGGGGTAAAGGGCGCGTGTTTTATTCCAGCCTCGGTCACAGGCCGGATGTGGTTAGCTTCGCCCCTATACTCACCATGATGACTCGTGGAATGTTGTGGGCAGCCGAAAAAGACTAAGAATCACTTATAGTGTAGGGGGATACTATTTCTCCCTACACTGCAATATCCCCGCAAGAGTCAGGCGCGTTCGCGCTCGACAGCCAGCGAACCCAGATAAGTGTTGATGCGTTCATCGCCTGCTTCACGGTAGCGTTCAACCGCGTGGTTGAGGATGGTATTTACCAGCTTATCGAAACTCCAACCGGCTGCGAAGGCACAACGGGCGAAGATGCAGTCAGAGGCGATTCCGGGGCCGAGGTTGGCCTCTAGAATGTAGAGCTGACCCGCTTTATCCATGCGTAGATCAATCCGCGCCCAGTCTTTGCAACCCGCCGCTTGGTACGCCGCGATTGCCAACTGCTGTATCCGCTGATCCAATTCAGGCGGCAGGTTGGCTGGTACGTTGGAGCGACTTTCCATCTCCACCAATTCCAAATCACGTCCTGTAGCCTGTTTCAACAGTTCGAAGTTCGACTCTTCCAATTGGTCGAGGCGAATCGGCAGCTTGCCAAAGAATTCAAGTTCGGCAATGGGCAGGGCATAGGCTGGGTTATTACCCAATACACCAACCGTGAATTCGCGCCCGTCGATGTACTGCTCCGCAAGAACGCTGCCGCCGTAGGTGCTGATGAGGAAGGCGACCCGTTCGCGCAGCGCAGTTTCGTCATGCACCACCGAGCCGTAATCTAACCCCATACTCGCGCCCTCCGACGGTAGCTTGCAGATCAGCGGGAATTGGAGCGCAGGGTTAAGCGGTTCGTCAGCATTATGGAACATCTGATAAGGTGCGGTTGGCAGTCCCATCGCCGTAAACACATATTTCTGCATAAATTTGTGGTGGCAGATGGTTTCGCCCAACACACCGGGGCCGGTATGCGGAATACGTAGATAATCGAGCAGGCCGGGGACATGCGCCTGTCGTGTTTCACCGTATACACCGGTTGCGATGTTGAACACCATGTCAAAAGTCTGTTGTGTCAATTTGGCGGGTAACTGCGGGTCTGCATTCAGGCCGATGACCTCATGCCCACCGGCTTGCAGTGCCTTCGTTACCTCATCAATCGTTTCGATAGCATCCGAGTCGCGCAGCGTCACTTCAGGGCGCTCGCGCAACAGTTCTTCGGTGGCGATATTGTAAATAAAGCCCACACGCATGATGGTATTCCTAACCTCACATTTCAGTCTTTAGTCTGTAGTCTGTAGTCTTTTGCCGATAGTTGATCTTTAATTCAATTACCGATGGTGATGCTGTGGAATGATGTTTTCGGATGATTAGCACCATCATCATTGTAATCTACTTAATCATTCTACACCGCCGTTAAGGTTTTATAACAACTTGAACGTTGGAGCTTTTTGTAAAGGAAGATCATCGCGGAAACGTAGGGCAGACGCATATTACAATGCGCATAAACGGCTCTTATAATTTCAGAGTCTTTTGCTACTGATAGGAGGTTATCGTGAAACGTTTTAAAGTGAAGCTCGTGGTGCTTTTGGCGCTGATGAGTCTATTTAGCTTCAGCCTGAATGTTCAGGCACAATCTGGCGCACCTGCACTGGCAGCAGTACAAAATGGTCATATCGTCATTATCAGCGCCAACCCGCCGATAACGGTCAATAATCCACCGAATAAAGGGTTTCAAAGTTTGATGTGGAATCCGGGTGCGACCAAGTTGGCATACATCCTGATTGATGACCAGTTTCAGTCGCAAATCGCCGTGACAGATGTTAACGGCAGCGAACCGATTGTGCTGAATACTGGTCGCTTAGAATCGGGCTTCCCCGTCAACTGGACACCGGATGGGCAAGTGCTCTTTATGGGTTCGGGTAACTTTACCGACACGAGCAAGCCGTATAGCTCTAACATTATGCGCATTGCACCGGAAGCGGGTGCAACTGCGGAAATCATCGGCAGTTTTGAGATGGGCATTGGCTGTGGTGGTGGATCACCCTTTCCGGCAGACGGGGCGTACTGGCAGGAAAGCGGATTTGGTGGAACACCGTTGATTTTGCAGTGGACAGATTACGGTATCTTGCACAGCACAAATTGTGGTGGAGGTGGGATGGCACTGTACGCACCGCAGGGCGGGCAGGATACGATGGTCGTCGACGATAGTTTCTTGCAAACTACCGAAGCCCAGCCGCAGCAGGCAGTAGGACGGGCAGTGTTGGAGCTAGACGGTAAAACGCTGGCAGCAGTGCGCTCGACCTATAACGACGCAGGGCCGATTACGTCGTTAGTGCTGATCGACCTTTCGACACGCACAGTGACGGATATGACGACCGATGGCTCACCAGAACAATTAGCATGGGGAACCGATGGCAGTTTGTTCTACAGCACCCGAACACAAACAGGCGATTTGACGACCGGTTTGTCCGCCGAGCAAAGCCAAAACTTACAGTCTGTACTGGGCGGCATGGATATTGCTGTGCCGACCTATGAAGTGACTATTCATCGACTCAATATTACGTCCGGTGAGGACAAGGTTATTCATACCGCACCCGCCTATGCGGTTGGTCGGATGGCTGTCACAGCGAATGGACAGGCGCTGGTCTTTAGTCAGGT
>JBBSBS010000518.1:0-4649 GCA_038251045.1 Aggregatilineales bacterium | reverse complement strand
TGAAACCATCATCACGATTGCCTCGCCAAACTGGATGACGGATGTTTTTCGCGATGAAGTCTTTGACGATTTCGAAGCCCAGCATCCCGGCGTTAAAGTAGTCGTCGTACCAATGGGCGATGATATGTATTACCCATCAGGTGGAGCAGATATTGAAAAACACTTGGATGGCGCAGAAAAATATGCCAGTTTCGCCGATGTCGGTTTTGTATCCAGTTACAACCTATCGGTCGAAGCCACCCGCGCCGGTTACTTCTTGGATCTCTCACCGCTGATCAACAGTGATCCGGCTTTTGATACCAACGACTTCTTTCCAAAAGTCTGGCAATCGACCCAGTGGGATGGCGGTATCTGGTTTATACCCGCATCGGCGAGTGTACAAATGCTGATCTATGATAAAACGGCCTTCGACAACGCCGGACTCGCCTACCCTTCCGAAAGCTGGACATTGGATGATCTCGCCAATGCTGGTCAGGCCCTGACAATATTTAAGCCAAACGGCAAAATAGATGTTCCCGGCTTTCAAGCGTACAATCCGGCGCTCTTTTACTATGGGCTAACCGGTCACACATTTTACGATGCCGACACGGTTCCCACTGCCCCTAAATTTAATGATCCCGATTTACCCGCTTTCTTGGAACAGTGGGCCGCCCTCCAAAAAGAAATACGGGTTGACGGAAATTTCGACTACAACAAAGTACCGTTGTTATTAAGCCAACCGTGGCAGTTAACCAACCCCAATAACGACCCCGACCATCAGTGGGCGGCCTCGCTGCTGCCGGGTGGTATCGCCGGGCTTGATGTGCAAGGGTTTGCCGTCAGCGCCGGAACACTTAACCCTGAATTGGCCTATGACTTGGCAAACTTTGCCAGCGTTAATCCGCTCATAATCACGCGCTTCTTTGGCAGTTCGCCCGCCCGCCGCAGCATGGTAGGAGTCAAAGTCGAGGACAGCAACTATTATTATCCGGAGGTTCCAAAAGACGTTAAGGCCATCATTGATAACGCCCTTGAAAATGCCGTCCCCACTTCCGAACTTCGCTTTCAAGACTATCTGGATGTCGCCATAAACACCGCAGCAGATGGCGAAACCCCGGTCGACATCGGAAGCGCTATTCAAGAAGCCGAAGTCAAAGCCGTGAAAGCGCTGGACATGGCTGCTGCCCGTCGTTCCACAAGCGCCCTATACGTTTCCACCCCTGTGCCAACACCCTCATTCAGTAACAATCAAATCGTGCTGCACTTCGGCCTCAGCGGTGGTGATATGACCTCCAACCGCGAGCAGTGGGATCAAATCATCAGTGATTTTCTGGCAGCCAACCCTACCGTGGGCAATGTCGATATTCAAACCCAGTTCTATGACCAGCAGCAAATGGACAAAATCGACTGCTTTTACCAGCCCTATAATTTTGTGCAATCCATGAACAAGGAAGACTATCTGTCGTTGGATCCATTTATGGATGCCGATCCGGCGTTTGATCGCAATGACTTTGTGGGGACAGTGCTGGATCAAGTTCAACGTGACGATCACATCTGGGCTTATCCGATGGTGATATTGCCCTCGGTACTCTGGTACAACACCGAACAATTTACCAAAGCCAATGTTCCCTCACCCGAACAAGGTTGGACGGTGGACGCATTCAAAGACGCGCTTCAAATGCTGCACGCTTCTCTTGATGACGAAACCAATCCGGTCTTTGTGCCGGGAACTTACGGCAACACCTATCTGCTGATGTTGATCGCCGCTTACGGTGGAGTTCCCTATGATTATCGGACGACACCCCCCACCATCAACTTCACCGATCCAACCACTATTGAGGCCATTCGTCAGGTGCTGGACTTAGCTAAAGAAGGTTATATTGGCTACCAGAAGCTTGCAGGGAATGGCGGTATATTCGGCGGCGGTGGCAATGAACCCATTACCGACGATACCCTGTCAACCAACAGTTGGCGTATGAGGAATCGCTCGAACGCGGATTTTCAAACACCGTCGCGTTTAGCCAATTTCCCTCGCGGCAGCCAATTCACGCCCGTAGCCTATGGTGTCGGTTCAGCCTATATTCAGGATCATGCCCAGAGTCCCGAAGCCTGCTATCAGTGGATTGGTCAAATCGCCAAGCGGCCTGATTTATTGGGTGGGATGCCCGCCCGACCCTCGCAGCTCAATGACCCGACCATCTCGGCTGCGCAGGGCGATGATGTAACCGCCCTGTATAAAGGATTCTTGGACACCTTCCAGCAGCCGAACACCATCACCTTCCCCGGTCAATTTGGTGGAAGCGCTGATTTCAGCACCTATGTCGAACCGCTGTGGCTGAACCAAGCCTTCGATAACTATGTGCTGGAAGATGGTGATTTAGAAACCGATTTAGCCAACGCCTCAACCTCTGCTCAGAATTATCGGGAATGTGCCAGCACTATCCCTGAAGAAAATCTGGCGGAGCTTACAACGCCGGAAGAGTCAAAGGCGTACTATAAGCAATACGTCGATTGTGTCGTCAAAGTCGATCCCGGCATGAAAGAGCAGTTAAGCTACTACTATGAGGAGAGCTAACCCAATCCGACTCGGTGGATAACACCATCCGCATACAAATAGAATCAAAAAGGCGTGCCGTTTAAGCACGCCTTTGCCTGCCCTACCCCGCCATCGCCTCCAGATGCAGCATCGGGATTTCCTCGCCTTCCAGCGTCACAACCGTTTTCATCAGGTCAGCCGTCATGCAGGAATGAACCGGCAGGATGCACACCAGACTACCAATCTGTATACGGTCAAAATCCTCCGGCGCGACTTGCAATACACCATGCTCCTGCGACAACCCGACGACATACGTATCTCCAAACGGCGCGCTCCAACCGGTGTCAGTCGGCAGCGTCACCGCCCCAAATGTGGTGCGCCCTTTGCGATCCACAAATGAATCTTTCGACAGATGCACCCCGCCCCCATACACCACGATCTGGCTGCGCGCCGTGTTCTTAGTCACCACCGGGCAAGCCAGCGCCACCGCCACATCTTCTACTTTGCACGAACCGATAATCACCTGCATCCAATCGAAGTACACAAAGTTACCGGGGCGAATTTCCTCGACCGCGCTCAAGTCATCCACCACCGCGCAGCTTGGCGTATCACCCAACGACAATTCGAGTCCCGTGTAACCATTTGCCGCCAGATGATCGCGCAAGCTGTTGAAGTGCGTCACTGTTTCATCATAAACCGCTTGGATTTCCGCAGGAGTCCGCCCCTTATAAGAATGACCGGAATGGGTCAGCATCCCGCGCAAGCGCAGCATCGGCGCGGCGCTGATGAGAGCCGCCAACCCCACCGCTTCGTCGTTGGCCTGCCAATCAATACCCGTCCGGTGATACCCCGTGTCCACATCCAGCCAGATGTCCACCGGATGCTGAAGAGTCGCGCCTAGAAAACGAACGGTTTCGCGTGACTCGACAATCAACCCCAACCGGATGCGCCCCGCCAGATTGTTGATGAGGTCGATTTCGCGCCAGTTGACCGGAAACGCCACCAGAATATCGTCCCAACCGGCATCCGCGAAGTAAGCCGCCATCCGCAGCGACGACGCAGCCAGACTCGTCACCCCCTCAGCCCGTACCCACTCCCCAATCTGTGCCGATTGATGAGTCTTGAAATGGGGGCGCAAACGCGTACCACTCGCTTTGGCATGTGCCGCCATCCGCGCGATATTGGCACGGCAGCGGGCTTCGTCCAGCAGCAGCGTTGGGTGTGTAATCGAGGTATAAAGATCAGAGAGTGTCATATGGGTTATCATCTTTGGCTAAAATTAAAAAGAACTATACCCTAGAGTTTATAGAGCTTACCCGCGCCTTACAAGCAGCCATTCGAAAATTCAAAGCGACAGGTCTCATAGCTCATGCAAGTGTATTACGTCTTGCCTGCCCCTGACATTTATTGTGTCCGTCAAATCATGGTAAGGCCATACATCAATTCGCGTGAAATAGCTCATAACTTTAATTTTGTGTTTTGTACTAAAATTATAGATATAACGATCTTACCAAAAGATTAAACATTATGTCTAAAGCAAAATTTGCAGCTGCGAAACAACTGATTGATGAGAAGGATTACGCCGGGGCGCGGGCTATCTTGAAGGGTATTGACCACCCGACAGCGCGGGCATGGGAAGCCAAGCTCGATGCACTAGCTCCACAAAAAAATAATTTACGGAGTGCGATACCTTTCCTTGATTTCTTGGACGTAAATAAAATTAAAGCTGAGCTTGAGAAGACTACCATAGAACGAGACCATCTGAAAAAGGCCATGAGTGTAGTCGAGCGCATGGAAGCTTTTGGCTTACTTAATGCTGTACAGGAATTACTTGCTAAACAAAAACAGATCAATGAGCAAATTCAAACTGCCCAATTCGAAGCCCAGCACCGACTAGAAGAATTAGAAATACAGGCTACTCAGAAACAGGCGACACTGGAATGGCAGATCGTTGAGCTAAACCGCCAGATCGCCGCAAAGCAATCAGAGGTAATCGAGCTTGATGACCAAATGCTGCTTCAATCATTCGGCTTCTATAAATCGCAGTACGATTTTGCCACATCGGGTCTATATAAGAGCCAACTGGAGAGGATTCGTGCGCAACAGGCGAAAATGATTAAGGTTGGAAGCGCCT
>JBBSBS010000517.1:0-4673 GCA_038251045.1 Aggregatilineales bacterium | reverse complement strand
TAACGCGGCCTGGCTAACGATGCATCCGTCTGATCGATAACCCGCATGTATTTTTGTTAAGGTGCATTTCTGCACAGGTCTTACCACGTCGGGGTTCCCCGCTGCTCACCTGAAAGGCGGCACGGGTTTGCTATGAGAGCAACGGCGCAAGCCAGAAGCAAACCCGTAGCCGCAGCCGCTGGCGGCTGTGAGACAGCGGGGTGGCGTGGTACTGTGCAGTAAGAAATGCACCTGAAGACAGGCGGCATTGAAGCAGACGCGGTCTGACGATCAGGCTAAAGTGAGAGACGCTGGAAATCGAGGAGTAACCTGCCGTCGAACTACTCGCCAGATCCGCTCATTGAACAGCATAATGGAGCGTATATACCGGGTTATATTGATATTTGAATTGAATAACAACAGTAAGCCTAAACAAGGATTTAAAGGGAGAATCTCATGGAATATGTTCGGTTAGGTTCAACTGGCATGAAAGTCTCGCACATCTGCCTCGGCTGCATGGGATTTGGCGACGCGACACGCTGGATACACAAATGGGTACTCAACTTGTAAGGTGCGTCCCATCTTCATACCCATCGTTTTGACATTCTATTTTACACGGCTTTTTATCTCACGGTTGGTATAAGTTGAAAGCGCGTCGGGCAAGTTCACTCTGTGGTGGATAGTCACTTGAAATAATTTCAACAACCGTGCCGTGATCAGCCCAGTCATAGAGTTGTCTTGCCTGATCATCGCGCGACATGACACATCCCAGAGTGTACGGAACACCGACATTATTTCCTCCGAGATAGTTCCCATTTGGCAAGAGAACAGCACCATGAAAGCCATTGACTAATCCTGGCACAACTTCGTAAATACCCATAAACCAGTTAAGCTCCCATTGACCACACCCCGTATCGTTACATAAGGAATAACTGCTACCATAGGCAATTGGTTCATGGCTGAGAATCTGATAGATGCCCGGTGATGTTGGAGCTTCTGAAATGCCCGATGAAATCTGCCAGTTGAAAACCTCTTGACCATTTTCATAAGCAAGCAATGACTGAGTTTCAAGATCAACAATGAGGCGTTTGTTAGCAACTACAGGAAGTGGTAAGGTCACATCACGGGATGGTAAATTGATAATATCACCCGGCGACAAAACACTCAGGTTTCGTTCAGGATTGGCTTCCTCAATCAAGAAAAAAGGAATACCTGCTTTACGAGAAATTCGGTAGCCTGTGTCCCCGGCGACAACTTCATAAGTTGTTGAATTAAATCGCACCAGTACCTGTGCCGAGGTTGATCCTGTTGATAAGGATAAATTAATGGCATTAATAACTTCTTCAGCATTCAGATAACCGTCAGCCGGCAAGTCCAATTGAACACTGTTATTCAGTGTATCAATATAATTAAACACTGGATCATTTCTGGCTACTAAGCTATGTTCTCCTGCCTCAATCCATGTGCTAAGCGTTTCGGGTGAAGCCGTAAAGCTTAGATAGCGATCTGCAAAAGGATCGTAGACTGTCAACTCAAATGGTGCAATCACTAACTGCCTTGCCGCATCCAGATAATCATCAGGATCACGGGCAAGCGGGGGCAGCACGGTGGTGACTAAAGTGATCTCACCCTCTAAACCATCAAGTGGTGATCGGCTTATCTGGCGCAAGGTTACTTCTACATCCAACTGCACGCCATCTTGACCGGACACACCTGAAACGACACTATCATGCCATATGTATTGTGCGTTAACGGGTGCAATATATATATCATGCGCCAATTCTTGGAGAAATTGTCGCATCCTAACTTCATCTATCGAAATCACAGGTTCCACCTGATAACCAAATGGAATCCCGGTCAGGCCGGTACCTTCTGTAGCTTCTATACTAGCCTGTGCATTCAATCGCAAGCCTAAGTCAGCAGGAGTAGCTATCCATTCCCGATTGTCTGATCTCAAGGGAATCCGTATACCCTGAGTCCAGTTGGCTTCCAATTTTGCTACCGCATCATCAAATGGTAATCCACCTACCGATATGTTGAGAACAAATACATTGGGTGGTACACGACCACCCAAAAACATACTGAGTAAGAACAGTAGTGCGATCCCTGCTATTGGAACGACTGCGATCTTCAAAGCATTCGGATATTTTCTTATAACGTTTAAAAATGAAACGAGTATATCCACCCGCTCAAAAGAATCCGTTTGCTCTGCCTCAATTCTGGTTTTGTGAACTACCATGGGTTGTCGATTGCGCCGTCTTTGGCGTGCTTGTTGACGCTGTCGCGCAGAACCCTGTGTACCTCGTGACTCATCCATACCAAACCTACCGATGTTGCCAATTGCTTTCAATGTCCTCAAGTGTAGTCAGGTATTCTTCACGCGAGATTTCACTATTGGCATAGCGTTCGTCAAGGATATCATGTGCCGTTTGTGGAATTGCTTTTCGTTTTTCTTTGTGATCAGTCTTTGCTGGCGCATCATTCGCCATCTGCTGCCAGACAATCATGCATAATACGATAAGCACAAACAGAGCGGGTAACATCATCATTTCATATTCCTTTCAAGTTTTTCATTGTCAATTTTGTATCCACTTCTAATTTAAGCCTACTACACTAACTTTATTCAGCCATGCGCTATTTAGCGGGTTCTAAAATAGCGACTGATGCTATCACCAGTCGCTATTGAGAGTTGCTCAGAAGAGGCCTTTGTTCAGCACGAGAGTTTCGCATTAGACCGAGGTCTTCATGCTCTAGGTTATGGCAGTGGAAGACATAGAGATCAGTGTGGCTATTAACGGCTGATTAGGTTATTTCCCTTGCATCGTTGGGCACAATGGATAATCTTACTTACGGTTTAGCCTCGAACTCAGGAACTGGACGATCTTCTGCCTCAGCCTGGGTTGATGCGATACCGTTTTCAGCAATGTCGGCAAGCAGCCAGTTCATTTCCGCTATCTCGCGGCGCTGCGCCTCGATAATTCCATCGGCAAGCTCCCGAACGCGCACATCCTCAATCCGGGCATTTTCGCTGGTTAAAATTGCTATCGAGTGATGCGGAATCATAGCGCTCATGTAGGAGGAGTCCCTTACGAGAATCTGACTACGGACGAGAAAGAGCGCCGCCAGAAAGACCACCAGGCTGCCGAGGTAGATGGCGAGATTGAGCTTTGTGTTGCGGTACATACCCCGCATGAAACTCAGCATAATGACCGCCATCGCCGCGCCCATGATAAACGTCATATACAGGCGCGTCTCGCTCCAGCGAACGTGCGAAAACTCATAGGTGTTCAGATACATCAACCCGTACATGATCACCATTGACGTTATAATCATCCCGGCGAATGTACGGTAACTCATTTTCATTCCCTGATGCGTATGCTCTTGCATTTCCTGATTCATGTTTATCTCCTAATATCCCCTACGGGAACTATCCCGCACATTTTGGGTGACAACGATTTTCCTACCTTACTTTGTCCCTTTATGCGCTTACATGCGCCAGATGGCGGGTTCTCCCGTGGAAAACTAATCTGCCTCTAAGATACATGTCTTGTATAAAATTCAAATAAAATACCGGTTGGATCGGCCGTCCAGCCGGTATCACAAACTTCGTCGGGGTTTGATTTACTCGACCCGATAGTTTCGCATCAAGCCGAGGTCTTCGTGTTCGAGGTTGTGGCAATGAAAGACGTAGAGACCGGGATCACTGCCAAAACGCATGAGCAGTTTCACGCGCTCTCCCGGCATCAGCAGCACAGTATCTTTCCAACCGTCATCGACATATCCGTCACTGACCGACGCCCAGCCTTCTCGAAAGGCATCCTCAATCGTGCGTTCCAGAACCTGGAACTGAACACCGTGAATATGCATGGGATGTGCCATCTGATCTTCAGTCATCACATCATCACTTCCGCCCATGTTGCCCATGTTGCCCATGTTGTGGCCGGACATATTCCCCATACCGCTCATTTCACCGCCGTTCACTACATTGACAAATTCCCAGACTTCCAGGGCGTTCGCCTGGACGATCTCGTCGTCTGCCACCGCATCCATTTCAAAGCTGCGCCCGTTCAATGACCAAACTTCGTTAATCATTGCAATTTCAAAGGTGCGCGGCGCACTGGCATTGATGGTATCGCTCAGGGTGTAGCGTTCGATGGTCGAGAGGCGTTCGGGTAGGGTCAATGCCTCAGTAGATTCCTGAACGATGTTAACCTTCAGCACGGGATATTCCTCACCCTGCGGTAAGGTCGTGTTCGCCGGCATTTCCATGCCGCCCATCATCGTCCCACCCATTTCGACACCGCTAAATGGCAGGCTTTTCAACAGCAGATGGCTCCCGACTTCCCGGCCACTGAAGTCTACCCAGAGTTCGATGCGTTCAGCCGGACTGAGAGTCACATAAGGACGTTCGACAGGCGCTTCCAGTAAACCTCCATCCGTTCCAATCACCGTCAGAGGCGTGCCATCCTCCCAACCGAGCTTGAGAATGCGAAAATTCGACCCATTGAGCAAGCGCAGCCGATAGGCGTGCGTTGCAACATCCAGTTCAAACTCAGGTTTCCCATTGACTAAAATATTGTCGCCCAGGAACCCCATCATCTCGGTCATGGTGCGCGTCATCATGCCGCCCGTGATGTAGACCAACTGGTTATCGGCATCGAAAGAACGATCCTGAAATACCAGCGGAATATCAT
>JBBSBS010000516.1:0-4684 GCA_038251045.1 Aggregatilineales bacterium | reverse complement strand
TTCACCAACCTATTGGCCTTTGCTGTCGTCATCTTGTTCAGTAATGCTACTGGCAGCGAAACCATTGCCGACTTGGCTGGCCTCAGCCGTCGCAGTCCGTTTCTGGCGCTGATGATGACGCTGGCGCTGTTGTCGCTGGGTGGTGTCCCTCCGGCAGCCGGTTTTGTCGGTAAGTTCTTCCTGTTCCGTGCCGCTGTGCAATCCAACCTGACATGGCTGGCGATTTTCGGTGTGTTAAACTCGATTGTCGCTCTTTACTACTATCTCGTAGTCATCAAAGTCATGTATGTTGACCGCAGCCCGGACGAAGACAAGCCCATTCCGGTTTCCCGCGCCTACACATGGGCGATGGGCATCACCGCCATTGCCGTTGTCTTGATTGGTACCGTTGCAGTACAGGTGGTCTTTACGTGGGCTGTCGAAAGTGCCCGTTCGCTGTTCACGTAGTCAAGTTGATTGACTAAACGCGTTGAATCATAGTGAATATGTATAGGGACAGGCAAAACTGTCCCTATATGTTAAATAGAATGAGCAATTTAGTGTTTTTACATGATTTCCGTTGGCAATAACGCCTTATTTGTGATAATATTCCCGAACTTTGGTAAGGATGACTGAACCACCTGCATCACCTCGTATCCCGAACATTTCTGTTGCGAGCATCGCTGGCGCAGCGGGCTGTTTTTTGATAGTTGCGATTGTTGGTGCGTTGGTTCTTGGCATAGTGATTGATAAGCTGCTCGGATTCCGGGGTCTGTTTACCGTCGGTCTGGTGCTGGTGAGCGCCCCGATCAGTTTATATGTCGTAGTTCGGATGGTGTTGGCTTTGATTAAACGTACTCAAGCCCCGCCTCAGCCGAAGAAGCAGGACATTGATACATCGTTTTAACAGAGGAGGTTCGTCTTTGAGAAATAAAGTGATTTCTCATGGTAGTGAAGGGAGGCGTGCGTGTCTACAATGACCACTAACCAACGCGGTTGTTTGTACGGCATTGGCCTACTCATATTCGGAGCGATTGTCTGCGTATGGATACCGTTCATTTTGTTGCCCGGAAGTGCTGCGGCAGCAGCAATCCCCGTCATTCAGGTGCCCGGTGAAGTACTGGTTAAGAACTTTTTAGGTCTAGGGCCGAAGTTCGACCTGATTAACACCATGGTCGCACTCATCATTGTTGATGTCATCGTGCTGTTGATCGCCATCGGTGTGAACCGTTCATCCAAGAACTGGACGAAGGAAGTCCCCGGTCGTGGTCAGGGTGTGATGGAAGCCATCGCTGATTTTCTGTATAGTTTCGTCAAGCAAATTGCTGGCCCGAAGAACGCTAAAGCGATCTTCCCCCTGGTGGCGACCATCTTCCTGTTCCTGCTGGTTGGCAACTGGATGAGCGTCTTCCCCGGTGTCGAAAGCATCGGTCTTTTCCATTGTGCCCATCCCGGCACCAGTGGTTATCAGGCAACACGTTTGAGTGACAGCTTGTATCAACTGCGCAACGATCAACCTTTGTTCGGTGGAACACAGGTATCCGTGGCTGCTGAACATGCTTGCCACGAAGCCATAACCCATGCCACAACGGCTCAACTGAGCAGCGACAGCCCCGACAATCCACTGCGTCAATATCAGTTCCACATTACGCCCTTCGTGCGTCCTGCGGCTACGGATTTGAACCTGACGATTGCGCTGGCATTGATCTCGTTCTTCTTCATTCAGTATTACGGCTTCAAGGAATTGGGTCTGAACTATCTTCAGAAGTTCATTCCTGTGCGTTCGCTGGGCAATGCAGGCAAGAATCCTTTGGGTGTGATTGACCTGATCGTCGGACCCTTGGAATTCATATCTGAATTGTCGAAGATCCTCAGCTTGAGCTTCCGTCTTTTCGGTAACATCTTTGCGGGTGGTATCTTGATCGCGGTTATGCTCTTCCTTGTTGGCACAGGTATTCCGGTTGTCTTCTACGCGCTGGAATTGATCGTCGGTCTGGCGCAGGCACTCGTGTTCGCAGTTCTGACCTTGGTCTTCATCGCTCAAGCCATGCAGGGACATGGTGAAGAACATGACGAGCATGTCGAAGAAGCACACGACGCACCGGCACATTCGCATTAACATTTAGTGGAACTACTGGGTGGGTTACGAACCCGCCCATACAAACAATTTGACTATAAACGCATAGAGAGGATAGACGTAACATGCCTGAATTGACTACATTGGGTAAAGCCGTTGGCGCAGGTTTGGCAATGGTGGGAGCCCTTGGCCCCGGTATCGGTATCGGTTTGCTGGTACAGGGTGCGCTCCAAGCCATCGGTCGTAACCCCGATGCCGCCGGTAACATTCAGACCAACATGATCCTTGGTATCGTGTTTGCTGAAGCCGTCGCTATTTACTGTTTGGTGGTCGCGCTCATTATCCTGTTCGTGCTCCAGTAAGCGCGGGGGAACCGACATGCAAAAACTTTTCACATTGAAACGACTCATAATTGTGGGCGTGCTGGCATTGATGCTGGTCGTTGTCGCAAATGTTATGGCTCAAGAAGCAACTGCCGAGCCGACAACTGCGGAAACGACCACCACCGAAGCCCATGCCGAAGCTCCTGCTGCTGTAGCAGAGGGCGGCGAAGAAGCAGCCGGTGGCATCGAAGCCCTTGGTCTGAACGCCGGTTACCTCTTGGCTCAAATTGTCAACTTCCTGATTATCTTCGTTGCGCTGACCGCCTTGCTGTGGAAGCCCATCGTCAATATGCTGGACGCGCGTTCAGCCAAGATTCAGAAAGGTCTGGAAGACGCACAGGTTGCAGCTAATGCCCGTCGTAATGCCGAGGCCGAAGCTGAAACCATCCGTACCAACGCCCGTGCCGACATCGCTAAGGGTGTCGAAGAAGGCCGTACGCGTGGTGACGAAGTCGCCAAGCAGATCGAAGCGGAAGCCCGCGCCGATGCCGAGAAGATCCGTGCCGAAGCCCGTACCTCTGCGGCTGCCGAACGCGATCAACAATTGGCTGGTCTGCGTGGACAGATTGCCGCCATCTCATTGGCTGCCACTCAAAAGTTGATTGGTGCAGCCCTTGACGATAAGAAGGCCAAGTCACTGATTGATGGTTTCTTCAGCGACGTGCCGAAGGATGCCCTCAAGCTCGGTGGCGATGTTGAAGTCGTCAGCGCCATGCCGCTTGATGATGCCGAACAAACCAAAGCCAAGAAGGCCATTGGTGCCGAAAACATCAAGTTCGTGGTTGACCCCAACATTCTCGGTGGTTTGATCGTCCGTTCGGGCGACCATGTTGTGGACGGCAGCGTTCGCAGCGGCCTGAATGATCTGGGTGCGCGTCTGAACTAATTCAGCGCCTATCTCTGACTTTGAACCGCAGAAGTTACAAAGGCTACAAGGGTATAATAACTCTGTAGCTTCGGTGCTTCTGCGGTTTTTATTTGGTTATCGCCTGCCTGATTTAACCCTGCTTTGCTCCCTTCATCGCTTGCGGGGAGGGCTGGGTGGGGGTTCTTATGAAGAAACTATCCGACCTCATCATCAATCTGCCTGATCTCATCCATGTCACGGGCGACACCATCATCACCGCGCCTGTTGAAGAAGACAACCGCCTCATCCAACCGGGCGGTGTATTCGTGGCGCGCCGTGGCCTGAGTGTCGATGGGCATGATTTCATCGCTGATGCTATCCGGCGCGGCGCGGCAGCCATCGTCGGTGAACGTGACCTAACCGATCTCGCTGTTCCCTATGTGCAGGTGACCAACGCGCAGGAAGCTACCGGCTGGCTCGCTGCTGCTTATCATGATTATCCCTCGCGTAAGCTGGTACTGATCGGTGTCACCGGCACGGATGGCAAAACCACCACCAGCACCTTGATTCACAGCATCCTCAAAGTAGCGACCAACGGCAAAGCTGGACTCATCAGCACGGTTTCGGCTGATCTCGGCGGCGAATCAGTCGATACCGGATTGCATGTCACCACCCCCAGCGCTCCGCAGATTCAGGCACTCCTCGCGCATATGGTCGCTAATGGCTTGACTCACTGTGTCCTCGAAATGACCAGTCACGGCTTGGCACAAGGGCGGCTTAACGGTGTGGATATTGATGTCGCCGTTCTCACCAATGTCACCCACGAACACCTCGATTATCACGGCACATTCGAAGCCTACCGCGCTGCCAAAGGTCGCATGTTCGAAATGCTCAGTAAGTCCTATCGCAAGCCCGACCAACCTAAAATCAGCGTGATTAATGCTGACGATCCGAACTGGGAGTATTTCGCGCAATTTCGTGCGGATAAAGTTGTGCGCTACGGGCTAGCAAATAAAATTAACGTATGGGCTGAAAATATTCAGTACACACCAACTGGTATTGAGTTCAAGATATTTGACTGGTTTGATTATTATGATGTGAAGTATAAATCTGAGGGAATTCAGCAGGGAGTTGGTTACTCCTCATCATTAGTTGGACAATTTAATCTAATGAATAATTTGGCGGCGATTGCTACTGCCTATAGCTTAGAAACTTCTATGCAGATGGACAACCCAGATATAGGTGAAGGTTTATTAGCCGTCAAATCCATCCCCGGACGCATGGAACGTATTGACGAAGGCCAACCCTATACCGCTATTGTCGATTTCGCCCATACACCCAACGCCCTCGAAAATGTTCTCAAAGCCTGTCGCGGAATGTTGACAGAAGGCAAACGCC
>JBBSBS010000515.1:0-4704 GCA_038251045.1 Aggregatilineales bacterium | reverse complement strand
TCACATACGTGGTGTACAAAGTGGATGGGCTGGTCAATCCCTCGGCAGCACTGTATGTGATTCCAATTTTGATTGCTGGTTTGCTGATTAACGAACGTGCGGGGTTGGCGATAGCTGTCCTCAGCATCATTACAAGTATGTCTTTCGCGCTGGCTGCCGAAGCCGGTCTCTATCCTCAAATTGAGAGCAAAACAACCTTAATTACGCGGCTGGGAAATTATATCAGTCTATTTGGATTCACGGGGATTGCGCTGTACTTGAGTGTGGGTGGAATTAGAAGTGCCCTAGAACGTACCCGCGTAACCGAAGCCCAACTACGGGAAAGCAACCGGCTGTTGAAGGCTGAGATAGAAACCCGTGAACGTGTTCAAAAAGAACTGGAAGTAAGCGAACTCCGCTGGCGTTTCGCCCTTGAGGGAAGCGACACAGGAGTGTGGGATTCAAACCTAGAGACAGGGGAAGTTTACCGATCACCCCGTTATCTGGAACTGATGGGGTACACAGCCGAAGAAATAGCTGCTATACCTGATACAACTACCCTGTTTCATCCTGACGATTATGATCGGGTGACTGCCAAATCATCATTATTTATGCAGGGACGTAATGCATCCTACAAAGATGAATTTCGGATGCACTGCGGCGATGGAACATATAAGTGGTTTATGTATCGCGGTACGGTCATGGAATACAAGGCGGATGGCACTGTCCGACGCATTACCGGCACACTGGCAGACATCAGCGCACGCAAGAAAATTGAAGAAGCCCTTATAGCGTCCGAACAGGAATATCGGACACTATTTGACAATAATCCTAATCCGATGTGGGTATTTGACAAAGAGACATTGGGCTTTGTTGCAGTGAATGACGCGGCGCTTGCTTTGTATGGCTATTCACGCGAAGAATTCTTAGGCATGACGCTCCGTGATATACGGCCTGAAGAGGATATTCCGTTAATGGAACAAGAAGTCAGCCGTCAAATGGCGTTCAATGCAGCGCTGACTAACCGCGCTGATATATGGCGACATCGTACCCGTGATGGTGTCATTTTATACGTCGATGTTATTGGTCACGAAACGGTTTTTCATGACAAAGCAGCGCGGCTGATTCTTGTTCACGATGTGACCGCGCAAAAAGAGACTGAAGAATCGCTGGATAACACACAACAGTTATTCGCATTGGTCTTCGATACTGTACCGGTAGGTATTGCCCTAAGTCGCATTTCCGACGGACGCTTCATTTCGGTCAATCCGTATCTGGCAACAATGCTTGAATACGAGCGCGAGGATATGCTGGGTCACACACCCGCCGAATTGAAACTTACGGACGAAGCAACACATTTAAAAGGTCTAGAAGAATTTCAGGCACAAAAGACAACTTCAGAGACGCGCGAAACCAGATTTGCAACCCGTACCGGGCGTACTATAGACGTATTAATAATATTATCGACAAAAACCGTTCGGCTTATGGGCGAAGAAGTAGCACTGTCCATGGCGGTTGATATAACCGACATCAAACGGATTGAGCGTGAACGGATGCAGATTGAAATGCTGCAATCCGAGATCGATACTCAACGTGAGGTGGTGGAACTTAAGGAACGCTTCATTTCGGGGGTGTCGCACGAGTTCCGCAGCCCATTGGCAATTATGCTTTCAGGCACCGGCATTTTACGCATACACGGTGAAAAGTATACACTGGAGCAGCGGATTGCACGGCTAGAGAAAATCGAAACGCAAATTTACTATTTGAACGGTTTGCTGGATCGTGTTCTGACACTGAGCAAGGCACGTGCCGGGAAGTTCCCATTCAACCCGCGCCAACTTGATATTGTCAAATACTGCCGCGATGTATTTGAAGATTTCCAGCTAACAGATAATCATAATCATGAATTCGTTTTTGAGCTTGTAGGCGATTTCGATCAGGCAAATATGGATGATAAGCTCATCCAGCACATTTTAATGAACCTGATTTCAAACGCCATCAAATATTCGCCTACTGGCAAAGAGGTGAAATTGTTGATGGAACGTGAGGGTAATGATGTGGTGATTGCGGTTTCCGATCAAGGCATCGGTATACCTAAAGAAGAACACAATCAGGTATTTGAACCTTTTTTCCGCAGTAAGAATGTAGAGACCATTAAGGGAACAGGGCTGGGGCTAGCCATCACCAAAGAGAGTGTGGATGCTCATCAGGGCGAAATTATGTGGCGCAGCCAAACGGGTGAAGGCACAACCTTCACAGTGCGGCTGCCGGGTGGTTTTCAACCAGCGACGGTTGCAGAATCGTAGTCATCGCGTCTGTTAGTGAATGCTCTCATGCCGCAAAAATAGGCAAATCCGATGTAAAACTTCATCGTCCACACGCCCAAAGTTAGTATTTTCAAACTTCCGGGCAGTCCTCATAACGGCAGCATACATCTGCACCAGACACCACACGTTAAGCCCGATTCCATATCCCCCATGAATAACCCTCCTATATGATGACCAAGCGCGTATTAAAATTTACGGAAAATCTCCCTAAAAACGAATTTTCATCCGAACATTACAAAAAATTCGTAAATTCTTATAACTAAAAAAGGTTAATTATGCGTCATACTGTAATTGAGGGGGGTACATTAGTCATATAGCATATATGTGACAAAATGTGTCACAATGGAATTGAGTGACGTTTCGTGGTGAAGAATTGTTGTCGCATATATTGACACAGATGAACGGTTTCTCATATAATTCTAAAATAAGTTAGGCAGTTTGTTACTTTTCGTGACTTTGACAACAGCAATTTGACTAGGGTTAAGTCGGGTGAACACTTACGTCAGCAACCGTGTTTTGAAAATTAATGTGGGCTTTTTGCTCGCAGCGGGGGTTGGAAATCATCACGACTCGGCGTTCGATGTACCTACGGTACGGATAGCCGAAGATCTGACGGTTGATTATGTACGTGGCCCCATCCGTCTGAGCCGTACTGCGGCGGGCATCCTTGTCCAAGGTCAGCTTGAAGCTGGCATAAGCGGCGAGTGTATTCGCTGTTTGGATGCTGTGACAGAAAATGTCACAATTACTGTTGAAGAATTATATGCGTATCCGGCCTCACTAACATCTGAATTTAGTGTGTATGACGATGCAGTTCTTGACCTTGCGCCTTTGCTCCGTGCGGAAGTCATGCTGGCAACCACTAACGGTCTTTTGTGCCGTGAGGATTGCAAAGGACTGTGTCCGGAATGCGGGATAAACCTGAACGACGCAACTTGCACCTGTTCCATGGATGCTATCAACCCTCAATTCGCGGGGTTGAAGGATTTTCTCAAGTAGTCTGACATTTTCGTAATTTTCATCTACAGCAGCGGAGCGTGAACTGTGGCATACGAAAAACAGCCTTATGATAGTTTGAATTTTGTTACAGACAATGATTTTTTTGAAGATGATGATTTTAGCAGCAGTTTAGATACCGAACCGGGGGATGATTTATTTTTCAGTGGGGATAGCGACGACGCTTTCTCCGAGGAAGATTTTTCAGAAGATGATCTTGAGGATGACCTAAACGACGACGATGATCTTGAGGATTACGATGTCAACGGGGTGCTTTCCAATGATGCAGTAGGCTTGTATCTTAAGGAAATGGCGCGCGTTCCCCTGCTCAATACCGAAGAAGAAATTGCGCTCGCTAAACGTCTGGAAGCTGGCGATGAGTGCAGCCGGAAACTGCGTAAAGACCCGCAGAATAAGAAGGCGGCAGAGTGGCTGGCAAAATCGAACGATGGCATGGATGCCCGTGAACATCTGATTAAGGCCAATACGCGTTTGGTGGTATCGATTGCCAAAAAGTATATGTCACGCGGCGTACCCTTCCTTGATCTGATTCAAGAAGGCAATCTGGGGTTGATGAAAGCGGTCGAGAAGTTTGACTTCCGGCGTGGCTTCCGCTTCAGCACTTATGCGACGTGGTGGATTCGACAGACGATCACCCGCGCCATTGCCGATCAAGGGCGTACGATCCGTGTTCCGGTTCACATGAGTGACCGCATCCGCCGTCTGTACCGGGTGGCGCGCCAACTGGAACAGGAATATGGACGCAAGCCGACACCGGATGAAATCGCTAAAGAGATGCAGTGCGAACCGCGTAAAGTACAGTGGATGCTGCGGGTATCGTGGCAGCCGTTGAGCCTCGAACATCCAGTAGGCGAAGATGAGGACAGCGAACTTGGCAATTTCATCGAGAACGACAGCGAACTAACCCCTTCGCAAAGCGCACACGACAATCTGCTGCGCGAAAAGATCGAAGAAGTACTTTCAACATTGACCCCGCGTGAAGCCCGTATCCTGCGGTTGCGCTTCGGTTTGCAAAATGGACGCTGCTACACGCTGGAAGAAGTCGGGCAAAAGTTCGGCTTAACGCGCGAACGCATCCGTCAAATCGAAGGGCGGGCACTGCGCCGTCTGCGTCACCCACGCCGCGCCCGTCAACTGCGCGATTATCTGGCGATATAGACCACTGATAGATTAGAGATCATCAAGGCGGTGCAGTGCATCGCCTTTTTGTTTGCAGCATAAATAATTTTCAAAATGGCAACCGAAATTAAAGTGGTCAATTTGCAACGATTCCTTTATGCAAATGGTTGCCGCTTCTTCTTTTCCCGTTAGCCGCAGCAGTGCAGCTTTTAAAGCCCGTGCTGTATGACTGTGGTAATTTTTTATCAGCGATTTTTCTATC
>JBBSBS010000514.1:0-4709 GCA_038251045.1 Aggregatilineales bacterium | reverse complement strand
TGTTCGTCTACATAATCTTGCCAATAAACGTCATGAAGATTTGATTGCTGCCACACCTCGTATCCTTCAGGAATTTCCCGACGCAAAAATTTTGTTTGTCGGTTCGGGTTGGGGAGATGAGGGTAATCTGTTGATGGAGAAAATCACCCAGCAGGTTCACGCAGCGGGACTAGACAATACGATTATCTTCACCGGTTTTCGTAAAGATGTGAATAACATTCTGGTTGATTTGGATGTAGCAGTTCAGGCTTCGTTGAGTGAAAACCTCGGTGGCACGATTGAGTCGCTGCTGATGGCCTGTCCCACAGTGGCGACTCGTGTCGGTGGGATGGTAGATAGTGTAAAAGACGGTGAAACTGGAATTCTTGTTGAGCCACTCAATCCGGATGAATTGGCTGAAAGCATTTTGAAGCTGTTACGTGATCCTCAAAAAGCTAAGGTGTTAGCAAACAACGGTCGTGCATGGATGTTGGAACGCTTTACACTGAGTCGAGCGGTTGCCGATTTAGACCAAATTTATCAGCAGCTTAGCGCTTCCCACACTGTTGGCTATCGCCTATGGAAGACCCTTTGGCGACTGGTGATTTCAATTCCGATTTTTGCTTATCTAGGAGTGCGGCTGTTATGGGACGTTCTGGTATTGGATAGACTACAGCGCTCCTAGAAACATCTGCGAAGGAATCTTCTTTGACTGCCATTACCCCCCGCGATTATCGCAATATGCTGCTGCTGTTTGCCACTCAGGTTATCGCTGTAGGTGTCAGTATCTTAACATTTATCTTGATTACACGCTTGTTTGAGATTGGTGAGCGCGGGCGCTTTGGTTTTGCGACTTCTACCACCATATTTGTTACTTTATTGGCCGAATTAGGCATACGCTACATCGCAATAAGAGAAATCGTGCGTGATGCACTCCGCAGCCGTAGTATTTACCGCCACACGCTGCTCGCCCGTCTGCTGTTTTCGGGTTTGTCGCTGGTCGTGCTGCTACTCCTTTTACAACTGATTGCACCCTGGCGGTCCGAATCATATCTGTTATGGGTTGCCGGATTAGGTGCGGTAACGCAATTCAGTTCCGAACCCGCAGCTTGGGTATTTCTCGCCCAAAATAGAATGGGTGTTTACTCGACCATTCATATTATAGACCGCTTGCTGTATATGGTCACAATTTGTGGCGCTGCAATCATTTTTAGAACCGCCGAAGCCCTGCTTTGGGCTATTCTGGCTGCGAACTTACTGCGTATGCTACTTTCATCGTTATGGTTGCGCCATGCCGTTCCCGCACGTCCTGAAGAACCCTTTTGGGAAATAGACATACTCAAACGTTTGGTTATTGATGGCAGCACAGTCGGTATGGCAGCAATCATATCTGTGACCTATTCACAATTCAGCGTCATTCTATTACAGGGATTGGTATCGCCTCAAGAACTGGGCATTTATTCGGTGGCCTTTGGGCTGGTCAGTCTGCTCTCAGTCGTTCCAATCGCACTTACGTCAGCCATTTTCCCCAGCCTGTCTCGTGCAAACAGCCACCAAGAAATTCACCAACTCTACCGCTCTATTGCCCAGATTAACCTCTCGGCTATTTTTCCACTTGCAGTCGGCTTAATGATCTTCGCGCCCATTGCAACGCAAATGATTGGAGCGCGTTACGAGAAATCGGTATTGGAAATTCGGATTTTGTCTGTTGGTATGATCGCGTTGGCGCTCAATTATGTGTATCGCATGTTTCTGCTCACGCAAAAGCGTCCTTGGGCGGAAATCTTTGCAGACGGTTTGGCAATGGGGCTTATCGTGGTCTTGAGTGTGATTTTTTGTCCGCTATATGGCGGGCTGGCGATGACCGTTATTTTTTCCAGTGTTGAGCTTGGGTTACTGCTAATCAAGATTATCCTTACATGGCGCTGGATGGGCCGACCACCATACATAGGCATACTCCTGCGGGCAGCGGCGGCTACATCCCTTGCAGCGGCAATCACATCACGATTTGAACTCTTGCTCTTACAATTAATTGTATATGGCCTGATGTGCAGCGTGTTATTATTTGCTTTTCGGGTCGTCCCACCAGTTGATTGGAAAAGCCAAATCAAGCGTTTCAGAATGCTCCTTGTGGCACGCTTTGAAAGTCAATGATTGCTCAAAAGGTCATTTAACTTTTTCTCAAGGCGTGTCAATGGTATCTTTTGGATACTGAAAGGTGCTGAGAAGCAGTTGAACATTGGATGCTTGAATAGGCGGACTAACCGGCAAACGCTTTAAGTCTGCAATTGAATATAACGTCATAAACAAACGGTATTTGCCATCGACAAGTACTGGTTCAATGGGAATACTCCTAGCATCTGCAATGGTCGTGTTGATACGCCACTGACTACTTGGATAGTGCCCCTCTACGGGTCCGGCATCCTTCTGAAGCACAATTGCACCACTCGAATCCACCACCTGTATCGAAATCTGATAGTCCCGCCCTATCATTTCGGTTGTATTCCAGTACAGCATTATACTAATTTGTTGCGGCGTAATGACTATTTTATAGGCAATGAGATTAATTGAATCACCAAAACGTACCTCAATAGGGACTGTATCAGGAGGAACGTGGGCAGTTTCTGGGCGGTTCAAGATGAGCGGAAGCGAAACCCGTCCAAAATTGACAGCGGGATTATGATTTGCTTCCAGAAACACTTGTGCCGGGCTTAATTCGGGTAGATCTGCTGAAATTTTGATCGGCACAGTCTGGAGGACTAATGCTCCCGGAACAGTGATTGGAGCCGTCTGCACCGAATTGTAAAGAATGGTCGAGTCCGCGCTGCGAAGATGAAGATACCAATCCGCTATGGGGAACTGTTCCTCAAAAGCAGAACCATATGCTGCTTGAACATCCAACTCGTGTTCATCCGCTTCACGACTGATTTCAGGCTGTACAATATAGATGGCATGAGAATCAGCTATCACAGTCAAAGGCAACAACTCCGGAAAAGCCGTTTTGAACTGTTGTATCCACGATTGTTTTAGAGTTTGCAAACCCACAGCATCGCTTGTCAAGTGACTGAGAAAATAAGGTGCTGCCCATACCGAACCACTGGCAATCGCTTGGTGGTAATCATTTTCCGCCGTCTGTGTATATCCTTGTCGTTCCTCCAGATTGCCAGAAAGGATATAGTAGAGTTGTGCTGGATACCCCTTTTCCCAACGACTAAAGTGTAAACGCTGGCGGGGTAACATCCAATCAGAATCCGTTGCCCAACGCAGATGGTCAAGCGCCGCATTGGTGTCTCCTTGAGCCAGTAAGGCTAACCCACGCATGGCATACTGTTTCTCATTGATTTCCAAGTGTGCAACGTCATCCAACCAACGAGCCGCAGTTACCCAAAACCCACGTCCCATCAAAAGTTCGATTCGCTTTTCAAATGCACCACCAATATCCATCCGTCTAAGATTGCGCCATTCCTCGTAGTTGACACTTATCGTATCGAGCATACTTTGTATCTGATCGTCTTGTAGGGCGTAGAAAAAGCGATCCCTCAGCAGGGCACGGCCTGCCATTAACTGCATATTTATATCTCCGGATTGAGTCGTATTGATTAGCACATTAACTGCTTCGGTGGATTGTCCATTAAGCATGAGTGCGAAAGCTAAAGGTTCACTCAAAACTGAAAAGCGCTTCTGCAAATCATCCCACAGTGAAATACTGTCAGCATAATCCCCTTGCAGTAAATAAGTCAGCGCTAATCCATAGGCAATCTGCGGTGTTTCCGGGTGGGCAGTATAAAGGACTTTCCAGTCCACGATTAGCTGACGAACTGCATCATCTTGAGCCAGTGGGTATAACCCTAAATTACTGAGCCCCAATTCATCCCAAGCAACGGTATGGGTCACATCATAAATGACATTCATACGTGTAAATAAGGCATCGCTGGGCGAGACAAAATCAGTCTCATTAACTTGAAAAGTGGCGTATCCGGCTACAGTACCGATTAGTGTGAAGCGCTCAGTATCCATTAGCATCTGTGGATACCGCGTATCAGTAATTCGAACTACCACGTTATTGATTTGGCGATTCTTAAGGACATCGAAATCATCCGTACCCAACCACGGGGATTTGGAAGGATTTCCTTGATAAGGATTAGTCGTAAAACCCTCATTACCAATAATGAGTACCAGTGTGTTGGGGACACTTTCGATAATGCTACTACCTGCTTCAGCAGTTGTGAGGACATTGCTCACACGGTTCTTTGGTAATAGTTCCCGCAATTGATCGGCAAGCAGTTGATCGGCAGTTTGGATGTTCAAATGTGCATAGCTATCTACTGTGTTCTTCACTTGGTCACGCGCACTCTGCGGTATCGAAATAGGCTCAAAAATTGTCAGTGCCAAGGCAGTGATAGGTATAACCGCGACTAGGATATTCCCATAACGACGCACAGGAGGGAACTTATCCACCAACCATTGAATACTATAACCGAGTGTAATGGGCAGCAGGGCAAGAATACTGAAGCTAACCGCGCCTGCTACATTATCCAGTAAATTGTTGACAAAGATGTTATCGACCAAGCAGGGATCACCTAGCAGCAGATTACGGGAGAAAAACACGGACAGTAAATAGACAACCGGCGGCAGAATGATAATCCCGATACTCATCAATACTATAACAATTTGAAAGCGTCCGAAGAGTTCATGCCGTCTGCGCCAACCCATGACAATGCCGATCATGA
>JBBSBS010000513.1:0-4716 GCA_038251045.1 Aggregatilineales bacterium | reverse complement strand
CGCCGTTGAAGAATAGGATTTTCGCTTGACACAGCAAGCCTCCTCTGAAGTCTTGTTGATTAATTTGCCATATCGTCAACCCTACAGACGATTCGGCAAACCCGCAACTTTCCAGATCAGAGGGGGCAAATTGCTGTCAATTAAGTTTTTACGTTATCGGGGTACGCCTGCCTCACTTGGCAGCACCCGAACAGCCAGCCGCACCGCGTAACCCTGCCGCTGCACAATCAGGTCAGGCATTTCGGCGGTCAACACATGCAGTGAAGCCTGTAGCATCCCCGTCTTGTTGAACGATTCAACCGAAGATTGCTCGTCCCAGAACAACACCAATTGGGCAGTTTCCGGGTCATCAATCTGTTCCAGCAGATAACCCGCTTTAAACCCCTCACGCTGTCTCACAATCGGCAGGTAACGGGTTTCCAGCAAATCGCGTAAGACGGGCATCTGGTCGATAGGTACTTGTAGAAATGTAACTTGGGCATACATCGCTTTTCTCCTGCATAACTTCGTGGTCAGTGGCAACAACGTGGAAGGAAAATACGTGGCAGTTTCTAATTTTATTATATGCTAGTTTCGTGGGGTTGATTGGGACAAACTGCACAATCTTGCGTGGAAAATTGTCATGAATCGGGTCAGTTACAGGGGGTAGGTTTTATTTAGTCGACAATCTCGATTTTATCTACAATGCTGACGATGATCGCCCGCGCCGGTCCTGTTCCCCGCTTACCGATTATCTGGCGGGCGCTGCTGCCTTCATCCAGAACCAGTACCACATCACCGACCCCCGCCTGCACATCGTCGAGGCATATGTCGTAGCTGGTCGTTTCACTGCCATCCAAATTCAGGCGCGTCACCACCATGAGTTTCTGCCCATTAAAGAGCGTATGCTTCACCGTACTAACGACTGTCCCCGTCACCCGTCCGATATACATAAGGTTACTCCTTCACGCCGACGAACACTTTCCAAGCCACCGAATCCGCATCATAAAGCGGCCTGTCATCCACATCATCGACTATCCCGACGATAGCCGCATCCACCGGAACAAACGACACCGGCAGCGCGAAAGCCGCTTCTTTGGAGGCAATGACGAACACCAACTCATTCATGCCCGCCTGATGAGTCGCGTCGGCTGCCACATAGATTTCGCCGTCCGGCTGGCGTTGGGCATTCAACGGCTGTACCATCAACCACTTTACGCCCTCCAGCCCATCAACTTTCTGGCTGGCGACCAGATTGCCCACCACCCGTGCAAACTTCATATCGGTTCCTTCATCTGTCTGTTAGGCATAATTATACCTGTAGCGTAACCCACTCTGCACCCAAGCGCTACCCGATCACCCGCCGCAGGTGACCACCAGCCTTTGCCAGCAGATCCCGCGCTGTAGCCGCGTCCACCTGTTTGCGTTGCATCACCACCGCTGTCTTGACCTCATTATCGGCCTGCGTCAAAAGTTCGGCTGCCCGTTCACTGTCCACGCTGGTGATCTGCACCACCAACCCATGCGCCCGCTTCAGCAGTTTCTCATTCGATACCTTAACATCGACCATCAAGTTGCCGTAGACCTTGCCCAGCCGGATCATGCTGGCGGTACTCAGCATATTTAACACCATCTTTTGCGCGGTTCCGGCCTTCATGCGCGTGCTGCCTGCCACCACTTCCGAACCCGGCACAACGCCAATCGGAATATCTGCCGCTTCCAGCAAAGGCGCGGGCGCATTACACGATATACCCACTGTCACCGCGCCCAATTCATGAGCGTAGGCCAATCCCTCTAGCACATAGGGCGTTGTCCCGCTGGCTGCAATACCGACCAGTATATCCTTGCTGTTCAGGCCAATGGCTGCCAGATCTATCCGCGCCGTTGCCCGGTCATCTTCCGCCCCTTCCACCGAATGGATCAGTGCTTTCGGCCCACCCGCCATCACACACTGCACCATTTCCGGTGGTACGCCGTACGTCGGCAGGCATTCCACCGCATCCAGCATCGCCAACCGTCCACTCGTCCCCGCGCCGGTGTAAATCAGACGACCGCCGCCTTCAATAGCCGTTGTGATAGCCTCAACCGCTTGTGCGATCTGCGGCAGTACCGCCTCAACCGCCTGTGCCACGGTCTGGTCTTCGCGGTTGATAATCTGCAAAATGCCGAGCGTCGGCAGCGTATCAATTTGTGCCGAACGCGGATTAGCTTGTTCTGTAAGCATCGTAGATGTCCCTTATACTTTATTGGTTGAGGTCTGCCGCTAGTAAATCGTGCAGGGCGCGGCGAAATTCCAGTGTGCCCGGTTTGCCTCTTCCGGGATACACACTGTTGGTCAGGCAGGCGACCACCAATTGGTTGTCAGGGTCAATCCACAACGATGTACCCGTGAAGCCAGTGTGCCCATAAGTATTGCTGCTGAATAAATCACCAGCCGCCGCCCCTTCGTGTGCTTTGAGTACAAACCCTAAGCCGCGCCGTGCGCCATCGGTTTCGGCCTGCTCGCGCTTCGCCTCCTGCGCCAGTGCCGCGTCAATCGCAAACGCCTGCTGTGGATCACTTAACCACGCCTGCCCGAATCGCGCCACATCACGCGCGGCGGCAAATAATCCGGCATGACCCGCTACCCCGCCTAATCCACAGGCATTCTCATCATGTACTTCACCCCACACCCGCCGTTTGCGCCATTGTGGATCGTCCTCGGTCGGCGCGATATGCTCTCGCGAGAGATGTCCCTCACGCACCGGATTAAAACGCGCGCTGGTCAGCTTAAGCGGCTTAATAACCCGTTCCCGAATGACTTCATCTAACGGCGCATTACCCAGACGTGATACCGCTTCGCCCAACAGTATCAATCCAATATCACTGTAAATTACCCGTTCACCCGGCTGTGCTACAAATGGATAGGCATAGATGGCCTGCAATCCATTTGCCCACCGTTCGCTGCGCGGCATGGGATCAGCTTGATCAGGTGGCGTTGGGGCAGGGCCAGCCGCATTATAAACATCGCGCCATGCCGGAAGGCCGGAGGTATGCGTCAACAGATGACGAAATGTAACCACCGCCGGATCAATTCTTTTACCAAGCAGCCCTGCGGCTGTCGGCAAACGCACCTTACTATGTGGATCTTGCCCACCGTCCATTGTGCGTGGGGTGATCGCGCCAAATTCCGGTACAATTTTGACGACCGCGTCATCCAATCCCACTTTGCCAGCGCTAACATATGACAGAAAACTCGTCACCGTAAACAGCTTGGTCACCGAGGCCAGATCAAACAGAGTATCACGGGTAGCAGGTTGATCTTCTACCATCCCCCAACCTGCATCTAGCAGCACATCGCCGTTCTTGATGACGGCCAGCGTACAAGCCGGGAATACTGTACCCGCGTTCTGCTGAATAAGTGTTTCCAAACGGGCTTGCGTTGAAGCAGGTAAGCGATTAATCGGCGTAGTTTGAGAGGGGTTCAACATGAATCCTTTGATGGTCAAATCGGTACATCAATCTGTGCGCATAGAATCGGCTGCGACACCACCTTTAGCTTATAATAGACGCTATCACTCGGTGGTGCGTGTAATATGCCAATCCCTTTTACCCTGAATTGTACCAAAGAATATCTCAAAAATTGGGGTATTGACTTAGAGCGCGCTCTAAATTGTAAAGTGTGAAACATGAATACCAACGAACAGAATTTCACCATACAACAGGTCGCGGAAGTGACCGGACTCAGTGTTCATACGCTGCGTTATTACGAACGTATTGGCCTTATCCACCCCATAGATCGTATCGGGAACACCCACCGCCGCTATTCAAAAGATGACATTGGGTGGATTGAGTTTCTCAATAAGCTGCGTACAACCGGCATGTCCATTCAGCAAATGACCGCTTATGCCGGGTTACAACGGCTGGGTGATGTCACTCTGCCTGAACGGTTGGATATGCTGAAATCGCACCGGGAAGAAGTGGAGCAGCATATGCGAGAACTGCACGACTATTTGAACGTCATCTCTTACAAGATCGAATATTATCAGGGTGTGGTTGACGAGCAAAAGGTGCTCATACCACATAACTTTTCTCGCTTGTAGACGATATTTTAAGGCACATTAATCACTAGAGTGCGTCGACGTTCTAGCCTCTTCAGTGCGCCTAATTGTAGAAAATACTACGGGTTCGATAGCGAATTCTAGGGAGGTACAACATGTACGGATTGACTGATTTCTATATTGCCACAGCACTTGCAGAGGCCATTGCTCGCAAACAGGACGCAGCCGAAGCACGTAAGCTTGAACAGCCCGCGCGTCCATCGTTGCTTGCACGACTTCGGGGTAGGCTGGTCGCCTCGACTGTTACCCTACAAACCGTACACAGTCTCCAACAGGAGAATCATGAATTGGGCGCTGTCCAATGTGAGTAATGTTTGCTGCCAGAGTCTCCCTGAATATATACGCTTAGGGAGACTTCACGTTGCCGTACTTTACGCGGAGCTTCTCGACGCTGACTAGAAAAATTATCGTGAACTGAACCCCACCTAAATCGTTACCGGTAGCTTACCCGTCGGTTTGAAGACACCCGCCAACACCTCAGCCGCCGCTTGTAATGAGGGCGCACCATCGCTGCATGTGCAGATAATCGTCCCCGCTCCCTTCAACACCCCCGCATCATATGGATTGCGCAGGCAGACCAACACCACTCGCTTGGCAGTATTGATGATGTCCTGTGCCAGCCGAAGCTGTTTGGGGT
>JBBSBS010000512.1:0-4729 GCA_038251045.1 Aggregatilineales bacterium | reverse complement strand
GATACATTCCTCTTTTAAGCAGAGGGGAAATTATTAAAATAACCAGTCGTGATGAATTGGCTCAAGATGATGGTTTTCGGCACCTTATGGCAGATTTGAGCGTAGATTCCATCATCATCATTCCCATTTTAAGAAAAATGGAACTGATAGGTTTTGTCTCCACCAGTTGGCGCACCCCGCAAGACATTCAATCTAAAATTGTTGGGTTGCTGCAAGTAGTGGGTGAAATATTCCTCAATGCGATGGATCGGAGAGAGAATGAAGCACGTATCCAGAAATTTAATGAGGCACTCACAGAACGGGTAGATGAACGTACGAAGGAATTGGTATCGGTCAATAAACAACTTCAAAACCAGATTGAAGAACGCGAGCGATTTGAAATGGCATTGCGAGCAAGTGAAGAGCGTTATCGGATTGTTACCGAAGTAATTTCTGACTATGCGTTTCTTTATGCGGTTGAGTCAGACGGAAGTTTGAAGCTGGAGTGGATTACGACGGAGTCGTATGAGCGTTTATCAGGATATTCAGTCCGTGACGGTTTGCAACCGTCAAGCGCTTATAACGCCGAGTATGAGCGATTAGGGCGTGAGGATGTTCAACGAACCATTGAGGGACATATCACTGAACGTGAATACCGGGTGCGTACGAAGAACGGGGAGACACGTTGGATCTATATCCGTCGCTTTCCAATCTGGGATGCAGAACATAAACGGGTCGTCCGCTTTTACGGTGTGGCACAAGAAATTACAGCACGGAAGCAAGCTGAAGAGGCATTGCGGGTGAGTGAAGAGCGTTACCGCATCGTCACTGAGGTCATTACTGATTATGCATTTCTTTGCAGCGTTGATTCTAATAATAACGTAAAAATCGAATGGATAACTGAGGACTCATTCAGCCGCCTCACAAAGCTCCCCGAAGGTCATTGGGGTGAGCCATTTAGTCTTTATCATCCGGACGATATCAAACGTGCCAGAGAAGATACGAAACGGGCTATACGGGGCGAAGACACCCAAGCCGAGTATCGCATCATCACGATGCAAGATGAAATACGGTGGGTGAACCTGCGACGGTATCCAGTATGGGATGACCGGCACGAACGGGTGATACAATTCTACGGAGTGGCTCAAGACATTACTGAACGCAAACGGATTGAGGCTAATGAACATGAACAACGGAAGCTGACTGAAGCGTTGCTGGATACAGCCGATGCCTTAAATAGCACCCTTGACCTTGAAGAAGTGCTGGATCGCATCTTAGCTAATTTGGAATTGGTTGCCCCGCAAAGCATTGGCTCAATATTGCTGATCGAATCCGGGGTGGCGCGGGTGGTTAGGGCAAGTAAAAATAAATTAGAAGGTTGGGAGCGAACCACCGAAAACTTTCAATTTGTCCTAAAATTCACCCCTAACCTGCTTCAGGTCTATGAGACTGGGTTGCCTCTTTATATCCCCGATGTGAAAGACTATTCCGATTGGATTGATGTACCCGCTAGTCGTTGGATACGCTGCCATGTTTCCATCCCGATTAAACAGGATGAACACGTAATTGGCTTTTTGACATGGAACAATGCCACACAAAATTCTTTCCCGCCAACCCTGCTCAATGGCTTGCAAGCCTTCGCCCATCAGACGGCTATTGCCATCACCAACGCCAAACTCTATCAGCAGGGGCAAGCCTTGGCTGTACTGGAAGATCGCCAGCGCCTCGCACGTGATCTACATGATGCTGTTACTCAAACATTATTTTCTGCCAATATGATTGCCGAGATGCTGCCACGCCAATGGGAGCATGATCCAGATCAAGTGCGTCATGGGTTAGGCCAAATGCAGTATCTTACGCGAGGTGCTCTAGCTGAAATGCGCCTTCTGCTCATGGAATTACGCCCCGAAGCATTAGAAGGTGTAAGTTTGCCCCGGCTCATCACCCAACTCTCTGAAGCTTTTACCGGTCAAACTGGCATTGTCCCCGCGTTAGTCATTCAAGGGGAGATGACACTGCCTCAAGATGTGAAGGTTGCATTATATCGAATTGCTCAAGAAGCCTTGAATAACATCAGCAAACATGCTCGTGCCACAGCAGTCAACATAAATCTCATATTTCAAAATATAGGAGTAACATTGATAGTGAGTGACAATGGACGTGGATTTGTTGTCGAACAGACGAAATCTGGCTCACTAGGGTTAAAAATCATGAGTGAACGGTCTGAGAAGATCAATGCACAATTGACTCTCGAAAGCCTACCCGGAATCAAGACAACCTTGACAGTTGATTGGATGGGTTAGATGTCCGAAATGATACGTATACTCATTGCTGACAACCATACTATGGTACGCAACGGTTTGATGATGTTCCTTAAATCGTATCCGGATATCGAATTGGTTGGCGAGGCATCCAACGGACATGAGGCAGTTACACTGTGTGCCACACTTCAACCTGATGTTGTATTAATGGACTTGCTCATGCCAGAAATGGACGGTGTTACAGCCACAAGCATGATTATCCAAGCACACCCAAATATTCGTGTGATCGCGCTCACCAGTTTCAACGAAGATCAACTAATATACAAGGCGTTGAAGGCCGGTATAGTCGCTTATCTACTCAAAGATTGTACGGCTGATGAGCTGGTAACGGCGATACGCAATGCCCATACGGGAAAATCAACCCTTACGCCTGATATTATGCAGGCTGTATTACGGGTGGCAGATAACCCCGCTGCCCGAGAATATCATTTGAGCGAACGCGAACGCGATGTCCTCCGGTTGGTGGTACGAGGATTCTCGAATCGACAGATTGCGGCTAAGCTAACCTTGAGCGAATCGACCATCAAATTCCATGTCAGCAATATCCTCTCTAAATTAGGAATCGCTACCCGTGCCGAAGCGGTTGCCGTAGCCATTCAGCACAAATTGGTCGAATAGTCTTCGAAATACCCCTGTTAATCGACCTAGCCACTTGACTAGGCCAGTCAGCCTGCCAAAACGTATGGCTATAACTCTCCCCCAATGAACAGCGATCATTAACACCCCTTGCGTATATGATGACTCTAAGGAAACAGGAGTCAGGAAATGATACGCATTTTGATTGCTGACGATCATGCTATGGTGCGCCAGGGACTGGATCAACTTCTGAATTCTGTCGACGATTTTTCGGTGATTGGGCACGCCTGTGATGGTTTAGAGGCCGTCGCTATGTGCGAGATACTCCAACCAGATATTGTCTTGATGGATATTTCGATGCCCAGAATGGACGGTTGGACGGCTGCTCGAATACTGAGCCAACAAAATTCACGGGCGAAAATCATCGTATTAAGCGCTATGGAAGATGAAATTTGTTTGCAAGTAGCCATCCATACTAACGTTGAGGTTGTTTTGTCCAAGGACGCGTCGATTAACGAAATTTTGGAAACGGTACACACGGTTTCCAAGACTGGGTAGAGGTGGGAATGTGCCTGAAGTTGAATTATCCGAACATATTCCGGTAGTAGTCATTAGCCCATTGGGAGTGATCTGGGAAATGAACGCAGCGGCTGAGATACTGCTTAGGAACCCTGCAATAAGTTTTTTGAACAAGAAGTGGAATTGGCCCCTGAAGGATGGCGCTGTGATTGATCTGGATGGTCGTAATATTCAATTGGATATTATGAAAACTAAATTTGCTCATTATGTCATGCTGCGCGACATAAATACCAAGGAAGCATTAGAGCAGCAGGCTGTCGCGCAAGCAGCGGAAATCGATATGCTGCAAAGTAACCTGAAAAAGGTTCAAGAGATTCTAGCTGCGAAAGAGCGATTTACAGCACTCATCGCGCATGATTTTGGGACACCAATAACAGGCATTCGTCTTCAAAGCGAAATATTGAAAAAACACTTTGGGACTCTATCGCAAGAATCGATTACGCAGCGTTTGGAGCAAGTAGATGTCCAACTCAATCATATGATCGAGTTGCTGGACGACTTGTTGCTGCTCAACCAGATCAAAGGTTCGCATTCTGTAAATCTGCCCGCACCGTTTCAACTTGAGGGATTTTGCCGAAAGGTCGTTGATCAAATCCGTCGTGGTTGGAAGGGTTGTGAGGTAATTATGACGTGTAACGGCACGATGGATAGTATTCAGGTAGACCAACGCCTCATCCGTTACATATTGTCAAATCTAGTGGGTAATGCACTGAAATATTCACCCAACGGCGGCGATGTCAAAGTAGACATCAGCGTGACTGGGCAAACGATTACCATCTCGGTAGCCGACAAGGGTATTGGAATACCGGCAGATGAGATGGACAAAATATTCACTCAATTTTATCGGGCCAGCAATGTCGCCGAATTCAGTGGTCTCGGCCTTGGGCTGACCATGATGAAAACCTGTATTGAGGTGTGTTGTGGCACCATCACCGTCGAAAGTAAGTTGGATGAAGGGACAACTTTCGTTGTTACTTTGCCATTCCACAGGGAATAACGGTCGTTAATAAACCGCATCACTGATCAACAATTCGCCCGCGAGAAGCAGAGGTTTATAGGGAAACTGGTCTTGATCTCTGCTTGAAAAACGAATTATCACGATTTAAGTACGCCAAAAGGTACCTGCAAAATGAATTTATCAGTCGCTGAGTTCCAAGCATATGATGCTTTGGTTTCTCAAAAAATGGGTCTCAAACTAGACAAGACCCGTCATAAAGAAATTGCACTAACACTAAATGCTATCGCGAATATAGCGCAGGTATCTAACCATCAAG
>JBBSBS010000511.1:0-4744 GCA_038251045.1 Aggregatilineales bacterium | reverse complement strand
TACGTGAGCTGGGTTCAGACCGTCGTGAGACAGGTCGGTCTCTATCCGCTGTGGGCGTAGGGAGTTTGAGGGGCACTGCCTCTAGTACGAGAGGACCGAGGTGGACGAAGCGCCTGTGAGTCGGTTGTCACGCCAGTGGCATAGCCGAGTAGCAGTCTTCGGAGCTGATAACCGCTGAAAGCATCTAAGTGGGAAACAGACCTCAAGATGAGACTCCCCATTTCTTAAAGAAAGTAAGACCGCTGGGAGACAACCAGCTGGATAGGCCAGAGATGTAAGGGCAGCAATGTCTGTAGTCGACTGGTACTAATGGTCGAGGGCTTTTGAAATGTGATACGGGGAAATTAGTACTCTGGCGGAAGAGTACGTTCGCAGGACGCTATTTGATAAGTTGTAGAGTTAGAGACTACGGCACGCGCCGAACTCTGGAATACGAACACAGAGGGAGGAGGGTGCGAGTAGAGGTAGTTGGTGGCTAGAGCTGTGAGGGTACACCCGGTCCCATTCCGAACCCGGTCGTTAAGCTCACAAGCGCGGATGGTACTGCCCTGGTAACGGGGTGGGAGAGTACGCCGCTGCCAACCCCCTTCACTCGTCCCCTCCTCCTTTTTCTTTCCTTTCCCCTTTTCTGTGTATAACGACATTTACCCACTTTCTCACTTAGATTCATACTCCTTCTAGCATCACATTACTGAAACGGTTACACTCAAGACTACTTTTCTTAATGTAACTGCGAAACGACTCCTATTATGAACGAGTGGATGATTGTCTACGAAACGCCCAATGACACCGAGGCACACATTGTTGCTGGACGATTGCAGGTGGAAGGTATTAATGCCGTGGTTCACCGCCAACCCGGCGCAGCAGCTCTAGGAATTACCATCGGCTTACTCGGATCAATAACGGTGCTAGTACGCCCGGCCGATTATGAACAGGCACTTTCGATCTTAGAACCTGACTATCTTGACGAACTTCCCGATACCACAGACGATATATCTTACATTGGAATAGATGATGACGACTCTGACGAACTCACTGACTGATGTTCCCGGTATTCGTGTAGGGCACGCCACCAATCTTGATGCGGCGACTGGTTGCACAGTTATTATTTGCCCTGATGGCACTGTTGGTGGCGTTGATCAACGCGGCGGTGCCCCCGGAACCCGCGAAACTGATCTGCTCCGCCCGATGCACCTCGTCAACAACGTGAATGCTATTCTATTATCTGGCGGAAGTGCCTACGGGCTGGCTGCTGCCGATGGCGTAATGCACTATCTGGAAGAAAATGGCAAAGGTTATCAGGCGCAACCCGATATTCTTGTTCCTATCGTCCCTGCCGCAATCTTATTTGATTTAGCCATCGGTAGTCATGATATACGACCCGATGCAGCAATGGGTTACGCAGCGTGCCAGTCAGCAACGACAGAACCAGTGCAGCAAGGCACTGTAGGCGCAGGTACAGGCTGTCGCATCGGTGCAGGTATGGGCAATGAGTTTGCGACAAAAGGCGGTATCGGTACTGCTAGCATAGACATAAGTGATGGTTTGATTGTTGCTGCCCTCATTGTCGTTAACGCACTAGGCGATGTTGTCGATCAATCCGGTCAAATTATTGCCGGTATGCGTCAGCCGCCCGATGGTAATACGTTCGCTGGATCACTAAATATGATGCGCCTCATGTCCCGTATGGTTGATGAACCTACGGGCGGAAACACAATTATTGGCGTCGTTGCGACGAATGCTAACTTGACTAAAGAGCAGGTTAATAAGGTTGCTCAGATGGCACACGATGGAATCGCTCAATCCGTGCGCCCCGCCCACACCATGTTCGATGGGGATACGCTTTTCGCATTAGCAACCGGGCAGATTGTTGCCAATGTCAATGCAGTCGGAGCATTTGCCGCTGAAGTAGTGGCTCAGGCGATTCGAAATGCGGTATATGCCGCTACTTCACTTGCAGGTGTTCGATCTTTAAATGATTAAGTTAAATTAAAGAAAGCATATCGAGTGCTTAATAATCCGTTGATAAGATTAAGTGGAGGTGTTAATCATAGTGAAAGATCACAACGATATGCCGAAAATTCTGGTAATTGAAGACGAAATGACCCTTGCGAACAACTTGTCTGAAAAGCTTAAGGGTGAAGGGTACAGTGTAATGTTGTCAATGGATGGAGAAGATGGACTTGCGAAAGTTCGTCAGGAACATCCCGACCTTGTTGTATTGGATATTATGTTGCCCGGGTTAGATGGATTAAGCCTATGCCGAATTATTCGGCGCGATCCCGGTACAAATCATATTCCGATCATCATGGTTACTGCTCGTGGTACTGAAGTTGATAAAATTGTGGGGCTTGAAAGTGGCGCTGATGATTACGTTGTCAAGCCAGTTGCGCTAGGCGAGTTTCTGGCTCGTGTGCGTGCTGTACTGCGCCGACCATCAGGTCGCCAAGTATTGCAGGATGAACTGAACTCGAATGATTTACAGGTCAGCCTGACTGGTCGCCGTGTCTATCGGGCAGGTGAAGAAGTTAAACTCAGTAATAAAGAGTTTGACCTTCTAGCAGAACTAATGAGGAACAAAGAGGTCGTACTTTCACGTGACCTTATCTTGACGAAAGTCTGGGGCTACGATTATTTCGTGGACAAGCGCACAGTTGATGTACATATTCGCTGGTTGCGCGAAAAGCTGGAAGAAGATGCTTCAAACCCACGGCGCATTGTAACTGTACGTGGAGTAGGCTACCGGTTTGAAGGATAACATCGTGGAAGAAAACGAGAAAGACTGGGCCTATAAACAGGCGCTTATGCTCACGTTAGCGAACTCGGCCTACGAAGCATTGATGGTTCTCAACGAAGACTTTGAAATCGTTGCAATCAACAATGCTGCCGAAGAATTGTTTGAGCGTCAGCGCCCAATTGGTGAGCGACTCATAGACGTTACCAATTCTCCGGAGTTAGAATCGGTCGTTCTTAGTGCTCTCGAATACAGGGAAGAAGTATTCGAGGAGCAAATCATTATCAATAAACGTCACTATCGAGTTCGGGCACAGGTTATTCAACGGGATAACTATCGCTTCTTCGGATTGGCGTTGCAGGATGTAAGTGATTTGGTGCGCCTGAATCGAGCTCGTCGCGATATGGTCGCTAATATTTCACATGAGCTACGCAAACCAGTTGCCAATATCCGCATCATCATTGATTCACTTTTTCATGAAGATGAAAAACCAAAGCGAAAGCGAAGTATTTCAAGTTTGCAAGCTATTGCCCTTGAAACTGACTCGCTTCTGTGGGTCATTCAGGAGATGATGGATCTGTCGATGATCGAATCCGGACAGTCTATTGTTAGACTGGTAGACCTTGATCTCCGTGACTTGGTTGATGATGCCGTTCAACGCATGGAAGACCAGTCTAGCCTAAAAGATATACGAATCGTTCACGAAGTTCCCAAAAAGCTGCGTGTTTGGGGAGATTGGGATCTCGTTCGTCGGGTAATCGTAAACCTACTACATAACGCCATCAAATGGTCACCGCG
Source organism: Aggregatilineales bacterium (assembly GCA_038251045.1). Lineage (GTDB taxonomy): Bacteria > Chloroflexota > Anaerolineae > Aggregatilineales > Phototrophicaceae > CFX2. The sequence goes on along the minus strand of JBBSBS010000511.1, from coordinate 1,212 downwards.
TGGAGGTAAAATTACCATTTCCACCTCTGTAACCGACGATGAAGTAACCGTACAAGTGGTTGATGAAGGTCCGGGAGTGGCGGACGATCAGGTTGAGCGTATTTTTGAGCGCTTCTATCAGGTCAACTCATCTCGCTCTGGTGGCGAAGGCACTGGTTTAGGCCTTGCCATCTGCAAACATATTGTCGAAGCACATGGCGGTCATATATGGGCAGTCGGGCAAAGTCACACTAAAGGCGGAAAGTTCGTATTCACCCTTGGGCGTATTGAAGAAGAAACCAAATCCGCATAACTTGGCCTTAGGTTTATTGCATTTCTAATAAACTTTCTGCTATACTGCCGTTAATTGAATATAACGAACCTTCAGGGCAGGGTGAAACCCCCTACCGGCGGTATGATAATTTTTATTGAGCCCGCGACCCGAGTCGTCAATTTGTAATGTCCAAAACACCACCCTTACCCAAATTGATGCATCATAACGCAAGTTGTGACGGTGGATCTGGTTAAAGGCCAGAGCCGACAGTTAAAGTCTGGATGAAAGAAGGTGCAAACAATTTCTACTTATATGTAAAAGTAGGAGTTTGTTGGCGTTGCTCATAAATATATTAAATGACAGCAGCCGCGTGCAAAATGTACAATTGCGGATTTGTTGCTCTTTGGTTGATTTTGAGTATTTTTCTGCCCTGTTGAGCTAAGTTTAGTAGCCAATAGGGTTTTTTATGCGCCAGAGCGTACTCCCTCAAACTGTAGACACCTCACCCTCTGCGACTCGCCGAAATCGTCGCGCGTCCTTGCGTGTGATTCGCCAAATCATGCCTCTTGTGACACTGATAGTGCTGCTTATTGGATGGCAGACAATTGTCAGCTTGAAGCTTTATCCCACTTTTATTATTCCATCACCGTCCATGGTACTGAATAAAACTATTCTGGTACTGCAAGATGGTTCACTCTTATACCATACCGGCGTAACCTTCGTGAATGTTATAGCCGGTTTAATCGTAGGTTTGACATTAGCTGTAACCCTTGGCTACGCCATTGCCAAGATTCCGATGTTAGAAGATTTCCTTTCTCCGATTATTGTTGCCATTCAATCTGCGCCGGTAGTGGCCTATGCCCCCTTGTTGGTAATTTGGTTTGGCAGCGGCCCGACCAGCAAGATTGTCACTGGAGCGCTGATCGTATTCTTCCCGATGCTGATGAACACGATTGTTG
>JBBSBS010000510.1:0-4776 GCA_038251045.1 Aggregatilineales bacterium | reverse complement strand
GCGGCTTATTTCTTGCATAAAGTTGTTAATCGTGATCCACGTAAAGGAAATGGTGGGGACATTATCCGCGCTGGTGTGTACAATAATGCGCACCTAGCCGAACAATTTTTTGATGGTGTGAAGTTAGGTGAGGTGAGTGTTGGCGCTGCGGCAGATCTCATATTTGTCGATTATAGTCCCTTCACGCCCATGCATGAAGGCAATTTCCCGTGGCATATTTTGTTCGGGTTTGAGTCTTCAATGGTGACAACCACAATTGTTGATGGGGAAGTTTTGATGCGTGATCGCCAGTTGCTAACGCTTGACGAAGCCGAAATTGCGCGGGAAGCAATGACACTTGCCCCTCAAGTTTGGGAACGTTATAACGCGAATGTGAATGCACTCTAAAACACATTCCACTTCAATTAAGGATGTATTTATGGCTGAAAATCAATCACTGCGCATTGCTGTTTTGGGCGGTACGGGTAAAGAAGGTTCTGGGTTGGCGATGCGTTGGGCGATGAATGGCTACAGTGTCATCATTGGTTCGCGGGACGCAGAACGCGCTGCTGTTCATGCGGCTGAGATGAATGAAAAGTTAGGTAAGAACAATGTGAAAGGTATGGGCAACCCTGAGGCTGCTACGCTGGCTGATCTGGTGGTATTGAGTGTGCCTTATACCGCGCACAAAGCAACACTTGAGGGAGTAAAAGATCAGCTTGTCGGTAAAATTCTGATTGATATTACCGTGCCTTTGCAACCACCAAAAGTGCGAACGGTTCACTTGCCAGAAGGCAATTCAGCGGCACTAGAAGCACAAGCGCTGCTAGGCGAAGGTGTGAAAGTAGTAGCAGCGTTTCAGAATGTCAGTGCTGAGCAGTTAGTTGATCCAAATCACGTAGTGGATTGCGATGTTCTGGTGTGCGGAAACGATGCCGAGGCCAAGACGATGGTGATTAAGCTGGTTGAAGCTACCGGCATGAAAGGCGTAGACGCAGGGTCATTGGCGAATGCGGTGGCGGTAGAGGCACTTACGCCGGTGCTGTTGTGGATCAATAAAGCTTATGGCATCAAGGGTTCCGGTATTCGTATTACCGGGATATAAGCTATTTTGGATACCGCAATTAGCTCTCTCACTATTTCTGCGCTGCCCGGTATACCGCTTGTGCAGCACGGCGATGATTTAGCCCAAATTATTTTGGATGGTATATCAAAACTCGGCCTTCGCCTTGAAACTGGCGATGCGCTTGTCGTGACTTCGAAAATCGTTTCAAAGGCTGAGGGACGTTTGTTCGACCTCAGAACGGTTGAACCCAGTTCAGAAGCTCAAAGATTGGCAGTTGAAACGCGCAAAGACCCACGTATTGTCGAGCTGGTACTGCAAGAGAGCCAGAAGATATCACGTCAATCGGCAGGGGTATTGGTCGTGCAGCATAGGCTAGGCTTTGTGAGCGCCAACGCTGGAATCGATCAATCAAATGTTGATGGTAGTGACTATATGGTTCTGCTGCTGCCGATTGACCCTGATGCTTCTGCTTTGGCACTACATGAACGATTGCGTCAACTTGCGGGTGCAGAAGTGGGCATCGTTATCAGTGACTCGCACGGACGACCGTTCCGCGTGGGTAACGTCGGTGTGGCAATTGGAGTAGCCGGAATGCCATCTATACTGGATCTGCGAGGCCGGTCAGACCTATTTGGGCGAGAACTCAAAATAAGTATTCAGGGGTATGGCGACTTAGTCGCTTCGGCTGCGAATTTGCTCACGGGCGAGGCGGACGAAGGTAGGCCGATTGTGCTGGTGCGCGGTCTGAAGTTTCCACAAGTTTATGGCACCGCTTCCGACCTGATACGTGCCCCCGAACAGGATTTGTATCGATGAGCCAGCAGCAAGATGATGCATGGCGCGAGCACAGCAATAGTGTGCATGACGTGATTTTAAGCAGGCGTTCAATACGGCGGTATCGCTCGGAACCTGTTTCTCGAACGCTGGTTGAAACATTGCTGGAGGCAGCCATTTGGTCGCCGTCGGCACACAATCGCCAACCGTGGCGCTTTGCAGTTGTGGAAACTCAGGATCAGAAGGAGTTGTTGGCGCAGGCAATGGGTATACGCTTACGCCAAGATTTACAGGCAGATGGTGTACCATCAGACGTTATTGAAGCAGATGCCGGACGTTCTTACGCACGGATAACTAATGCGCCTGTGGTAATTGTGATGTGCCTGTCGATGGTCGATATGGATGTGTATGATGATGAAAAGCGCAGCCACAATGAATATTTGATGGCAGTTCAAAGTGTCGCGATGGCAGGTCAGAACATATTGTTGGCAGCATACAATGCGGGATTGGGTGCCTGCTGGATGTGTGCGCCGTTATTTTGCCCTGATGTGGTCAAGGATGCGTTGGCGCTACCGGATGATTGGCAGCCTCAGGCGCTTTTGACGATTGGCTATGCGGCTGAAACACGTGAGAAAACCCGTAAACCATTAGAAGCGAGTGTGGTGTGGCGATGAAGGTAGTTGTACTGGTTGGTGGAGTCGGTGGGGCGAAGTTAGCGTTAGGGTTATCGCGTATATTGCCGGCTGAAGATCTAACTGTGATTGTGAATACGGCAGATGATACATGGATGTACGGTCTGCGGATTTGCCCCGACCTTGACACCATTATGTATACGTTGGCTGATTTGGTGAATAAGGATAATGGCTGGGGTATAGCGGGTGATACTTTTCAGACGATATCTGCGATGCGCCGATATGGTGAGGACGCATGGTTCGGATTGGGCGATCAGGATATGGCGACGCATATCCTGCGCACCCGCTGGTTGCAGGCAGGAAAGTCGCTGACGGACATTACCAACAGCCTGACGAAAAAACTCGGAATTCGTCAGCAGATTTTGCCAATGACGGATTCGCAAGTGGCCACTATTGTTGATACCGAAGAACATGGGAAAATTGATTTCCAGACCTATTTTGTAAAGCATCGCTGGCAGCCAATTGTGAGAAGTCTGCGGCTAGACGGCATTGAACAAGCTTCATTAAGTGAGGAAATCAAAATAGCAATCAATCAAGCTGATGCGTTGATTGTGGGGCCATCGAATCCTTGGCTTTCAATTGATCCAATTTTGGCGGTTCCGGGTATGAGTGAGTTAATCGCAAGCCGCAACATCCCACGGGTAGCAATAAGTCCAATAGTGGGCGGCGAAGCGATTAAGGGGCCAGCGGCTAAATTGATGGTCGAATTGGGCCATGAGGCTTCTGCACAGGCAGTGGCACGCTATTATGGTACGTTGATTAATGGATTTGTGTACGACACGACCGATGAAGTGTTGGATCTGCCCCAACAATACGTGACGAAATTTGAAACAATTATGAAGAACGATGAAGTTAAGGCCGCTTTGGCGCGAAATGTGCTAGAGTGGATTCAGGATTGGACGTAAATCCTTCGCAATTAATAGTAAGCGGAAGGGGGTTGAGTGTGTTTTTCACCGGATGTTAGTCTGCTGAAGAATATACCAAACAATTATGGGTATATGGGTTGTTATTCCGGTTAAACCATTAAATCAAGCAAAAACAAGGCTTTCACAGGTGTTGACTCCTCAAGAACGTCAACAACTTGCCGAAACGATGTTCCGACATGTTTTAGGTGTTGTTCAGCATATCCCCAAGCTTATGGGTACGCTGGTTATTAGTCGCGACAATAAGGCGCTGGCTATTGCGCGTGAATACGGCGCGCGTACCGTGCAAGAAAGTGGTGCGCCGGAACTCAATTCGGCGCTGATGAGGGCGACTCAAGTCATTAGCCGGTTGAATGGCAGCGCGATTCTCATTCTGCCTGCCGATTTACCGTTGCTCGAAGCGGAAGACGTGCAGGGTATTATTCGGATGGGTGAAAACGAATCTTCGTTGGTAATTGCAACTGACCAGCACGAGGATGGCACGAATGCACTTTTTACGCGTCCACCCGGATTGATTGATTATGCATATGGACCGGGCAGCTTTGCGAGGCATATGGACAAAGCACGTGAGGTTGGAGCCGAAGTGCATATTTATCACTCCGAGCGGTTGTCACTGGATATTGATATGCCTGCTGATCTAAAATTCTACAGTGAATTAACAAAGGGCTACGCTACTTAACAAATTCAGGCTCGGCTCGATTTATTATTATTTACGGGAGAAAAATATGGCTGACCGGGTTGCGCTTTATTTGCAGGATGCACATTCCCTTCAGGATGCAATTAAATATGTACAGTACGCTGAGTCACGCGGGTTTGAGGCCGTGTGGCAGGCAGAAAGCCGACTGGTCAGGGATGCGATTGTGCCGATGGCAGCCTTCGCGGCGACGACCACACGGATTAAAATTGGTTCCGGCGTAATTAATAACTGGACACGGAACGCAGGGGTAATCGCGGCAACATTCTTGACGCTAGATGACCTTGCGCCTGATCGCATCATCTGTGGGATCGGGGCATGGTGGGATCCATTGGCACAGAAGGTCGGGATTAACCGTACCAAGCCGTTACTCGCGATGCGCGAAGTCGTGTCTACTGTGCGTGATTTGTTGGCACGGAAGCGGGTCACTTTTCATGGTGAGTTTGTTCACTTGGATGATGTTGAATTGGATGTGGTACATGGGCGTAAAGAGCCACGGAATGTACCGATTTATATTGGCGCAACCGGGCCAAAGATGATGGCATTGACGGGTGAAATTGGGGATGGTGCGGTGCTCAATTATCTGGTTTCACCTAAGTACAACGAAGGTGCACTGGCACAACTTGAAGAGGGTGCGAAACAGGCCGG
>JBBSBS010000509.1:0-4784 GCA_038251045.1 Aggregatilineales bacterium | reverse complement strand
GATACCTTTGGTCTTGTCATTTGGAGGACGATTAAAAACCGCTATCGGAATATCAGCTGCCTGTGCTTCCTTGATGATCGTATTGGCGCTGTCACCATCTTGCGGGATGATAATGATGCCACTCACGCCTTGAGCAATACATTCTCGTACTTGCTCAAGCTGTTTATTCGGGTCTTCATTGGCGTTGTATTCCAATACTTCGATGCCTTGACCTCGAAGTGTTTCAGTAATCGCTTTGTGGCCCGCAACCCAAAATTCAGTTTCAAGGTCTTGGAAACCAAAGCAAATCTTGACCGCGGATTGGGCAGATGCCGCTCCAAAAACCATAGTTCCTAAGAAAACAGTGATTATTCCGACGACCGCTAATTTAGGTAAACGACCTAACATGATTTGGCTCTCCTTAAAAAATATACATATATCGATATTCTGGTTTAGATTTCAAGTTTTTTAGTTTTTTCGTATACTCCTCTCCATTTTTAGGACACTTACACTCTCAACAGTTCACAAGCTTCATGGTAAATGTATATTGTATACAATCCATAAGCGTCAAAAAAGCACTATTTGGCAGATATATTTTGCAAATTCTGTATGGCCACTTTACATTCTGTTGATACACGATTATTTATACGTCGATTTTCTTCTCGAACCCATTCCAAATTATGCGCCTTAAAAGCATCAACAATGCTGCGATGGTCGCTTAGTGCGCGATGCTCATCAACTTTTGAATACCCCTCAGCACGCAGATAAAGGACAGCAGCTACTTGAGCGACAATTTCTTGCCAATGGCGCATCAACATGGGGTGATTACTGCGATTGATCAAGTATTCATGAAACGACATGTCGGTACTTCGAACTTGTTTAAAGTCCTTTTGAGCAATGAAGAGTTTCTGACGCTCAATAAAGAGGTCTAAGGTTTCGAAATCTTTGTCAGCTAATTTATTTATAATCAGTTCCGCGGCGAAGTTTTCGAGATTTGTCCGCATCGAAAAGAGCGCTTCTACATCCTCTTCGTTAAATACCCGCACAAAGCTTCCTCTATTGGGAATAGAAACGATAAGGGCCTCACGCTCGAGAAGTATCAATGCTTCGCGAACCGGTGTTCTACTAACGCCCAATTGTTCTGTGAGATTTGCCTCAACAATATGATCGTTTGGCTTCAGCCGACCTTCAATTATTGCTGTCCGAATCTGTTCAGCAACCTGCTCACGAAGACTGACTGCGCGGATTTGGGAAAAACCAATCATAAAAGGACAGTTTCCAAGAAAATAAATTGAATATGAGCGCACAACACTGACGATAATTCTAATTGGAATTGCATATTCAAGCGAATTGTATACAATCTACTATATACTGTCAAGTAGTCATTCATTATTTGTCTTCCGCGGTGTGCAGTGATTAATTTCTGGTGCGATATTTACGATTTCACTGAATAAAGCAGGCAAAAATATGGACACTAGCCGTGTCAGTGCAACTTACCGTATTGAAACCGCGCATCCCTTAGAAAAAGCTGCTCAAATGATGGCGGGTGAACAATCTGCCGGAACTTTTGTACCCGTACCGGGCGAAACGCCAGAACTATTGGAGCGGCATGGGGCGCGTGTGGAACGGATCACCGAATTGCAAAGTGTAGATGCCCCTACACTTCCGGGAGCAAAAGCGTTATCAGATAAAAATGCTCAACCACTCTATCGACGTGCAGAAGTCGTTCTGTCGTTCCCAATTGAAAATATTGGGACGTCGCTTGCCACATTGATGACAACTGTTAGCGGCAACTTATATGAACTAAATTTGTTTTCTGGCTTACGGCTCACTGATATTGAATTTCCACAGCCGTTTGTTGAAGCCTATCGTGGTCCACAATTTGGCATTGAAGGAACACGTCAGCTTACCGGGGTTTACGAACGCCCTATCATTGGAACTATTATCAAACCTAGCGTCGGACTTTCCCCAGAGCAGACCGCCGCACTCGTCCAAACCTTGTGCGAAGCTGGAATTGATTTCATTAAAGACGATGAACTGCAAAGCGATTCTCCGCACTCACCTTTCCAAATGCGGGTTCAGGCAGTCATGCGTGTCATTAATGCCCACGCGGATAAAACAGGTAAGAAGGTCATGTACGCCTTCAATATCACTGCCGGTTTAGATGACATGCTGCATCACCATGATACGGTCGTGCAGAACAGTGGTACATGCGTCATGGTGAACTTGATTTCCGTTGGGTTGGTAGGCGTTGCGCACTTGTGTAAACACAGCCTGCTTCCAGTTCATGGTCATCGAGCCGGATGGGGAGTGTTCACACGCCATCCATCTCTCGGAATAGATTATGTCGCCTTTCAGAAATTTTTCCGTCTAGCGGGTGTAGATCATCTTCATGTGAATGGAATTCGCAACAAATTTTGCGAAAGTGACGAATCGGTCATTGCATCTGCGCGGGAATGTATAACTCCCTTCAATGGAGGTTACACTGTAATGCCCGTATTCTCGTCAGGTCAATGGGCAGGGCAAGCTCCGGATACTTTCCGCATGTTAGGCAGTACCGATTTGATCTATCTGGCAGGGGGTGGATTGATGGCGCATCCATCAGGTCCAGCGGCAGGTGTCAGAAGTCTTCAAGAGGGTTGGGAGGCTGCCATTCAGGGTATTCCACTCGATAAATATGCTCGAGATCATGTCGCTTTGAGAGAGGCGATTGAAATGTTTGATGCAAAATGAATAACTTATTGCTTACCTACTATGGCGATGACCTTACAGGCTCTACCGATGTGATGGAAGCATTGGTATTGGGAGGTGTGCCAACCGCATTGTTTTTTGAACCTCCTACGGCAGAACAGTTATTGCGTGAATTTCCAGAGATTCGCGCAGTAGGTGTAGCTGGAATTAGCCGGTCATTGCCTCTCGATCAGATGGAGCGTGAACTTGCTTCACACTTCACAGCCCTAAAAGGGTTAAATGCGCCCCTGTTTCACTACAAAATCTGTTCCACATTTGACTCGTCCCCCACAATTGGCAGTATTGGTCGCGCGTGTGAGATTGGATGGCGCACATTTGAACCCAGTGTTATTCCTCTGCTTGTAGGTGCTCCATCACTCAAGCGCTATGTTCTGTTCAGTAATTTATTCGCGCAAGTGGGCGATGTTACTTTCCGATTGGACAGGCATCCGACTATGAGCAAACACCCCATCACACCTATGCATGAAAGTGACTTACGGGTGCATCTGGGTAAACAAACAGCACTGAAGATCAATGCCGTTGACATCTTCCATCTAGCAAAATCTCAAACGGAATTGGCACGTTATTTTGAAGAATTAGTTGAAAATGGTGACAACATTTTACTGTTCGACACCTTGGAACAAAACCATCTGCGAATAATCGGTCAGTTGATATGGGATCGTCAGGATAGTCAACACAAATTCATAGTAGGCTCATCCGGTGTTGAATATGCTCTTACCTCTTATTGGCAATTAACAGGTCTGATTAAGCAACCGGAAGCCTTGCGATCATGTGGCAACATCGACCCAATTATTGTTGTTGCAGGCAGTGCCTCACCGGTGACAGCTAAACAAATGCAATGGGCATTTGAAAATGGCTTTAGCGGTATTCGGTTGAATACCCCGCGATTAGTTGATCCTTCTACAGCCGACCAAGAACGCGAAACAGTGATAGAGAATGCGTTGCGGATACTGGGTAATAAAAGCAGCGTGATTCTCTATTCAGCACAAGGTCCCGACGATCCTGCGATTAGTATTACTCATGCTCATGTGGATCAACTGGATTTGGCGGCGAGGCCGGTAGGCGAGCGACTTGGCACCCAGCAGGGTCTCATATTGCAGACTTTGCTGTACCGCAGCGGGATCAGACGAGTGTGCGTTGCTGGTGGCGACACATCGGGTTATGCTGCCCGTCAATTAGGTATATATGCTCTAGAAATTGCGACTCCCATTGCCCCGGGTGCTCCTTTGTGCCGTGCCCACTCACACAATAAGCTTTTTGATGGGTTGGAGATCTCGCTCAAGGGCGGACAGAATGGGGAACCAAGTTATTTCGGTTCAATTCGCCAAGGACACGCACCGCTCTAGATACGAACTAGCATAATAAATATATTAGCATAATGAGCTGAGGCAATATTATGGAAAGTAAAATAGCAATTGACAAGAATCTAGCCTTGCTCCCAGATGTCCATATTGAAGTTTCAGTCTCAAATCCAACTGGACGCGGGGCGCGGGATCCAAGTGTCCTCTTGACCACTCCTCCAATTGAACTAGATGGGCAACCCTTATCAGCCTTCTTACGCTATCGAAGCAAAACATACGATACTTATGATGGCAACAATAACGCCCTTGGCCCAGATTGGTATGCTATGCATTTTCCCGAATCAACACTTTTGAACTGTGTAGAAATGACCATGGAATGTCCCAACCGTGATGGAGGCTGGTGGACATCCTTGAACATTGAAATTATCAACGATAAAGGTGAATGGCAGCCTGTAGAAAATTTAGCAATCACACCTTCTTATAACTTTGAGGATGTACCTACAGGAAGACGACCTTATGAAACACATGCATTGACGTTTCATGAGGTCAATACCCATGCCTTTCGCATTATTGGGTCACCGGGAGGTGTAGCGCAGTTTACGTCTTTATCCCATATTGCAGCATATTGCCACGATCTACTCCGTTGGAATCCGGCTTGTATGCCACCTCCGCCCATACCTTATTTATTTCGCTTAATCCCGCCAGAAACAATTTGGGATTTATCAGAATGCTTGGTCAAGCTAACTGATTTAT
>JBBSBS010000508.1:0-4792 GCA_038251045.1 Aggregatilineales bacterium | reverse complement strand
GGTTCTAAGTAAGAATATAAGTTAGTTTTCTCGCTCGTTTGATTTAGTTGATAGTTGATCTGAAAAGTGTTCTTTTGGAGTAAAAATGAATGGTTAAAGTACTCCCTTCGTCCCGTGCGGTTCATGAAAAAACAGGTGTTGACCAATCCTCTTATTATTTGAAGCGCTGCTATGTCGCGGAACATGAACTCATGCGAACCTTGGCGGCATGGTTTGTCGATACCAACCAGTGGGACTTCAAACGCCAACTGGCTAATGATATGTGGCAAACCTCGCGCCATGCTGATATGCTGCGGACGCGTATTCTTGAACTTCGCTATCCACGCCGTGATGTGGACAAAAAATATGATGTGGATGTAATGGCTTGGACAGCCGAATTTGCTAAAGGTAGTCATACCGAGGAATTTATCGCGGGCATTTATGGCGCTGTTTTGCCTGAACTGGTTCGTGCGTATTCGGATTACCTCGCCCAAACTGATTATCTGGATGACGCGCCATCTGTTTATGCTCTGCAGCACATCATCAGCGACAAACAAGCACAAATCGCGCGGATGAACAAACTCGCTGCTGAGGTATCCCCAAATCTATTTGAGGCGGCCCAGGCTTGGACTGCCTATTTGCGCGAATATGTAATCAGTATCGGCGGTGTCTCGGGTGATGGAGGGAAGTCCGACAGGCCTGCAAGATATGCAAGTCGTCCGGCTTACAGCATCCAACGTCAAGTCAACCGTGACCCACGCTGGCAATCAACTTTATTTCACTTGCCGCACGAAAATAAATATGATGTCGAAGGTCGTCAGGCGTGGCAGCGTATCGAAAAGCTCGATAAGCGCGTAGCGATGCAGGTGTGGTCGGCTATCAGCCACTTCAATGAGATTTGGGCGGCTGAAGTTGTAGCTGCATCCATGTGGGATTTCACCAACGAAACGTGGGACTTTTATCTCGATCTAGCACGGTGGGCATGGGATGAAACCCGTCACAGTACAATGGGCTTCCGTGCTTTGGAAGGGTGGGGCTGGAATGTCCCCGAACTCATCCCCTGGGGTAATGCCATGTATAACGCGATGGGGCCGATGCCACCTATTCAGCGTTTGGCGCTCCTTTATTTTTATGAGGAAGGCTTGTTGCGTGCGGGAACCAAGCAGATTGAGATCAAAATCCTTGAATCGGCGCAAGATGAGGGTAGCGTTCAAGATATGGACTTCGATTGGGCAGATGAAGCCATTCACGTAAGCTACGGCTTTAAGTGGCTGCGTCACTTGCTCGGTGATGACAATGCGGGCAAGGAAGAACTCAAGCGATTGACGGATGAAGCTCGCGCGATTCATGCTCAATTTGTACTCGATCACAAAGATGATCCTGAAGCCAAACTTGCCCCATACTTTAACCGTCTGCACGATGTTGTTGCCCAAATGCTCCATGATATACCCGATGATGAATTGGACATTCAATGGGCACCCGTTGTCGCCGACGAAGAAGTTCTTACAGCGTTGTAACCGTGACTTACCATGTGCTTCTCGTAAAAACAGGTATAACGTTTCCGGTAGAGGATGGCGAGACCATCCTTGAAGCCGCCGAAAGTGCTGGAATTGTGCTTTCGTATAGCTGTCGCGGTGGAACCTGTCGCTCCTGTATGACGCGTATCCTTTTTGGTCGGGCCGAACATGATCCCGAATATGCTGATGAACTCAGCATAGATGCCGGAGAAATTGCGGATGGTTACCGTCTATTGTGCAGTACATTAGCCTATTCTGACCTTCAACTTGAGCGATAACCTATGAAACTCCTGATATTCAAAGCTTTGTGGGGTATGACAAGATCACTGCCCGAACAGGTCGAGCGTGTCGCATCTGCCGGCTATGATGGATTTGAGTTGTGGCCCGAACAGCATTACATATCGCGCGAAGATTTGGTGAAGCTGGCGAAAAGCTATAATCTAAAAATGATTGTTGGCACAGCTTTACAAGCCCAAACTGAAATTGCGCCAAAGGTCAAACAACTGAGTGAGTACGAACCTGTGCGGATCAACCTTCACAGCGGGCGAGACTCAATGACACACGATGAAGGATGCTCATTTTTCGAAGAAGCGTTGCGCATCGAAGACTCAATAGGTGTTCCTATCGGACATGAAACGCATCGGGGACGTATTTTATTCACGCCTTGGGACACTGCCTATTATCTGCGTCAGTTTGATAAGCTCAAACTAACTGCTGACTACAGTCATTGGGTTAACGTTTGCGAGCGCTTGCCCGAAGATCAATCTAATGCTCTGATGGCAGCCAATCGCGCAGTTGTTCATATTCATGGACGTGTTGGCTATGAAGAAGGGCCACAAGTTCCTGATCCATCTGCATCTGAATATGCCTCCCAACTTCATTGGCACGAAGAGCAATGGCGACAAATTAGATCATTTTACGAACAAAATGGGCAGGACACGCTGACCTTTACACCGGAATACGGCCCACCGAATTACTTGCATACGCTGCCACATACCAATGTGCCCGTGGCTGATTTGTGGAACGTGTGTCTATGGGCGGCTGAACGCGCGCGTCAGCAATTAGCCTAATCAAAATGGATGTTCCCGTTTTGCCCATATTATTCTCATGGCTGGAGTCATGGTCTCATGCGTAAATTACCTCATAACGCCCCGAATAATTTCGATTGGGTCGTTCGGCTTACTAATTGGAATCTGAATGGCAACGTACTACATGTGACTACCGAGACCAATGATGGCGAACATGCACAATTGACGTTTACTGCCGTTTCCCAAGAAATCTGGCGGATGACATTTGCTCCACGGGGTGGTACACCTCTGAAAACCCCCATTGTTCAGCCGATTCCCGATCATGCCGTCACATTAGCTGTTGAAGACAATGATCATAAATTATTAGTTTCGGGTGCGACATTGTGTTTGGAGATCAACCGCGATCCATGGGTACTGCGTTTGCTGGATCAAGATGGATTTGAGGTGTTCCGCGAGAATCCGACCGATGTTGACGGTCTTGGTCGGCCTTTCGTTTTGCCATTGGGATATGTGCGTGAAAGCGATGGTATCAAGTCTGTTACCCAATCATTTCATCTACGACAGGATGAGCATCTTTTTGGTTTGGGCGAGAAATTCACTACTCTGGACAAAGTTGGGCAGCGGATAATCAGTTGGATCCAAGATCCTTTCGGTTCGACTAGCGAACGCTCGCACAAAAATATCCCGTTTATCATGAGTACGCGCGGTTATGGTTTGTTAGTGGACACTGGCGCACGGATTACTTGGGATTTAGGGACAACATCCTGCCAATCGGCAACGATTATTGCCGAGGCTTCGACGCTCGATGCCTATCTGATTTGTGGCTCATCGCCGGCCAAAATTCTTGAACATTATACACTACTGACAGGCCGTGCACCCGTACCGCCACCTTGGACATTTGGGCTATGGGTTTCGTCCGGCGGCACTTACCGCGACCAAGAGACTATGCAAGAATTGGTGGATGGATTAGAAACTCACCAAATACCGGTAGATGTAGTTCATATTGATCCCTGGTGGATGACGTGGCGTACTTATTGCGATTTCAAGTGGGATCGCACTTCTTTCCCCGACGTTGAGGGAATGATTGCCGATTGGCATGCACGCGGCTTGAAAATTTGCCTGTGGGAACATCCCTATATCTCGATTGAGAGCGATTTATTTGATGTTGGCAAACAGAATGGCTATTTCCTAAAGCAGCCAAATGGCGAAGTATATGTCATCGATTATGGCCTTTCTCTGGCTCCCCGACCGGATGGAGTTGTCAGACTTGCTTCACCTGAAAACTCGTGGAATGCGCAGGTTGCTATCATTGATCTGACTAATCCAGAGGCTTACAAATGGTTTCAAGATTTGCATCGACCGATTCTACAAATGGGAATCGACGTTTTCAAAACCGATTTTGGTGAAGACGTTCCTCCTGATGCAGTTTTCTATAATGGGCAGACCGGCGCGACCATGCGTAATCTTTATCCGTTGCTCTATAACCAATGTGTATTTGAGGTGACCGAGCAAGAACGGGGTTATGGCGTAGTTTGGAGCAGGGCAGGCACGGCGGGAAACCAACGCTATCCCATTTGTTGGTCGGGTGATCCAGCCGCCGATTTTGATAGTCTCGCTTGCACCATTCGCGGTGGTTTATCTATCGGGTTTTCTGGTATTCCATTTTGGAGTAATGACATTGGTGGCTATCGTAAGATGCCGTCTTCTCGCCTTTATATCCGCTGGGCGCAGTTCGGCCTCTTATGTTCACACAGTCGTATGCATGGTGATAGTCCGCGCGAACCTTGGGTTTATGGTGAGGAAGCGACGACAATCGTTCGAAAATATATCAACCTGCGCTACCAACTGTTTCCATACTTTTATAGTCTGGCACATGAAGCCAGCCGGACTGGAATGCCAGTCATACGAGCCATGCCGTTGGCCTTTCCTGAGGATGTTAATGCCTATGATAAAGACCTTCAGTTAATGCTCGGCCCATGGTTGTTAGTTGCTCCCATATATGATGACAGCAGCAAACGAGTAGTATATTTACCTGAGGGCGATTGGGTTGACTATTGGACTAAACAGGTTTACCACGGCCCGACTCAGATCACAGTAAATGCGCCGCTGGATACCTTGCCCCTGTTTGTACGATGCGGAGCCATTATCCCCATGATGCAGCCCTCCTCACGCATGCCGGTGGGAGCGATCAATTCCTTGATTTTGGATATTTATGTCAAATCTCAGATGAATTATCGCTTTGAAGAAGCCAAAGGTATCACCGAGTTC
>JBBSBS010000507.1:0-4806 GCA_038251045.1 Aggregatilineales bacterium | reverse complement strand
TGGGATTGAATTTCAACCTGCTCGGCGTCGAGGAAGTTCTCATCTTCTTCTTGCTGGTGATTGCGATCACGACCTGGATCGGCAACAAACTGCCAATTCCTTATACTGTTGGGCTGGTGGTAGCCGGATTGGTCCTAGCGATCATGCCGGTCTTTGAAAGTGAACCGCCCGAATTTACCAGCGAGTTGATTCTGGCGCTGTTCTTGCCGCCGATTCTCTTTCAGAGAGCTTATCAATTGCACGCGCGCGAACTGCGCAAGAATATTTCATTGATCGTCCTGCTCGTAACGGAGAATTCGTATTTTCGGCTTCCGTCCACAATTACACGCTCTACAATTCCAACAGGAGAATACCATGCAAGTCCAAGTCAACACCGACAGTAACATCGAAGGGCACGCGACGAGGGTCGCGGAGTTCAGTCGCGTCGTGGAGAGCGCCCTGGACCGATTCAGCGATCAGATCACGCAAGTGGATGTCCATCTGAGCGATGAGAACAGCGACAAGAAGGGCGGCAATGACGACATCCGCTGTATGATCGAAGCGCACCTGGAGGGCCACCGGCCCTTCGCGGTCACTGACCAGGCTGCCACCGTGGGCGAAGCCGTCGATGGTGCGGTAGATAAGTTGAGCAGATTGATCGAGAGCACCGTCGAGCGGCAGCAGCAACAACAGCGGAGCAGGACTGACCCGCCCCTGCCTGGGACGACTCCCCCAGAGCCGTCATAAGCGACACCACAGCGAGTCTGCAATCCGTTGCCCGCACGATGCAGGCCGTGGCTGCCTCGACCTTCTGTTCGACTGGGCTTCGAGCCAGGCTTGGATCTCGCCGCTGCGCGGTTTCGGTTGCCTTTTTCCTCCAACAATGGCTGCGTGACCAGCACTGTCACACGCTGTACATCACACCGGGGAGTCCGTGGGAGAACCCCTTCATCGAGAGCTTCAACGGCACGTTTCGTGCGGAATGCCTGAATCGGTGGCTCTTAGCAGACGGCCAGGAAGCACAAACGATCATCGAGCAGTGGCGTCAAGAGTATAATCACCAACGTCCGCACAGCAGCATAGGCTACTTGCCCCCAGCTGCCTTTGCGGAAAAGTCAAAACTCTCACTTCAGTTGGACTAGTTCCTGCGGGCAAGTCACTATTTGGTCAATACATGGACAAATATAGTACAATTATGTGACATTGCTGAAGTTAAGCATTTCCAAAGGAGAGAGAGCGAATGAACAGCATCAACCAACACGAACCAATTATTGATATACGCAACATTGTTAAGCGGTTTCCAGTTGGCAACAGCGAAGTAACTGTTCTACATGGAGTTTCGTTTGACGTGATGCCTGGCGAATTTGTTTCGATCGTTGGCCCATCCGGCAACGGCAAATCGACATTGCTCAACATGGTAACAGGCATCGACAGACCATCAGACGGTGAGGTAGTTGTCACTGGACGAGATGTTCACACCATGTCTGAAAACCAATTGGCAAAGTGGCGTGGTCAACACGTTGGCATTATTTTTCAATTCTTCCAGATGTTGCCAGCGTTAAGCTTAGTGCAAAATGTGACGTTGCCGATGGAGTTCGCCCGCAAATATGGCCGTGCAGAGCGGCGTGAGCGAGCCATGGGATTGCTTGAGTTAGTTGGCCTTGCCGACCAAGCCACGAAACTGCCCAGCATGGTTTCAGGCGGCCAGCAACAACGTGCTGCAATTGCTCGTGCGTTGTCAACTGATCCTGCTTTGCTCGTGGCAGACGAACCGACTGGGAACCTTGACGCCAAAACGGCAGGTCAAGTATTCGACATTTTTATGCAATTGGTCGAAGAACAGGGCAAAACACTCCTCATGGTGACTCACGATAAGGTGCTTGCAGACAGGATTCCGCGCAAGATCGAAATCGTTAATGGCAACATCGCTACTGATACACGCTCATCCGCTACCACGCTTAAGCCAAAGATTATTCAGCCCAGTAAGAATGGGCTGGTAGGAGTACCCCTCCGATGATTACGTTATTGGCAAAAGTTTGGTTTGATCTTTGGGGAGATAAATCTCGCACCCTGCAAGTGGCATTGGTGATTGCGATTGGCTCAATTGGAATTGGGCTTGTGGTTGGCGCGCGCAACTTGATTCTTGCGGCAGCCAACACGAGCAATGCCACTGCTGAACCAGCAACGATTCGGCTTCTTACTGATCCGCTTACCCGGCCCCAGCTTGAAGGTATTAAGCAGATAGATGGTGTATGGCAAGTTGAAGGTCTCTACACTGAGACTGTGGAATGGCGCCTGACCGATGAGGATGAGTGGCAAACTGCGTCCCTTAAAGGACGTGACGATTACACCGCACAATTGATGAACCTTGATGCTTTACTAGAAGGAACTTTTCCCTCCCAAAACAAGGTGGGGATTGGCAAACTTTCAGTGGGTACCCCCATGTTGTCTATGGGCGACACGGTGCAATTGCGCTTTGAAGGTCGGGAAGTTGCCTATCCTATTGTGGGCGTACTCGATCCGATTGGGCCTGAGCCAATCTTTGGCGAAACGATCTATGCTGATGGTGAAACGTACAAAAGCATTACAGGGCTTGATACGTATAACTTGATTCAACTTCGTGATCGAACGTGGGATTTGAGTGTGGCCGAAAACACAGACCGTGACCTGAGCACCTACCTCGAAGAGCTCAATGTGGAAGGCTTCGGCTTCTCCTTTCCCTTCCAAGATCGCATCATCCCCCCAGATGTCACCTCGGCAACGCCTATCTTGAACGCACTTTTCTTGCTGCTTGGCATTATCGGTGCTGTTGTTGCCTTCCTTAGCATCTTTCTTGTTTACAGCAGCGTAAGCGCAATTATCACCCAGCAGACTAACCAAATTGGCATTATGAAGGCAATAGGCGCCAGCTCTCTTCAAGTCGTGTGGAGCTACCTGCTGCTTGTCATCTGCTATGGATTGCTGGCGATGGTCATTTCAGTGCCGATTGCCTCTGTGGCTGCGCTAGGTCTGCAAAACCTTTTTGTCACCCTGCTTAATATAGAAAGCAATCCGATTCGGGCTGACCTGACGGCAGTGGTGATACAAATTATCATTTGCATTGTTGTGCCACTGCTGGCGGCGTTGATTCCACTCGTGGCTGGCATTCGCATCACCGTCCGTGAAGCCATCAGCACCTATGGCTTAACTGGCGCCCTCGGTTTCATTAACCGTATTATCGCCAAGTTTAGGAATATACCGTATACCATCGCCTTGACGATTGGCAACACATTCCGCAATCAGTGGCGCGTAATCGTCATACAGATTACATTGATTACCGCTGGCACGATTTTCATGATGGTCTTAGGCGTCAATGATGCCAGTCGGTTCACCTATGATGACAAGCTAAAAGGAGTCCATAACTATCAGGTGGCCCTTGAGACTAAGGAGGAAACCAGCGTCAACCGTCTCGAAACAGTGGCCTTATCAGTTTCGGGCGTAGAGTCTGTTGAAAGCTGGCAGGTCAGTCGCGCCAGGGCTCGTCCTATTTCACAAACTGACGCCGCAGTAACAGATGCCCGGGGCACAGTTTTTGGGCAACCCCCCGAGACTGATTTGTATTTACCAGAATTGGTTGAGGGTCGCTGGTTGCAGGCGGGTGATTCTTATGTCGTTGTTGCTGGCCGACAAATCAGTGAAAAAGAGGGTTGGTCAGTAGGCGACCAGATCCGGCTTACAAACAGCGACCTGCAAGAGTTGACGGTTCAGATCGTTGGCATCCACTTTGATCCGGCTGATGGCACATCACTCCACATCCCCTTGTCTGTACTACAGGCAGAATGGGCTGGTAATGGCATGGCTAATTCGGTTTGGATTCGAACAACACAAACTGACGCGGCTTTTCAAAAGGATGTCGCGCGTGATGTTAAAAGTGCATATGAGCGTGAGGGGATTGATATTGAGCCGAAGTCGCCCTACGCTGACGGAGAAAACACAATCGCAGAAATTTCCGAGCGTTTGGCTGTAGGCGTGTCAGTAATCGTCGTTTTGTTGATCATCATGGCCGTGTTGATTGCGCTGATTGGTGGTGTGGGTCTCAGCGGTGTGCTTTCCCTTAGCGTACTAGAAAGACGGCGTGAGATTGGGGTGATGCGGGCGATTGGTGCTTCTTCTGGACAGGTCATTCGCCTTTTCGTGGGTGAAGGGCTTATCTTGGGATGGCTAAGTTGGTTGATTGCCATTCCACTGAGTATACCAGCCGCCTATTTCCTGACAACAGAAGTTTTACCGGGCGTCCTCAATGCAAACTTAGCTTACCGCTTTACCGTTTCGGGACTACTCATCTGGTTCGTTATCGTGACCGTTCTGGCAATTATCGCCAGTGCGCTGCCGGCCCGCAGTGCTGCAAAAGTCAGCGTGCGAGAGAGTTTATCTTATTCGTAGCGTCAGTTCGACGTAAGAGAACTAGAGTACAAGGGCCTGTAAAAGATGATCATCGGGACGAATGCCTCCACGTCTAGAAAAAACTGTGGGTTTTCACCTTAGTTCGTGGTCTAGTTTCTAGGGCCAATTATAGTCTATCAGTGTCCGCTTTTTCTCATCAAGTGCAGCTTTCTACTTAATGGATGTTCAGCGAGCAAAGGAATGCGACGCGATGGAAGCGAAGGCTTATGAGTTTTTTCAGGAGTTATTGGCCGCGCCCGGCCCCTCGGGCTATGAGCAGCCGGTGCAGGCTGTGGTGCGCCGGTATGTGGGCGACTTCGCCGCACAGGTGCGCACGGACGTACATGGCAATGTGATTGCCGGCAGCAATGTGGAGGCGCCGATGCGCGTGCTGCTGGCGGGGCA
>JBBSBS010000506.1:0-4807 GCA_038251045.1 Aggregatilineales bacterium | reverse complement strand
TTTAATAAAAAAGGGGGTTCAATTCCCCGCAGCTTGCTGCGGTATGGATGGGTTGCCGATAGGCAAGTCATCCGATAAGATGCGGGGATGAGTAAGCTCATCCACAAGAGTCATAATGTATCGATCTTGATTTATCATATTGTGTGTCCAGCAAAATATCGGCGGGTTGTATTCAGTGCTAAAGTTGATGAAGAGCTGAGAACTGTTTGTCTGGAGATCGCAAAACGGTATGAAATCGAATTTTTAGAAATAGGAACGGATCGAGATCATGTGCATTTTCTAGTGCAATCGGTTCCTACTTACAGCCCAACAAAAATCGTTCAGATCATCAAAAGTATTACAGCACGAGAGATTTTTGCTCGTGTACCTGAAGTGAAGAAACAATTGTGGGGTGGACAATTCTGGTCGGATGGCTACTTTATCGCATCGGTTGGACAACACACCAGTGAGGGTGTGATCCAGGAATATGTGAAAAAGCAGGGCAAAGACGCCCGTTACCAACAACTTCATGTTCAGCAACTGCTTCTCTTTTAGATACCCCGCAGCTTGCTGCGGGTGTAGTTCATTTCGTAAATGAAAGTATATCAGAATTATGACTTGGACGCGACTATACCATTATCGTAATGAAACAGGTTCAGGTTTAGTGGAGGCTTGAAAATGACCGACAATTGGACGACGGATTCGATGCCTGATTTGACCGGCAAAATCACGGTGGTTACGGGTGCAAACAGCGGCCTCGGATACGAAACAGCGCGCGCCTTAGTACAAAAGGGCGCACAGGTTGTGATTGCCAGCCGTGATACTACCAAAGGGCAGGAAGCAGTCAGCAAGCTTCAGAGCGAACGTCCTAAGGGATCAGTCATGTTTATGCAGCTCGATCTGGCTAATCTGGCCTTGGTTCGCAGCTTTTCTGAGGCGTTCGCAAAGCAGTTCAAGGCGCTTGACTTACTAATCAATAACGCAGGGGTCATGCATCTGCCGTATCGCGAGACTATGGATGGTTTCGAGATGCAATTTGGAACCAACCATCTCGGTCATTTTGCGCTGACTGGTTTATTGCTGCCGGTACTTTTGAAAACACCCACAGCGCGGGTGGTCACTGTGAGCAGCAGCCTACACCGTTCAGGACACATCAATTTTGATGATTTGAATGCGAAGTCCAACTACAATGAATATAAAGCATACAGCCAGAGTAAATTGGCAAATCTCTTATTTACCTACGAGTTGGAGCGTAAGTTAAAAGCACATGGCAGTGATACGATTGCTGTTGCCGCCCACCCCGGATATTCGGCTACTAATCTACAATTCGGCGCGGCGCGGATGACGGGATCGATACTACGGGAACGCATGATGCAGATTGCGAATATCATCATCGCCCAAAGCGCAGCAATGGGTGCGCTGCCCACGCTGTATGCGGCGACATCACCAACGCTTCAGGGCGGGGAATATATCGGACCAAAGGGTTTCCAAGAACTGCGCGGCTACCCTACTATCGTAAAATCTAACGCTGAATCTAATGATTTGAGTGTCGCAGCACGGCTGTGGACAATTTCCGAACAGCTCACAGGTGTGCAGTATGAACACCAATTTCAACAGCAAGTCGCTGCCCTTGTTTGACGTTGACAATTCTCTGAAAACCGCCTAACCTAAACCTAAGAAACGCACACCTCAGCCAAACGAGGTGTGCGTTTTATGTTGTAGAAAAACCGTCCTCACGCACCGAGGGCGGTTTTATATTCCCTATTTTGGGAGGAGGATATGCACATTATGGACGACAAAACTTTCTTGCAGGCTTTTGAGGACAGCACATTAGCCCCACATTTGTTTCCGCATCGGGCGCACATCCGCATGGCGTGGCTGTACTTACGCGAGTTTGGTTGGGATGCGGGTGTAATCAAGATTTCGGAGGGTATTCAGCGTTTCGCAGCGGCGCAAGGTGCGACGCGTAAATACCACACCACAATCACACTGTTTTGGGCGCATATCGTCCAGCACATGATTACGGATGCTCCTGAAGTCAACCAATTCGAGGATTTCCTGAATCGATATCCGCAAATTCTGGAACCGTCTTTGATTAGCCGCCACTATAGCGATGCTTTACTGCGGTCGGAATTGGCGCGGCATGAATGGGTTGATCCTGATCTGGTGTTGCCAGTGGATTGAAGTATGAGGGCGAAGCGGGGCTTCGCCCCAGCAAACTTTTGTCTAGCGCGGGATCAAGGTTTGGACACCATCGGCGGCATCTACCACCCAGCCTTCGACACCGGTAGGAAGGCGAATGCGCCACCATGTCAGATCATCACCGTTGTTCGGCCCTTCCAGAATGGTGACAACTGTACCATTACCCACCGTACCCAAACGAGGGAAACTGCGCGCCGGACCGCCGCGAAGATTCAATACATCCCCGCCTGTGGTTTGTACCTGAGCTTGCCCGCCAATAATCAAACCCGATGCCGAGATGGTCGGTACTCCGGTAGCAGGCACAGCGACTCGCCCCCAAGCTGGAAACGAGGATGCGGTCGGTGACGCACTATCGCTCACCCAGACCAGCCGCGCGCCTTGACCGGGCGTACTCGTCCAGATGGAAACGGGCGCGTAAGGTGAGCTTGCCAGCCGCGTTTCGACATAGTAAAGGGTCGCGCCAATAACAGCCCCATTATTATTTGCTGTGAAGATGAACCCGTTTGGTGTACCGAGAACATCGGTGATGGTCAGTGTGGGGTCGATGTCGACCGTGCCACTGAGCGCACCGCTGCGGTCTAATACTAGTAATGAATTGTTCGGGCTGCCATCCGGAAAGTATTCAAAGAGTCTTGCGCCTACCCGTTCCCCACCTTGTATGAAACGCGGGTTATAGACTCGTGGCAGGCTGGTGACTACATAACGCTCATTTAGGGTGGAGTCGAATACCTGTAAGGTGTTGCTGGATGGATAGCCACTCAAAGGATCATCACTTTCGGGAAAGCGCGGATCAGAGAGGCTTATGATGACATCATTGGTCGAGGCTAAAGTGTCGGTATCAGGGGTAATGTATGCGTCATCGGGGGTGATTGCATTGCGGGCAGTATTCCATGTATAGGCATCGTAACTGCGTGAACCGTCCGTCCCCAACGCGATCATCATGAACTTAATGTCTTGATTGCGGTTGTACATGACCACCGGCAGCATGAAACCAAAAGCGGGTGAGGATATACTGGCAGCGACCGGATCATCTTCTTTTAGCACCACAGCAGAAAAAGTGTTCACGTCGATGACCACAATTTGCCACGCGGTTTCAAATTTGGCATAGCTAAAGGCAACCGTACTACTGCCATCGCTGAAGTTAAATGAATTGCCGCTAAACTCAAAGCTGGTGGTAATGTCCGGTGGCAGCATCAGATTATAGATAACGGAATTGCTGGTCAGGTTGTATAAGTTAAATGTCGTGCCACTGGTATTGGCGGCTGTGTAAGCGAGAAGCAAGCCATCAGCCGAAATAGCGATATTGCGGGAATACATGCTGCCAGCAGCGGCAGGGAGAACGAACTGGTGCAGAGTCGCACCGGTATCATCCACTTGAGTCATGCGCCCACTGGTTTCATCGTACAACCAAGCAGTCCAAGGTGTGCCCGCTGCCCGCGCAGGCATGAACCAGACAGCAGATGTCAGTACCAATAATGTGATTATGAAAATCCTTCGACGCAGCATATGTGCTCCTTATAAGGCAAACAAAGTTTGCTCGTTATCATTATTGTAATGTTTTTCAAAATTTAGCGCATTTCAGTTTGTATACATTTGTATAGAACTGACGAGTTGACGGTCATCGGGCTAATTTCATATGCTTAGTGCTAATATCGGTACATGATAGGAGCACATGAGCATGTCAGCCTCGTCACTTTCTGATCGTGCCACACACGAACTTTTCCAGCGTCATCCATTGGTTGAACGTCAACTATCCGTCGGGCAGGTCACTGCCCCGTATCAGATTTACGACGGCAGAGTCCTATTTGTGGGCGGGACAGCGAACTTATCCGCCGTCAAAACGCTGCTCCATGACCAGCACATGACCCCGCTGCAAACTACAGAGGGCAAGGCATTGATGGCGATATGGGTTTGTGATTTCACCGAGGCCAATCTGGGCGCACATCAGGAGCTTCAGATTTCGTTCTTCGTATCCGAACAACCGATGCCGCCTGTTGCGGCTGATCGACTGAGTATTCTCAAGCTGATCTCGCTCGACCCTAACTTGAAGATGCTGTGTCATGGCTTGTGGAACAACAGTGAAAAAGTGGTGGCGTACAACCGCGAACTACTGGGTTTGGATGCACACCTGACCAATGGCAGTATCAAATCTTTAGCAGATGAGCAGCGCACAACATTCCGCTTTGAGGATGCCGCTGGTGATAATCTACTGGTTGAGGGTGAAATCGGGACACCGCGCGGGCAGGGTATGCGTGAATCACTGGCGCTGATACGCAGCTTTGGTTGGTCAAATACTATGAAGGTCGCG
The DNA here is from genome assembly GCA_038251045.1 of Aggregatilineales bacterium. GTDB lineage: Bacteria > Chloroflexota > Anaerolineae > Aggregatilineales > Phototrophicaceae > CFX2. The sequence continues at coordinate 318 of JBBSBS010000506.1, read as the reverse complement.
AAAATGCCTTATGGAGAATTGAAGGTTGTAAACCCCTTGAGCGCTTTAATGTCGCATCACACGGCAGCGCAAACCTATACCAAGAGTGATAAGCAGGTCGTTCATTTTTTTGATGCAAATGTTGATCATATCCGATTTGGTGATGCACGCTATCAGGGGTTAGGCTTCGCGCCGCAGTTCATTAGCTCCTCGACCGGATGCCGTTTTCTGTATTTAGAGCGGGAGCCTCTATCGGCTTAAACACTGCCTACCCGGTTGCAGCAAGGGTGGCGAGGACTTCTCTCACCGCCGCGTCGAGTGTCATCTGTTCTCCCTGTT
>JBBSBS010000505.1:0-4813 GCA_038251045.1 Aggregatilineales bacterium | reverse complement strand
TCCTTCGCTTGGATTGACAAGTTTCGTGCCCTTTTGCTTCGCTTTGACCGCAAAGATGTTCATTTCTTGGCGGGTCATCATCTCGCTTTTGCTTTGATTAACCTTCGTCACTTGTTCGCTTTAAATGTCTGAATCACTTCAATGAGAAAACCACTCAACACGAAGAAAATATCAACACCAATATAGCCTCCTTTCATAAACGATATTTCGGAGTGAAAGCCCATTACTATTAATATTGCTACGCCTCGTAACCCGTCAAGAGATGGTATATGCCCTCGAGGTGCCAAGGACAAATTCATATTTATTTCCTCACGTTGTGGGTGTTACTTATCGTTACTATTTTTGATCAACAAGATTGCGGGTCATTTTACAGCGTAATAGCACGATTTAAAACTTGTAGCATGCAGCAATTTTAATCTTAACTAATTTTAGTTTTGGACAAAGACTACTTGCTGAGGGAGGAGAAATACAGAGGTAATAAACAATATTGACCATGACGTTGCCCCACTGCATGTCTTACTCAGCCCCGAAAAAGTACGCACGTTGGCGATCACCACCGATACGCTGGTGTGGGTTGGCCTACAGGATTATCACCTGCTGCCTGCGGATGGCACAAATAAGCAGTCGCAGCCAGTAGGCTGAATAACAAAAATCATCAGGGGCATGTACTGAATAGCACACACCCCTGATCATCAACTTCATCTTGTGACTGAGGGGGGCTGTAGGCCAACCCTTATGTCAGCTTACCACTTGGCGACTGTCCACACGCCGCCAGCGCCCTCACCATTGGTTTCACCGGCTTCAAGGTCATTCTTGAAGTAGTACAATGGCATGCCATTATAGGTCACCTGCAATTTACCATTTTCGAGGGTGATCGTGCCCAATTCGCCGGTGATGTCTTTGCCGGGGACAAGTTTATCTTCTGCGCCCACCGTAAGCGCAGGCCAGTTGGTGGCACATTCACCGGAACAGTTGGTCACGCCAGCCGTATCCTTGCTGAAGGTATACAATGTGCTGCCATTAGCAGACATCAGGAACTCGCCCAGCGCGTCGGTCTTGGTCACCACGACTGTTTCCGGTGCGAGCACATACCAGACCTTGCCCACGCCTTCGCCGGTTGAGTCACCGATTGCCACGTCATCTTTCCAGTAGTACAGCGGCCAACCGTTATACGTCACCTGAAGCATATCGGTATCGGTACGGGCGGTCGTGCCCCATGTACCGGGCAGATTGACACCGGGTGTAACCGCATCGGCACTATCCACCAGCAGCGGAGGCCAGTTGACGGCGCACTTGTCGTAGCAGTTGCTGACATCCGGTGTGTCTTTGGTGTACAGATACACGGTCATACCATTTGAACCGACCAGCACCGTACCCACAGTCGGAATCTTCTGGGCATAGGCGGTGGCTGGCGGCACAATCCACCAATTATGACCGACGCGGTTGCCCGTGGTATCGCCTACATTTTGATCCTGGAACCAATAGTACAGCGGAATACCGTTGTACGTCACTTGCAGCGCACCGTCTTTGCGTTCGGTTGTGCCCAGTGTACCGGGGATTGCTTCATCGGCGGTCAGACTATCGGCGCTATCCACGATCAGCGGAGGCCACGCTTCGGCACATTTGTCATAGCATACGCTGGTGTTGAGCGGATCATTCGCAAAGCTATACAACGTCATGCCATCTGGGCCGACCAGAAATTGACCGAGACTATCCGATTCGCCTAAACCTACGGTATATTCCATCTGTGCCATCACCGGAACTATACTGATCAAAAACATAGCCAACAAAAATAATATGATACGACGAGACTTAAACATATGACCTCCCTAACGGCTTATGGTGTATGTAGGCTTTCATCACCTACCTATTGTGTATATCGTCAGGATTACCGGTTTTGGATTGCGCCGCGACTCTCTTTACAGCAAATAGAAGAAACTGTTAGACTGGTGCGGTGGAGCAAATCTTTATGCAGTTTCAATTTGACGACATTGACATCATGAAACGAATAGCTGCCCGCGACCAACAGGCTTTCCGCGTGCTGTATCAAGAATATGGTAAGGCTGTCTACAGCTTGGCCTATCACATGCTGCAAAACGCCACGTTGGCGGAAGAAGTGACGCAGGATGCTTTCGTCAAAGTCTGGCAAAGCAAAAATCACTGGGACCCTGAAAAGGGCAAGCTCAAAAATTGGCTGTTGACCATCACCCAGTTCACCGCTATTGACCGACTGCGGCAGGAACGCCGCCAGCCCGATTTACATCCCGACTCGATTGATGAAATGGCCGAACAAATTCCGGCCTATGCCAGCGAAGCGTTGTGGCGCGATGGCACAACCTTACGCCTGTTGGTGCAGCAGCTCCCTGAAGAACAGGCCATGCTGATCGGCCTCGCCTTCTTTCGCGGCATGAGCCACGGCGACATCGCCGAAGTGACCCACATTCCGCTGGGAACGGTCAAAACACGGCTGCGAAATGGCTTGCAGCGGCTGCGCGAGTTGTGGCTAGAGACCGTTAACCAAACATCTAATTCGGGGTAAACGGACGTATAATACTTGTAGGAAGTGAGTTCGAGCAGACAGTATGAGTTCTGAGAAAATCATCGAGTCGGCAACCCCTTGTGATGCCATTCGAGACCTTATCCCTGATTATGCCTTTGGCTTGACCGACCCGGAACAAACGCGTCTGGTCGAAGCAACTCTCCCCTTGTGTATCGAGGCCGCCGCCCAGCTTGCGGATTTCCGCCAACTTCAGGATGAAATGCGCGCCGATATTGCCCAGATCGAGCCACCGCCCGCGCTGGAAAGCAAGCTGATGGCAGCGATCGCCGCGCCTGCCGTGATGCCGGCTGCCGCTGTTGCCGTACCTTCTACATCCGCACAGCCACAAGCGCGCCGCGCTGTTCCCTATGCATGGTTGGCTGCCGCTGCGGCGGTCATCGTGCTGCTGTTGACCAATGGCTATTGGCTGGCGCGAGTGGACGAACTTAACCAGCAAAATGCCCAGCTTGCCGCCCAGATACCACCGAGCGATACCACAGCCTTTGTGCTAACCAGCACCAACGGCCTGCGCTGGGTACGGCTGCCCCCTGCCGAAGAAACCGCCGATACATCGGCCTTTTTGATGTGGAACGCCGAAAGCAAAATCGGCCTGCTCTACGCCCACGGTTTCCCTGAATTGGCAGTCGGCAAGACCTATCAGTTATGGCTGACGCGCGGCGAAACCCGCACCAGTGTCGGCACATTCCGTGTGGATGAGGGTGGTCAAGGGGCGCTGCTCTTTAGCAGTGTCGAGCCGATTGACCAGTTCACATGGGCACGCATTACCGACGAGCCGGAAAGTGGCAGTCCGCAGCCGACTGGCCCGATTGTGGTGATCGGCAAGCTGGCAACCTAAGTCAATCAACCTAACCAAAGGATAACCGCTATGTCGCGTCGTTTTATGCTGCGTCAGATTATTCTCGCGATTGGTCACGACTCGTGGGTGATGGACGAGAAGGGCGAGAAAATCTACCTGATTGATAACAAAACGGTAGCGCTCCGTAAAACCTTCATCATGTATGATATGCAGCACCAAGAGGTCTTAAAAATCCAGCGGCAACCGTTCCACCTGCACAAAACCATCACCATCGAACAGGGTGGGCGGACGATAGCGCAGGTGCAAAAGGCGTGGCTGACCGTCCTGCGCGACAAGTGGAATATTCAGATACCAGATGCCGAGGATATGGTGGCGCAGGGGGATTTGCTCGACCACGAATACAGCATCCTGCGCAGCGGGCAATCCGTTGCCCACATTTCCAAGCAGTGGTTTACCATCCGCGAAAGTTATGGGGTTGAGGTCTTTGACGAGCCACTAAGCCCGTTGATGATCGCCCTCGCCGTCGCCATCGACGAGATGATGCACGAGGTCAACGACCATCCCGAAGTGCATACCGATGCATAGCCGGATGCAGCATGGTTGGTTACGGGCTGAAATCGATGTGATCGCCTAATGCGTTTCCCTGCGAATCGGTGATCGCTGCGCGTTGATCAAGCTGGTACAACCCCATGCGGATCAGGTAAGGACTGTTCACAGCAGGCAGTTCAACGGTTTCAAAAACAAGTTCGTTTGGTCGCCACGTATCGGTCGGGTGGCTGCCCCCACCCAGCGCCATGTCTGCTTGAGCGAGGAGCGCCCCGGTTTGCGGATCAACCAGATGGATGAAGGCTGTATACACCGCAGTTGTTGTTTGCTGGGTGTACCAGTGAAACAGCAAGCGCGTTCCGTTCTCTGTTTTCAGCACATGATAGCCGATGAGTACCAGGCTGTTGTCGAACGTTACATCAAGCGGGTAATCGGGACGAAACGTCCACAATACCGCCAGATGTGAACCTATTCGAAGTGGACTCTGGTATTCATATAGCAGGGTCATGGGTTCGTCAGCAAATCGCTCCTGCCAATAGTGGTTTGCGGCTTCGTCCGTCATATCAACAACAAGATACTGAACACCGTCGCCTAACCACGCCGAACTACTTTCCCCCCCCGTACCAGCCATGCCTCGCCATTCCCACGTCTGGCTCTGCGCCCCATCGTTTGCCATGACCATCGTGTATCGGGCTGGAAGATCTACGGCGATGCGGGTATAGTCGGCAACATGGGTTCCCAGCCAGCGCGCCACCGCGTAGCTGCTCAATGCCACGCCCACACTGGTGAAAAAGATGACGAGAACCAGTCCGACGGCGGTTATCCGCATAGTTCTGACGAATACCTGACCGATAGCGCGGTTAAAGTGGATCGGCCTGATGACCATGCGCACGATCATGCACACGATCACG
>JBBSBS010000504.1:0-4817 GCA_038251045.1 Aggregatilineales bacterium | reverse complement strand
GAACCCCGCAGCCCTATATGCGAACTGGGTTGGAAAACCCTGGGAGTGCTGGAGCTCACCGCGCTGCCCGGCATTGATAAAGGGGTTTGGGTCCCGATGGTTCGGGAGACTGACGTTCTGTTGGTAAACGGCGGCGACCCCTTGTATCTGTGCTACTCGATGCGGCAGTCCGGATTGGCAGCCCTCTTGCCGTCGCTGCACAAAACCGTCTACGTGGGACTGAGCGCCGGGAGCATGGTGATGGCCCCGAACATCGGGGAGGACTTCGTCCGCTGGAAACCGCCCACAGGTGGCGATGAAACGCTTGGTATCGTGGATTTCTCGATTTTTCCCCACTTAGATCACCCCATGCTGCCGGAGAATACCATGGCTGATGCCGAAAAATGGGCCGCCAGCCTGTCGCTGCCGTCCTATGCGATTGACGATCAGACCGCCATCAAAGTGGTTGAGGGTGTCGTCGAAGTTGTCTCCGAAGGCCATTGGAAACAGTTTGCGCCCAAATAGGTTTTAGCAGAAAATTCGGTCGTGGTTGCAAAGTACGGGATACGTCGGAACAAAATATGAATTCGTAGGGGAGGATCTCAGACCCTCCCGTTTTCCCTCAGCATTTTGAAGTCCCTTTAGTGGACTTGTCCGGTGGTTAGCTGGGTGGCTTCAGCCCCCAGCGGCAAAAACCACAAACATCCGTAGTGATCGGTCAAGCCTTTCAGCCTCTGGCGGTGTAAATCACGATACTTTCTATTTGCGGACAACCCTTATAGTCCCTTTATGGGGCGGCAGACCTCATCTTGAATTGCTGCTGTCGCCCCAAAAATGACCGTGTTGCAACAGCAACAGCAACAACAACAGCAACAGCATCATTTGGTGGAAAAATGACCGATTGAATCTGAAGAATCCGAATCTTCTCCCGTAAAATAATTCAATCACTGAATCAATTGAATCAAAACCCTATGGCACTCTACCGCCGCCGCCAGTGATGGTCTGTTTGCTCCCCTCTGCCGCAGCGACTATACTCCGCCAAAAAGGAGCACTTAAACATGTCTACTACATTTGGTGACGGCATTGAAATTACTGCCGAGATTAAATCCGGCTTTGAAGAAATCTTAACGCCGGAAGCAGTCGCCTTTGTCGCCAAGTTGGCACGCACCTTTAGCGAACGCCGCCAACATCTGCTGGCGAAACGCACCGAACGGCAAGCCCGTTTGGATGCCGGTGAACTGCCCGACTTTCTGCCCGAAACCGCCCATATTCGCGGCGGCGACTGGCAAATCGCCCCCATCCCTGCTGATCTGCAAGACCGCCGCGCCGAAATTACCGGCCCGACCGAGCGCAAGATGGTCATTAACGCCCTCAACTCCGGCGCGAAAGTCTTCATGACCGACTTTGAAGACTCCAACGCCCCCACATGGGAAAACATGATCGAAGGCCAGATCAATCTGCGTGATGCCATCCGCCGCACTATCACCTTCACCAGTCCTGAAGGCAAACAATATAAGCTCAATGATCAAGTCGCCGTCATCATGGTACGCCCGCGCGGTTGGCATCTGGAAGAAAAACACATGCTGGTGGATGGCAACCCTGTTCCCGGCGGACTGTTCGATTTCGGCCTCTATTTCTTCACCAACGCCAAAGAACTCTTGGCGCGCGGCAGCGGCCCATACTTCTACCTCCCCAAAATCGAAAGCCACCTCGAAGCCCGCCTCTGGAACGATGTGTTCGAAGCCGCCCAGCGTGAACTAGGCATCCCACCCGGAACAATCAAAGCCACCGTCTTGATCGAAACCATTCTCGCCGCCTTCGAAACCGAAGAAATCCTCTACGAACTGCGTGACCATTCGGCTGGCCTGAACTGTGGTCGCTGGGATTACATCTTCTCCTTCATCAAGAAGTTCCGCACCCGTCCGGATTTTGTACTGCCCGACCGTGCCCTTGTCACCATGACCGTACCCATGATGCGTAACTACTCACTGCTGGTCATCAAGAATTGTCACAAGCATGGCGCACATGCTATGGGTGGTATGGCGGCGCAAATCCCCATCAAGAAAGACCCCGAAGCCAACGACGCGGCACTCGCCAAAGTCCGCGCCGATAAATTGCGCGAGGCCACCGATGGGCATGATGGCACATGGGTCGCCCATCCCGGTTTGGTTCCCGTCGCTCTCGAAGTCTTTGACGAGATCATGCCGCAGCCCAACCAGATCAGCCGCCAGCGTGACGACATCAATATCACCGCCGCTGATTTACTCCTCGTGCCCGAAGGCGCGATCACCGAGCAGGGCGTTCGTTGGAACATCAAGGTTGGCATTCAATATGTCGAGGCATGGCTGGGCGGCAACGGTTGCGTCCCCCTCTATAACCTGATGGAAGATGCTGCCACCGCCGAAATTTCCCGTACCCAGATCTGGCAGTGGCTGAAGCACCACTCGACCTTAGCCGACGGTCGCCCCTTTACCGAAAACCTGTATGACCAGTGGGTGCAGCAGGAAATGGCTGCCATCCGTTCCGAAATTGGTGACAAACGTTTTGATGAGGGTCATTTCGCCCGCGCCAGCCTGTTGTTCACCCAGATGTCAAAGGCCGATCCCTTTGTCGATTTCCTGACGCTGCCTGCCTATGCCTTTATGTAAGCAGTTGTTTAGCAGACACTTCAGACCAGATTGCTATGGGTTTCACTCACCAGCCAGCGTGCGAATTGCCCGTAGACCGATCTGGCCTGCCAATCGCGCATAAGGATTGTGCGCTCGTCGGTTGTCAACGCACTTAAAGTCTTGTCGTAACCGTTGGGGATGAACACCCGCCATAATTCTGACCATGCGTTCGGCGCGGGGTTTGGGTCAATGACACGGGCAAGTGTACCCGCCGTGCTGTTATCCACAAACGACTGCTGCGTACCGTCCGGTGCTGCGTAGCACATGACACTAACGAATCGGCAGGCCGCGTCGGGGAAGGGTGCTGCCAATCGCAATAAACCCTCTGCGCCGATAGTGGCCAACGCATACTTGATGTAAGCACCGGGAAAACCCGCCAGCGCATCGATAGAAAAACCGCTGTCCTCAACCACCACCGGCTTGCCCAATAACTTTACCGCTTGCTTGGCCTTGTTGAGGGCAACCTCCATTGTCGAGTCCGCCTGTGGCTCGACCAAATCAATCTCCACCTGTACAACTTCAATCCCCACGGTAGACATCATCTGCTTCAATGCTGCCGCTTTCCCCTCGTTAGTCGTGACGAAATGTATGCTAGGTGACATATTGCATCCGTTTTTGATTAGTTGTAAATTTACGAAAATTATATGAATTTCACAAATGCCAACCGAAAATGAATAATAGTTCACATATAATAGTAATGTTAACGCTGAATTCATGAATTGGATTTTATAATAAGGACAGTGACAATGTTTGAACTTGATGGACATTATAGCGAATTAGAATCTTTGGAAACATTGTTTTCATCCTTTGATCAAAAAACTTTACCCGCATGGAATGTCATGGGGCAAGATGTTTGGACTATGGATTTTGACCATGACACCTTTGTAAACGTCGATTGGCTCATCCAAACTGTGGATGTCGCCTGAACTGATTACCGTCGGGGCACTTGAAAGGATTTAGATCGATATGGGCATAGAAGTACAGTGGGACAATCCGGAACATACGTTGATTCGATACCTTTACAGCGGGCAGTGGAGTCTAGATAATTTCTATGAAGCCCTGCATACCTCGCATGAAATGTTGGACACTGTAGATTACAGTGTTGGAATCATCATTGATATGACCAACAGCAAGCTTGTGCCTAACGGTGTGCTTTCGCATGGTAAAAACATCACCATGCGTAAGCACCAGAATCAAGGTAAAAGCATTATCATCGGTGCTGGCGGTCTAGTGCGTACACTATTCGACGTGTATCGCAAAGTGTACCGCGCCGGTTTTGACGATGGCGCTTACGGGTTTGCCTCCAACTTGGAAGAGGCGCGTGAAACATTGTTAAAGGACAAGCAGTCAGTTTTGCGAACTTGAGTTTTCTAGCTCTCCCTACGGAAAACACTCAAGTAAAGTGGAGTGGCTCATCTCCCATCGATTCGGGCCATTCCACTTTTGATACCGGATAAATCAAATCCTCGAATTTCTGCGTTAATCCCATCACCGTATTGGCATTCGCCTTATAAAACGTCTTGAGCCTGTGAATTTCATTCGGATGAATATTCTGGTAATCGCGCCCAATATCATGATGGTTATACAGATAATCGTGCAAAATCGATCGCAGTGATATGCAGCTCAAAACCAGCGGCGTAACGGCGGTCACGTAAATACTTTCCTCGCCGTCGAGCATATACGGAATTCCCATCCGCGAGTAAATCCGGCTGAAGCCAATCAAAATGTCTAACGGGCGTATGTTACGCTCGCCATAATACATTTCGAGCATATCAGCCCGCGTTGGCGCACGATGATGCGTCTGACCGAATGTATAAGCCATGTTCAGCGCATTATTGTGCGGCGTGTTGCCATCCACCCCAAAGTAAATAATGTGTCGTGCTTTACCTTCCACGTACTTCGGTGGATTGCGTAATGCCGCCGCAACTTCCGGCGCGAAAGCACTCATATCCCCATAGAACCGCACTTCACACCCTGCTTCACGGTAAAGATTGACCAGTGCAGGGTATCCCAACAGTGCTTGAATCCCTTTCAGTAAAACTTTGTGAGCTTCAACGTTGCGTTGGGGTTGGTGCCATGAGTAAACCGGAATAAAAACGCGATACACACCGTGTTCCGAAAGCATCGTCAGCAGTTCAGCTAATTTTGCTAATGTGGTTTCGAGGTAAT
>JBBSBS010000503.1:0-4842 GCA_038251045.1 Aggregatilineales bacterium | reverse complement strand
TACCAAATACCGGCTCGTTGACGAACTAAATCTCGTACCCCATCCGAAATATAGGTCATGGCTGATTGAGGGCGCGAACGGCTTTGGCCTTCAATCGAGATACTAACCGATTAAAGTGAAGCATTTGCTCCAGTTCAACCCTTTCCTGCTCGGATAATATGCCTTCTTTGTTGCGGTCAGTGAGTTCATCGGCGCGAAGCTGCGCGGAAGGCGAGGCTTTGAAGGCCAGTATTTCGTCAGGAGATGCTTTTTGCGCCAAGTATTCTAAAAATTCATCGTAAACTGAGACAATATCTGTCGCTGCCATAATTGGGTCTCCTGCATTTCAACTCAATTATAACATCACCCAATTCACTCTGCATTCTAGCGGCTTCAAATCATGCTATACTTCGCTTAAATCAGATTGCCAACATCGTTGGGGGCATCAGTATGTATCGTTATATTCTCGAAGACGCTCGTCATGTGCTGCCATTTAATGAGCCCGCCAGCAAATTGACGATAGGCACCGCGACACTGAGTTTTCATCATGAAGAAGTATTTACTCAGGTGTTTAAGGGTGATTTAAAGCTGGGCGACACGTTCCAGTTGGCGGGGCAAATGCATAATATCCGCAGTGATGAACCGGCATTTGTGTATCGCGACAGTTTGTGGTTTGATCGCGAGTTCGTGCGCTTGTTTATTGATCGCGCAAAGGCTTCGGGGAAAGCCTGCCGCGCAGCAATTTTCACAGATGAGAAGGAACGGGCATTTACATCGTATACACTGCCGCTTTCCAATTCTTTTGAAAAAGGCGGGGCTGATCCGGAATCGGGGCGACCGATTGCGCTGGTGGATATGTGGTATTTCCCAAATGGATATGTCAAGGATACTCACCCGATTGCGATAGACAGCGAATCCGAGCCGCGCGGTTTTTACAGCGTGCCGGATTTTATGGCGCAGGATCAGGTCGAGCAACTGACTCATTACCTGCCTAAATACGGGTTGCTTTCGATTGAAAGCTGGGTGCATATCTTCTACGCCAGTGTGATCTTCGGGGTGTTCGCACGCGGGTATCGGTTCGAGGAACGGATTAAGCACCACAACTTTTTGGCGTTGAAGCTGCTGTGGCGCGGGATTATTGAGCAGAAGCAGATTTTGACGACATCGGAAGCGGTCAAGGTGGGCAAGGAAACAGTGATTGATCCGTCTGCGATCATTACCGGCCCGACGACAATTGGTGAGCGCTGCAACATCGGCCCCGGTGTAGTGATCGACAACTGCACGATCGGCGATGATGTGACGGTATCTCAGGGCTGCCAGTTGATGCTGAGTACGGTGGCGAACAACTGCTTCTTACCGTTTCGCTCCGCATTGTTTATGTCCAGCTTGATGAATGGGACGATTATCGCCCAGAATACGTGCCTACAAATGTGTGTCATCGGACGTGACAGTTTTGTGGGGGCGGGCAATACCTTTACTGATTTCAACCTGATAGGCGAATCGGACGGGCGCGGCGGTGTGGTTCCTCGCACGATTAAAGCATCGAATATTCGGGGTGAGCTTGAGGATGTGGGGCAAGTGGTGTTGGGCAGCGCGGTGGGGCATAACTGCCGCATCGGTTCGGGCATGATTATCTTCCCCGGTCGGATGATCGAGTCGGATGTGACGCTGTTCGCTTCGGCGCAGCGGCGGGTGATTACGCGGGATGTGCAGTTTGAAGAAAGCGATCATCATACGCTGAAGGCGGCAGAAAAAACCGTTCACCGTCAGTATCCACGACAGGGTGAACGTGACGAACGCACTGACCAGCACACATGGGAACGCTGGTGAGTTTCAGTCGTTCAGGATGATGTCGAGGCTGTGCAACAGAGAGATGGCTTCGGGTAAAGAGAAGCGCGTTTTCTTCAAGGTGTTGAGGGTTGCCGGAATGTTGTAATGAGTCGCGTCGGTGAAGTCCGCTTCGGTCAGGTTGGTATGGACGAAGCGGCAGTCGCTGAAGTCTGTGCCGATTAAGCTGGCTTGCGTCAGATCAGCTTCAGCAAAATCCACATCTCTTGCCAGACAGCGGACGAGTTTCATCTTCTTGAGGGTTAGGCCGATGAAGGTCGAATAATTCAACGTGCAGCCGGTGAAGTTGATCGAGCCGAGCAGGTTGTTTTTACCCCACATGGCATCCATCCAATTGACCCCGACCACTTTGGTGTTCTCAAACTCAACTTCAGAGAACACACAATTCTTGACCTTCATCAGATTCAAATCACACTCTTTGAAGGTACATTTGAAGAATTTGCAGTTTTCGAATGCAACTTCGTTCAGGGTGCATTGGGTGAAGCTGCATTCGCGAAACGTTTTGTCTTTGATTTTCTGCTGCGGTGCATCTATTTTCCTGAACGCTTGCTGCTCATATTCGAGTGCGGTGTCGGTTGCAAAGTTCAAGCGTGACTCTTTCGATAACTTTTACGAGCGTGCGCGGAAGTAGCCGCTGACGAATCGGTACATTTCCAAAGCGCTCTTTGGCTGCTGATTGGATTCTTCCAATTTGCGGGCAAAGCTGCCATCTTCCATTGCTTTGGGGTTGCCTGATACGGCAATCATATAGGAAAGTTCGGCGGCACGTTGTAAATCGGTCGTCAGTTCGCGGACGATTTCACGCTGCTTTTCGAGGGCGATGTCTCCCCACAGGCTGTCAATCTCGCTGCGAATGGACTCGGCACTCAATGTTAGTTTGCGGGTGGACGGGAAAGCACGGATCGCACTTTGCAGCACGGCGTTGACGATGCGGGTTTCTTCCAACACGCGGGGAGCCGGACGGTCACCAAAAAGATGCTGGGTGAGGACACGCTGCATTTTAAGCGGCTGTCGTTTGCCACGCGCTAGATAGCCGGAGACAATCCAGAACACATCAAGGGCACTGGTAGGGTCTTTGCGACCTTGAAGCAGATTCTCGATATGTTGGTCAAGATCACGGGCATGAGGCTGCCACGGTTTGCTCAATTCCAGAAGGGCTTTGCCCACCTCTACCAGTTCATTGGCTAGTACGATGCGGTCATCACTGGTCAGGCTGCCGCCAAGACTATCCAAACTGTTCATCAATGCGCCCACACTTGGGATTTTTCCTTTATCCGCATAGGAGAGGGCGGTATCGTAAAGGTACTCGGATGTGACATGCAGAAAGTCGCTGTATTCGATCAAGTCGAGGCTGTCGAGCATTTTACGCATGGCATAGCTGGCTTCGGTGGCCTGCTGTACGGCGGCCCCGAATTCGCGCCCAAAAGCGGTGACGGCTTTGCGGGCATCGGCATCCGGCGCACGGCGTACATAACGGCGCAGTAGTTCAAGGGCAGCAATGCGTACTTTTTCATCCCAGTTCATGAGGGTGTACATGCGCCCGATGAGGTTGATACCGCGTGAGCCTTCGCGGGTTGCGACCTGCGGCATGATGCCGGCAACGCGAATGGTTTTCTCGACATCTTTGCGCGAGATGTGGAATTTAAGCAGGGCGATCATGGCGGAGGCGGGGATTACTTTGGCGATCTCCGGATTATCCAGCAACATGAGCGTGGCTTGATCGGCGATGCGATCCAAAACTGATGACCACGCATGACCTTCGAGTATGCCGATATAGGCCATGAGCAGCGGCAGCGATTTTACACCGGCTTCGTTCAGGGCTTTGATGGCGTTCGGGACTTGCTGAATCGGGATGGGTGTTTCGGCAAATAAGCGCTGAATCATGGCTACATAATCAGCCTGCGCTTCGCCGGGATATACCACACGCGCCTGATGGAGCATTTCGTTGGCGGTGTCTTTGTAACCACCGGAAGCCAGCAGCAGCCGCAGCAGATAAGTTGGGCCGGGCAGTTCCAGACGGGTAAGGGTTTCATCATGACTGAGCATGTTGGCAATCCAGTTCAAGGTTTGACTGTACTGCACACCCCATGTGGTGTCGATTATGCCGACCATGCCACCGAGCGCCTGTGTATCAACAATGTCCGGTCGTTTGGCGCGGATGGCCGATTCTGCGAGACGAATCAAGATTGGGTCACGCCATTCTTCGCCAAAGTCCGAGGCCGCGCTCAACAGCAGACCAGAGGGAGCCATGCCGGAGTCTTCACCGATGAGGTAGGGCGCGAGGCGGCTGAGAGTCGGCGGCAGTTGGGCGGTGAATTTTTGGGCGCTGATCAGCCGTCGCAGCACATCACTTTCCAGATAATTGACGGCGATCAGAAATACGGTCAGGTTCAAGTCGCGGTCAAGGACGGAAAGCGGCAGCACCATTTCGATCAGACGGGGTACTGTTTTGCTGATTTCTAGGCCGGGATTGGCGCGGTGTATTTCTTCGAGGAAGGCGTTGATGCCTTTGAGATCCCGTTTTTGCACTAAGGTTTGCATGTGTGACTGGACGGCGCGATGGGTTAAGTCAATCCAATGGCTGCCCGTCGGGCCAAGCGGATTCGCCATCCAACGGGAAAGGGCATCGTAGACCAATAACGATTTGCCATCTTTAATGGCATCATCAAACTGTGACTGTATGGCCCATTCCAGATCGCTATTTTGGCGCAGCATGGGCGCAATCGGGTCGGCATGCTGCATATCACCCAAGGCCAATGCGAAGGCCAGCAGGTGATGGGTATAAGCGATTTTGAGGTCATCGGTGAGGGTGGGGTCTTCCGCCAGCACCCGCGAAACATCGACAGTTTCAACGGGTTGATTGTTGATGAGCGCATCGTCCAGCTTGAGGCGGTAGGATGCATAGCCGAGGGCATCCGCCAAACCTTCGCCGCGCTTGATGCGCCATGCGGCGACAGCGGTTAGGCTGCGGGTTTGCTGGCTGACGAGTTCGGCATCCAAGCGCAGTTGGCTGGC
>JBBSBS010000502.1:0-4843 GCA_038251045.1 Aggregatilineales bacterium | reverse complement strand
GTTGGATTATGGGTAACGACAATTAACGTCAAACCCCGTTCAACATTGAGCCGTTTGAGCAGCGCCATGATGCTGTCAGAAGTTACACTGTCTAGTTCACCCGTGAGTTCATCTGCCAGCAGCAAATCCGGTTCGTTCGCCAAAGCCACCGCGATAGCGACCCGCTGCCGTTCACCACCCGATAACTGATTGGGGCGATGATTGAGGCGTTCGCCTAGACCGACTTCGGATAAGAGTGCATTGGCACGTAGGTAGGCATTCTTGTGACCTTGTAAATTCATGGGCAGCGCCACATTTTCACAAGCTGTCAGAAAGGGAATGAGATTGTCCGATTGAAACACAATGCCAATATATTGGCGGCGGAATGCCGCTCGCTGACCTTCATACAGGCGAGAGAGGTCGGTCTCATTGATAATAATGCGACCTGCGCTAGCTATGGCCAGCCCACCAATCAGATTCATGAGGGTGCTTTTACCACTGCCCGAACGACCCTGTATGGCGACAAACTCACCGCGTTGTACGCTCAGGTTGGCTCCCCGCAGGGCGACGTTTTCCACGTCGCCCTCTTTGTAAATCTTGAACACATCATGGATAACAAGTGTTGGAGTATTCATGGTTTATCTCTTATTTGACCACTTGATACGTCAATGCTGTATCGCGGACACCATCGGGGTCAAAATTCTTGATAGGTTCGGTTTCGCTGACGATCACCAGCCGCCCGCTGCTGTCCACCAAGTAGTAACGGTCTGTGCGGGCGTGGATGGGTTTCTCGGTCACAATCGATTTTCCCGCATCCCATTCGTAACCTAGAATAACTGCGCCCACGACTTCGGTTGATGCTTTCAGATAAACCTGTTTGTAACCGGGGCTATTGGCCTGCACATGCGCTTCATCTGCTTGGACGTATGCCATGAGGTCAGTCGGCACACTGCCTTTGACGAACTGCACGGCTATTGAAGAATCTCTTGCGGTAAAGCACACACCATTATGGAAGGTCGTTTCTTGTGACCAACTATGGGGATAATCAATACTGAAACCTTGAGTGATGTCACGATAGGTTGTTAGTGCTTCGTCGCCCATCTCACCTGAACCGCCCTCAGCGGGTGGTTGGGTTGGAACAACCGCACTAGTCGCGGGTGTGGTGAGAGTAGCCAGAGGCGTGACACCCATCGTGGCAGTAGCCTCAGCCATAACCGGGCTAGTGTCTGCAAGAAGTGAATCAATAAACCCACATTGCGTTATCGCTGTTTGAACGCTGGCAGTAGGTGTCGAAGATTGAGCACTAATACTCAGTGAAGGGATAAGGATACTGGCATTCAGTATCGCGACCGCTGCCAGAGCGCCAATGTACCCCAGTATAAACTTGTACTGCTTCATGTTTGTCTCCTTTGCTGATAATCCATAACAAGGAGACTAATGGTGAAAAGTTAAATAGAGTTTAACTCGTTCGGAATTGAATCATGCTACGAACCATGATGTTTTTTCTGAGCAGTAGATAGGTATCTGAAAATATAAAGCCAATTCATATTGATAAAATTCAAACGATCGGAGTTCAAGTATGCGAATTGAATCGAATTATTTTACGCTTAAGCATGAAATAGGGGAGTTAGGGTAAAGTGTACCTCAATGGGAATCAAACATGACCAAGAAAAAGGCGTAGCTAAACAAAGCATTATCATGTTTATACGATAAAATGAACGCCGAATTCCACACTTAAAAGATAGAATTGCTTAACACTTAAGATTTAATTATTCTCGCCAACATGAGGACAGGATTCGAACATCGCTAGGCAAGAAAAAAGCACTTTCGAGTGCTTTTTTCGGCTGTGCGGGAAGGACAGGAGCCAATCCGAACATGTTTCTCCCGTAGACCCCGCCAATTTTCTGAGTTATATCGCCTTTCCTCAGTGTGACAACTTTGCCCACTTCTCAACCATCAACTTAAGATTGGCTTTTCGGTGATCGGGAGAGAACTACCCCTCCCCCAACCCACCTTGAAGGCTCGCTGATCCGTCCAGCAAGACTCCCAAGTAGAGTGTAGCACACCTCTTCGAAGTCCTTGCCAGCCTCAGCGATTTTCTAATCCGTTTTGTTGAGTGTTGTGGAGGAAATGATTATGACTCGTGTTTTTGTACTGACCAATCACAAAGGGGGTGTCGGGAAATCGACATCCGCCACTAATATCGCCTATGGCTTGGTCGGACTGCTGAGGCGATCTGGTGCTGCCAATTGTCGAGTATTGCTAGTGGATACGGATAGTCAAGCTCATGCCTCACTCGTCA
This sequence comes from Aggregatilineales bacterium, assembly GCA_038251045.1. GTDB lineage: Bacteria > Chloroflexota > Anaerolineae > Aggregatilineales > Phototrophicaceae > CFX2. Next base: position 2,562 of record JBBSBS010000502.1, on the reverse strand, counting down.
CTACCGGGCATAAGGATTACGGCACAGATAACAGTCTATACACTGTCCTAATGGCGGATCGGAAAGAAGCGCCGAATGTACTGGCAAACTGCCTCGTCCAAAGTACATGGGATGATGATCTGCATGTGTTGCCCGCATCACCGATGCTGGAAGGCGCGGAACGCGAATTAATGGGTGTGGCAGGAGCGCCGTATCGCCTTGCTGAACCGCTCAGTCGGATCGCCAATCATTATGCTGCGATCGTGATTGACACCCGCCCCTCGTTCTCATTGATGACTGAAATGGGCTTGTTAGCAGCCACTGATGCGATTGTGCCGGTCGAACCGCGTTATCTCGAAACAGTGGGTTTGCTATCTGTCATCTCCAAGATCAATGAGATCCGTGAAGGCTGGCGGCATCCGCACCTACATGTCAGTGGCATTCTCGTTACCAAAATGGATACCCGTATCAAAGGCCATAAACAACTCCTTGACGAGCTCAAGTCGCACAGTGTCTTAGGGCAACTCGTTTGTGGCGTGATCCCAGCCAATGAAGCAGTGTCCTATTCTCATCATCACCATCTGAGTGTCTTCAACTACGATCCCAAAGCCTCAGCCAGTAAAGCTTACGCCCAGATGGTTGGGAAGCTGGTTCGCGAGATGGCTGGACAAAAGGCCACTGTCTCATGAACGGCAAGAGACGGCAGGCCAACACTAGCCTCCTTGACACAATCACTGCTGACATGCTGGGTGGCAGCGGCTTTGACATCGCGACAGACAATAGCTTACGAGTTGAGAGGATTCTGCTGGAGATGGTGCGACCTGATCCAGTACAGCCACGTCGTGTCCTTCCCGAACGCATCTATCAAGCCTTTCACACGAATCGAATGACACCGACTCAAGCCCTGCGGGAACTGATTCAGACAGCCCAACTGGCCGCGAGACAGAATGGGCGACCTTTTACCAATGTCCTCGATTTGCTCGGGAATCCGGATGACGAAACTGAAGCGGAAGCCCCATTATTGTCACCCGAAGAGCAGCTCGTTCGCGATCTCGTTAATCTGGCAGTGACTATCCGAAGCGATGGACAAGTCAATCCACTCACGGTGATCGATGCGACACAAGGCGTGACCCGTCTCTACCGCATTGAAACTGGGGAACGAAGATATTGGGCAACGTGGTTACTGCGAGACTTCATACCTGGCTATGAGAGCGATGGCATGATCCCTTGCATCATCATTCCCGCAAATCGAGCCTCTGCATTTCGACAGGCGAAGGAAAATACAGCTCGCACCGGGTTATCAGCGATTGCGATGGCGCGGCAGGCAGCTTTACTACTTCTTTATGTACATGGTTGCGAAATCCCAGACGGACCAGTGACTCATGATTTTTATCGGCAAGCACAAGAACTCACTTTGAGAGGAAAACGTGAGTTCACCGTAGAAATTCTGGCGGCAATGGGTGGAATAGATCGCCGTCAATTCAGCCGATTTAAAACTTTGCTGCAACTATGTGATGAGGCTATTGAGTTAGCGGATCGTTATATTTTGGATGAGGCTCGGTTGCGTTACGTTACACAACTTCGACCAGAAGACCAAATAGAAGTTGTGCGTCAGATTGTTCAATTTGGTTTAACCCGTAATCAAGTGCGAGATTTAGTTGAGGGTGACAGCAATCAGGGCGATGGGAACGAAGACACGTCTCCACCAAAACAGGTTATGCAGTTAGCTAAGCTAATGAAACCCGTAAATTTACCTGATGCTTACAACTTGGCGCGGGCGCTTATCGACCAAGAGAAGGATAAAAATATCGCTCGTGTTCGACTTCAAAATTTTCGACAAGTTTTAGATGAGGCTGAGACTTATCTATCTTAGACATAACCACAATTGTCGCCCTAGGGCGACAATTCGGGAGTAAATGCATGAACTCAAGTATCCGTGCGCCGCCCTAGAAAACAAAACCCACCGACGAAATGTGCAGGTGGGTGACGGATGAATGATACATTGCAGTGTGGTAACTCCAATGTATCACAGTCCTCCCTCTCCTGCAACTGAATATCCGCCTTTCAGTTCTGTTTTTTGAATCTGACTTCTGTTCAGCTTTGCTTGGAGGCACTTATGAATGGCTACTCTACCGCTGGCACGCTTGACCGCCAGCCTGATCTACTCGCACGCCTACAAAATGTGGTCCTACAGCTCAATCGCCCGGATATTCGTACTGTTTCTGCACTTGTTGCCAAAGCGTTAGACGATCAAAACGCGGGTTTATTGGCCGTGCGTTTGCTGCATTGGTTCCCACGAGCAAAGAAAATCGGGGGGTGGGTTTACAAATCGTGGCGAGATTGGAATGCCGAGTGCAACCTGTCGCAAGCGCAAGTCAAGCGCGTACATGGCAAACAATTACTTGAATCAATTGGGATTGAACGCACAATTATGAAAGCCAACGGTACGCCGACTGTACATTATCGACTTGATGAAAACCAGTTTATACAGCGATTGGCTGAGTTCTTAGATATTATGCCCCTTCGCATCAAATTGTGGATGTGTCCAGAAACGCCCAATGAGGATAGTCAATTCCGTCCAAT
>JBBSBS010000501.1:0-4859 GCA_038251045.1 Aggregatilineales bacterium | reverse complement strand
TTTCGCCAGAGTGTGCGGGCGTGATGCCAAAGATGATCTGTGCCAATTCACTGCGCCCGGAACCCACTAATCCGGCCATGCCTACGATTTCACCAGCTCGCACCGTGAAGGATACATTTTGGGTGGTCGATCCGTAATTCAGGTTGCGAACTTCCAATACGGTTTTGCCGGGATTACCGGGCAGCTTGGGAAATAGGTTTTCAATGGTGCGACCGACCATCATGCTAATGAGTTCTGGTTCATTGGTTTCGCTGACAGGTTTGGTATCGACATACAAACCATCCCGCAGCACCGTGACACGATCCGCCAGTTCAAACACTTCTTGCAGACGGTGGCTGATGTAAATGATCCCTACATCGCGCTCTTTGAGCAAGCGCACGATGGCAAACAAGCGCTCAACATCCGACTCGGTGAGGGCGGCGGTAGGTTCATCCATAATGAGGACACGGGCGTTTATTGAGAGCGCTTTGGCGATTTCGACACGCTGACGATTGCCAACGTTGAGCGTGCCGACTTTGCGTTCCACATCCATATCATAAATATTGAGCGATTGTAAAATTTCCAGCGCGCGGCTGTTGATGGTGTTCCAATCAACAAACTGGAATGGCCCGACACCGCGCGTGGGCGCATGTCCCATAAAAATGTTCTCGGCGACGGTAAGCTGCGGATACAGGCTGAGTTCCTGATAGATGGTCGCGATGCCGCGTGCCTGTGCCTCACGCGGGTTATTGAAAACGGTGGGCTTGCCATCCAAGCGAATCACGCCTGTGTCCGGTTTATGAACACCAGAGATAACTTTGATGAGGGTTGATTTGCCTGCGCCGTTTTCGCCCAGCAGTGCATGAACCTCACCGGCTTCAATCGAGAAACGTACATTATCGAGCGCTTTTACACCGGGGAACTGCTTGCTAATATTTTCGAGCTCAAGGGTGGGTGTCATAATGTGCCTTTAGTTATCAACTGCCACAAATGCCCGTACAGGGAATGTGCCAAAGGCTTTAACTTTGACGGGAACAGCATAAAACCGGAACGAGCGATCCGCCGGTATTGATTCCAGATTACACATATGCTCGACGATGAGAATATCCGCACCGAGCAATACAGTGTGTACCGGACGGCGACCGTCGGTAATGTCGTCAATGTTATAGGTATCGATGCCGACCAAGGTTGCCCCACCGGATTTAAGGGCCTGGGCGGCGGCTTCGGTCAGGTATGGATGCCCTTCAAAATACTGATCGGTTTTCCAGTGCCGTGACCAACCCGTATGAATCAGGACAGCTTTTCCACGCACATCTAATCCGGCAAACCAGCTTTCATCAATAATACGTCCGCTGGTCGGCGGGACATGAATCAGCAAGCCATCAAGGTGTGCTAATTGTTCAAGCGAGAGGTTAGAGAGGTCTTTGCCATCCGCATAACGGTGGAAGGGCGAGTCGAGATATGTGCCGGTATTTGATACCATCTCAATCTTACCAATTTGGAACTCTGTGCCCTCCGCGTAAACCTTACGCGAGGCTTCACGGCTGAGATAATCGCATATGATGGGCGCGGGTAAACCTTTATAGGTGATTAGCCCATCTTCTACGGTATGACTGAGGTCGATGAGTTGTACAAAAGAGCTATTCATAAGGATTTTATTCCGCTGGACTCGATAAAATGGATTCGAGTTGACTCACTAATTCAGGAATTTTATTTTGTATGACGTTCCACACGATATCGTGGTCAACATTCAGGTAATCATGAGCGATACGATGGCGCATATTCATTATTGATTTCCATTCGACTTGGGCAGTTTGCTTCTGAACGTCAGCACTAACATTTCGTGCGGCTTCACCAATAATTTCTAACGCGTAAATGACAGCATATGAAAACATTGCGTCGCTATCGAGCGTATCACGCGTTTGCCCTTGTTTAAATTGCAACACCTTTCGGGCATTTTCGAGCATATCCTGTTGACGCGATTTATCACGATCGTTCATAGATAACCTGTGACGATCCGGTAATCCGGTCTTTAATAGATGGTTTAAGCGATTTGGGTGTACCGAGATCTACTTGGCGGCCTAAAATTACGCCTAACTCATCAGATAAGGAGAAGTATTCCCATCCCGGAATATGGTTGGGGTCAAACTCAACCAGCACATCTATGTCGCTTTCATCTGTAAAATCATCGCGCAATATAGAACCGAACAACCACATTTTAACGATATGATACTTCTCGCAAAAAGACGCTATCGCCTCGTAGGGAATCGGGAAAGCCGTTCGTGCAGGAATAATTGTCATCGCTTTACCCTCCTTTGCTCCCCATTCTAAACCAGAACCACCTTAAAACTCACTGAATTACTATTACCTTCTTAGCAGTGGTGCGGTTATCACGGGCGGTGAACATGGCCTGTTCGATTTCTTCTAAGCCGAAGTGATGTGAAATCAGTGTCGTACCCAGCGAAGGTTCGGTTTGTAGCAGGCGAATACTTTCGGCAGCATGTGTTCCGGGCGCGGCATGTGAGGGGCGAATTGACACTTTGCGAAAATGCAAAGCATCGGCATCAAATGATATGTGTTTGGACTCGTCATCGGCTATACCAATGTAGCTGATGATGCCGCCCTGCGCCGCAACTTGAATTGCAGAGGGTAAATTGTCTGGAGGCGCTGTGACCAGAATCTTATCCGGTTTACGTTTGCCAAAGTTGTAATCGGTTAGCGGTTGTTTATCAACAGCGATAAAAGTATCTGTGCCGAGCGCCATCGCCGCATCCATGCGGGCTTTGGAGGATGAGCGTCCGGCAGTATAAATGTGCGCTGCGCCGGCTCGTTTCGCGAGGGCAATCGCCCCTAATCCCAAGGGGCCGGGACCGATGACCAGCACATGGTCTCCGGCTTCTACCTGCCCGACTTGAACGAGATCAATACATACACCAAGCGGCTCACACAACGAAGCAATATCAAAAGGCATTGAGTCAGGAACAGGAACCACGAGTTGATGAGGCGTAAGTAATAATTGTCCAAAGCCCATTGTGCTCGTCAACCAATAGGATAAAGTAGTGGTACACAGGTCGGGGCGGCCTCGCCCAAGTGGCGGTGGCGCGCAGGTGTCACAAATGCCACAGGGGGCAGAGCTATCCACGGCGACACGATCACCGACTTTAAAAAGTGGAACACCTGCACCCACTTCCTTGACCACACCGGCTACTTCGTGCCCGAATGGCTGCCAATAATCGGCGGTACGGTCGGATATATGCAGATCCGTGCCACATACACCACAGGCTTTGATTTCGATCAAGAGTTGACCGGAGGCAGGTGCAGAAACAGGGTTATCGCGCACAGAGAATTGCCACGGCGATTTGACATAAGCGGAACGATTGGCGTAATCGGTCATCAGTGTTTACCTATAACGTAATATTTATTAAGAACGTCGCATTTTAATCTACGATAAAAAGCTTACAGCCGTGTTTCGTTGATGAGCGATGCGCTTCGGCATCATCACCGACTTGATAGGACATTCCAGTGCTCAGGGTAAATATGCGTCCGTCGGCAAGTTCGGTTTGCATTTCACCCTCCAGACATAAAATAACATGCCCTTTGCTGCACCAATGGTCGGCTACATAGCCAGCCGAGTACTCGACCTTACGGACACGCACATCTCCGAGCATCAGCATTTGCCAGAGCGCCTGACCTGTTTCACCTGTGTGGACAATTTTCTCAATCGTGTTCCAATCGGTTGTATGGAATGGAACAGGTGGAATTTTCATGTTAGCGCACCGTCAACACTTTTAAGAAACGTTCGTACGCGTCATCCCATGCAGAAGTACTACGCGGTTCATAAATCAGCATACCTTCACTTTTGCTTAGAAGCGTCCGCGCTTCGGCCATATCCTTAAACTCGCCCAACGAGACCAACTGCACAATAGCGTTACCCAATGCAGTGGCTTCTGCCGGGCCAGCGATGACCACGCGTCCGGTGCAGTCGGCTGTCATCTGGCAGAGGAGCGCATTGCGTGAGCCGCCACCGATGATATGCACCGTTTCTGCCCTACGTCCGGCTACACTGCACAGCTGCTCCAAAACAAAGCGATACTTGAATGCCAAACTTTCATAGATGACGCGTACCATCGACCCAACATTGACAGGTATATGCTGACCGGTGCGATCACAAAAGTTGCGAATGGCAGTGGGCATATCGCCCGGTTGGTAAAAATCCACATCATCAGGATCAATGAAGGCGCGAAATGGTGCGGCCTGCTCTGCCATCTGTGCCAATTCGGCGTACTCATAGACCTGTCCGGCGGCAGCCCATGTGGCACGGCACTGCTGCACCAGCCACATGCCAGCAATATTTTTCAAAAAGCGCCACGTATTATCCATACCACCTTCGTTGGTGGCGTTGGCTTCGTAGGCTGCATCGTTGATGACCGGATGAGGTAGTTCAAGCCCCAACAAACTCCATGTGCCGCTGCTGATGTAAGCGAAATCCTCGGTCGTAGTGGGTACAGCGACAACGGCGCTGCCGGTATCATGGGTGGCAGGGGCAATGACCGGAATACCATTGTATGCGCCGAGGCGTGTCCCCGGCGGAACAATGTCGCCGAACATACTGGTTGGAATACCAAGTTTGCCCAACAGTTCAAAATCCCAATTACCAAGCTGCGGGTTATAAGTCTGGTGGGTGGTGGCGTGGGTAAATTCGCAGGTCTTGCTACCACTTAACCAATAATGAAACAAATCCGGTATGCCGAGGTAAGTGTGGGCAACATCAAGCAAAGGACTGTTATTTTTCGCCAAACTCGCCAAGCGCCAGATGCCATTGACCGGAATCATTTGCAGACCGGTGCGGGCATAGAGTTCACGGCGCGGGATGCGCTCAT
>JBBSBS010000500.1:0-4860 GCA_038251045.1 Aggregatilineales bacterium | reverse complement strand
TTTTTTCGACAATTCGATGATTCTTGAGTTTGTGATTTTGACCAAACTCTTTTCGGTGCTGGCGGAAGTCGTGCTGATTGGTGCTGTTTACTTCTGGATACCGAAGAACACACGCCTCAAATGGATTGTTCCACTGCTGCTTGCAGTGCATCCGGGCATGATTGCGACCACTGCGTTCTGGGGGCAAACTGACAGCATCCTCACGCTGTTTCTTGTTCTAACCATCATCGCCCTAAATCGTAATCAGTCACGCATGAGTTGGGTATGGTTTGCGTTTGCCATGTTGATGAAATTTCAAGGAATCGTGCTGCTGCCGATGGTCGGTATTCTCTCCCTGCGCCGTTTCGGGCTGGTTAAGACCATCATTGGAATATTCACAGGGGCAGTCGTATTCAGTGTTGTCTACGCACCATTTATAGCAGGCAGTGGTTTTGACAATGCCCTGCGTCCATTCACGAACGGCGCGGTTGATCTTAATCCGGTTATTTCGGGCAACGCATTTAACGTCTGGTTCCTGTTCACACCATCCGTTTGGTATTTATTGCCTACGGATTTAAAGCTCGTCCCAACCGATGCAACGCAGGTGATTGGTGGCCTGACCCTGAAAAATATAGGCTTCCTTATGTTAGGCAGTTATGTCCTGTTCGTGGTGATTTTCATGTGGCGGCAGTATGTGGAACGGCGTGAATTTGTGTGGGCAACCGCCCTGTATCTGGCATTTTTCATGCTGCCGACCCAGATACATGAACGCTATCTGTTTCCGGCCGCGGCACTTTCGGTGATTGCCATCGTACAAGACCGGCGCATGTGGCCTATCGCGCTGGGGCTGATGCTTTCATTTACCTGCAATATCGTGGCAGTGCCACGAGAGCCGTTCATCTGGTTCGGCCTCGATTTGAAGGCGATTCTGCACGGGACGGAAGTAGCTACGTCGGCTGTGAGTCTGTTGTGCCTAATCGGGCTGGTGTGGATTGTGATCCGCAAAAAAGAGACGGTGAGCACCCCGGCACGAAATGATGCACCGCTTCAGCTAGAGACTGCTTGAGACTAGCGGCGCTGATAAAGTTACGTATCCCACTGGCGACCGGCATTAATATCGAGTTTATCGAAAACGGCCTGCCCTAGATCAATGTTGTGCAGGCGGGCGATCTGAAGTAAATAGAGCATGACATCCGCAAGTTCACTGGCGAGTTCTATTTTGTCGGGTGAGTGTTCTGTCCACTGGAAATGCTCTAGCACTTCAGTGGCTTCAAGCACCAGTGAGATGGCAAGATTCTTAGGCGTTTGCGGATGTACGGAGTCGGGTTTATACCAGCCCTTGCCCTCTACAAAGGCTTGCATAGCATCTTCAAGCACTTTCAATTCCATTTAAGTTCTCCTTGGTTGTCCAATCAAAAAGGTGGAGCGCACCCTGCCCCACCTCTGCTTTCTTGCCACGACAAACCGGCGACATTGGCTTCCTCAGTAAGCATTCTTACTACGCCGAAGAAGCGTACTCCAAACGGTACGGATGACAATTTTTATATCCAGCCACAACGACCAATTTTCGACGTACCACAGGTCATACTCGGTGCGCTCGGCGATAGAAGTATCACCGCGCAAGCCGTTGACCTGCGCCCAGCCCGTCATACCGGCTTTCTCGCGATGACGTTCCATATAACGCGGAATACGGTCGCGGAATTGTAAAACATAAACGGGACGTTCAGGGCGCGGGCCAACCAGACTCATCTCGCCAACGAGGACATTAATGAGCTGGGGAATCTCGTCCCAATTGGAACGGCGCATAAAGTGTCCGAGCTTGGTCACGCGCGGGTCATCCTTGACCGTCCAACCGGGGCCACCAACCTCAGCATCGGGGCTCATCGTGCGGAACTTGACCATGTGGAAGGGCTTGCCATCCAACCCCATGCGTTCCTGTGTGTAAAAGACCGGCCCGGAAGACTCCATACGCATGGCGATGGCGGTCAGCAGCATAAAGGGCGAGAGAAAGATCATACCCAAACCTGCGCCGAATATATCCATGCCCCGCTTGAGACTGAGCCGCCAACCACGCATGGCGATGTCGCGGACGGTCAGCAGCGGCGTACCACTCAGGTCATCCACGCTCAGATCACCCGCCATGTAAGCGAACATATCCGGATAAATCTTGATGTCTACACGCCCACGCTGGCATAAGCTAATGAGTTCGACAATTTCGGCACGCTGGGCATCCGGTAAGGCAATCACCACTTGATCAACAGCAAAGCGATCAATGAGGGCTGGCAGATCCTGATACACGCCAATGACTGGAATGGCAAATATGTTGGCACGTGTGCGTGTTTTGCCATTAACGACCACGCCTACCGGATTGTAGCCGAGCGCAGTATTGGTAATGATTTTACGGGCGATCTCGCGGGCGATTTTTCCATTGCCAACGAGCAGTAAATTATCACGCCCCAAGCCGCGCGTCCGCAGCCAGTACCGCAAATTTTGCTGAATCTCGCGACCAGCAACGGTCAAGATCATGCTGAATACCCACACGTAAAAGAGCAGCGCGCGCGGATAATCCACTTCAAAAATGCTGTTATTGAACAGGATACCTTGCAGGCCGTAAACCATCAAAGAGCCGACGGTCAACACACCGATGACTTTGCGGGCATGGTCAATGCGGCTGATGGCACGCGGCAGGTGATAGAGGCGTGACAAGTAGAGCATAAGCATGATGACGACAACCTGCAAAATGAGGGTCGGAATATATTCGAGGAATGCAGGCGGATTGAATGGCTGCTTGAATAAAGGCAACGTCAAACGCGCGCCATAGCCCAACACAAATGCTGTGGTCAGCATGAGTGTGTCCACTACAGGTTGTAGTAGATTCAGCGCGGCGCGAACACGGTTGATGCGCGAGGCAGTAGATACCGTCAGGTTATTGTCGGTTGTGCTGTTTGGCGGAGTTCCGGTAAGAGTTCCGGGCCGCCCTTCACCATCAAGCCGAGCATCACCATCAGATGCAGCCACAGCGGGGTCGTCCGGCGATAGTGTTTGCGGTAGAAGATCAGCATCGCCCGCTGAAACTCGAACTGCGCCTTTTTGCTGCGACGGCTGGAGGCCCGCTTGACGTGTTTCACCGTCACCTGCGGGTGGTAAAACACCTTCCACCCCGCCTCTTTTATCCTGAACGCCCAATCGAGATCCTCTCCATACATGAAAAACAACTCATCAAGCAGGCCAGCGTCGCGGATTGCTTCACGCCGCACCTGCATGTATGCGCCAACCACCGAGTCTACCTCAAGCTCTAGGTCGGGGTCAACGAACGTCATATTATAGCGCCCAAACTGAGAGTTGTGAGGAAACAACTTCGATAGACCGGAAAAACGGTAGAACGAAACCATCGGCGTTGGGAAGCTGCGCCGGCAGGCCACATCCAAACTGCCATCTTCCAAAACCAACTTTGGCCCGGCGATGCCGACATCAGGCCGCGAGTCCATAAAGCGCACCATGCCGTAAAGCGACTCCGGTGGCACTTCGGTATCGGGGTTGAGCAGCAGCGCGTAACGGGGCGCTTCGGCAGTAATATCGCCTTTGCCCTGATAGCCGAGGGCTTTCAGACCCAGATTATTGCCATAGGAGAAACCGCCGTTGGTCGGGCTGTCAATCACATCAACCGTCGGGAATTCTGCCCGTACCATATCGGCGCTGCCATCAGTGGAAGCGTTATCGACCAACACCACTTTGAAGGTGAAATCGCCAGTGCTGGCCTGCACGGTTTGCAGACAGCGACGCAGCAGGTCTTTGGTATTCCAGTTGACGATGACAATTCCGAGATCGAGCATAGTTATTCCTCTGAGGGGTATTTTATCACAGTCATAAAAGGCAAACCCGACGTTTGGGCAACGTTTTAGGGAGCATAAGCGCATTTATTCCTGAGCAGTCGGCAGTGTTTGAAGGGGTGTGCCTTTGATGGCGGCGCGCAGGCCATCGCGGTCATCCCACGGATACTCGATTGTGCCGAAGCACATGCTTTGCTCGTGGCCTTTGCCACAGGCGATGACAATATCGCCGGACTGTGCCATCTGACAGGCTTGATAGAGCGCCTCGCCACGATCCGGCACACGGATGAAGGTTTGCCCCTCTACCCCGCCCTGACTGATGCAGCCCCGTGCCATCGCTTCGAGAATATCGTCCAGAGACTCAGTGCGGGGGTCTTCGGCGGTGAGGATGGTGAAGTCTGCCAGCCGCGCCGAGACTTCTGCCATCAAGCGGCGTTTATCACGGTCACGCAAGCCAGCGCTGCCAAACACTGCGATCAAGCGCTTGCCCTCACCCAGCATTCCACGCGCGGCTTTGAGGGCATTTTCGAGGGCATTCGGCGTGTGTGCGAAATCCACAATGGCGGTGTAGGCTTGGCCTTCGTCGATGCGCTCCATGCGCCCGGGGATAGATTTTACGGCCTTAATGCCTTGTTCGACATGTGAATAATTGATATTCGGGATTATGTTGCCAACCGCAGCGGCAGCTAAAATATTGTAAACATTAAATTGCCCAACAAGCGGCGATTGTACGTGCGCCCACCGCATATCACCTGATGACTCTTTGAATCTATAAACATCAAACTCCAACCCTTCGGGGAGATAAGTCAATTTATCAACCGAATAAAAACGACCGTCATCTCTATAGGGATTACTATTCGGCTTTACTGCATATTGCCAAGCTCTCACTTGAGCACTATTGCAAATAGATTCAAAGTAGCTGGCATTCACATCGTCGAGATTAATGAGGCCGACTTTGACCTGATTCGGCTTGCGATATGATTTACCCAGCATCTCAAACATGCGGCCTTTGGCGGCGCGGTAGGCTTCAAATGTGCCATGATAATCGAGA
>JBBSBS010000499.1:0-4925 GCA_038251045.1 Aggregatilineales bacterium | reverse complement strand
CGGGTCGCACCGGGGCCGGTGGAGTTTGGTGGAGCGGCTGACTCATTAGCCGATTTCGATCTTGAAGAAGATGAAGCACCGACGGCGCGCATGGCAAAAATCAGCACCGTGGGGTTTGCTCCGGCACGAGCCATTAGCGGGGCATCACATTATATGAGCCGCGAATCGGCTGCGAAATCAACACCAGCCGCCGCGACTGCCAAAGATGCGGGTGAGTTCTTCCAATACAAGGTGACTGCGCCGGTATCAGTCAAGCGAGGTGAGTCGGCCCTAGTGCCAATTATCGGCGCGGAGGTTAAATATGAGCGTGAACTGCTTTATAACCGCACCAAGCTGCCAAATCATCCGGTGGTGGCGCTGCGCTTTAACAACGCGACTGGCTTAACACTGGAACGCGGTCCGGTGACGGTGGTTGAGAATTGGGATTATAAGGGCGAGGCGATTATTCCGTTTACTAAAGATGGCAGCGGTGTATATGTGCCGTTCGCGGTGGAACTTGGGGTACGCATCGGCGAGCAAAGCCAGCGTGATGTCGAGACAACCGGACTCAGCATCAAAGACGCGGTGATGATTTTTGAGCAGTACGAGACGTGGCAAACGACCTACACGATTGAGAACACGACTGCCAAGCCGGTATCGGTGATGATCGAAGCACCTATAATGGCCGACCACGAACTCTATGAAACGGCTGTGCCGGATGTCGAAACGGCGACTGAACGACGCTGGAAAGTGAGTTTGCCAGAGCGTGCCAAAACCGAGTTCGTGACGCAGAGTCGTCGGCGCATTTATGGTCATCAACAGGTTCGCAGTTTGGATTATCGCCAGTTACAAGAGTATGTTTCCAAAGGCTGGTTGGATGATGCGCTGCGCGGAACGCTGGGCGGGATGCTGGATGAATTAGCCGCGATTCAGCAGGCTAGAATGCGCATCAAGTCGCTGAATACCGAGGTGGAAAAATTGCATAAGCAGCAGGAGCAGCACCGCGCCAACCTCAACACGCTGCAAGCTACAGGGCAAGAGGCAGCGCTGCGTAACCGGATGTTGGGTCAACTTGAAGCCAGTCAGGATCGGCTCGAAGCGATTGAAAACGAAGAAGCTGCCTTGAATCAGCAGATTGCGGATGCGGAACAAAATATTAATGACATCATTGCTAAATTAGGATAGTACTCATGAAAATTACGGCGATTGAATCCTTGCAGTGGGCGGAATATCCGCGCCTGATGGTGGTGCGGGTGCATACCGATTCTGGCATCATCGGGCTGGGCGAAACAGTGGACAAAATTCCTGGCTCGAAAGGGGCGCTGCATGGTACGATCGCGCCGCTGGTGCTGGGGCAAGATCCGCTGGATATAGAGGGGTTGTGGCGATTCGTGATGGATAACATCATGTATCACGGATACGCCGGAGCAGAAACGCGGGCGCTTTCGGCGGTGGAGGTGGCGCTGTGGGACATCATGGGCAAGTACTATGATGCGCCGCTGTATCATCTGCTAGGTGGAAAAACCCGCGAGCGGATTCCGACTTATAACACGTGCATCGGTTTTGGGGATGTGCAGGATTATGCGGCGTGGCACACCGATGCGGGTGCGCTGGCGAAAAGTTTGCTGGCGGATGGTGTGAAGGCCATGAAAATTTGGCCGTTCGACCAGTTCAGCGAAGGGTCGTTCGGGCAGTATATTCATCCGTATGATGTGGAAAAAGGATTGACTCCGGTCAAGCAAATACGGGATGCGGTCGGGCTGGATATGGAGATCGGCATCGAGTGTCACTTCCGATGGAATCGTGCCAGCGTCGAACGGATTGCGCGGGCGCTTGAGCCGTACAATATCCTGTTTATGGAGGATGTGATTCCGGCAGTGATGCCCGACGAAATCAAGGCCAGGTCGCAGCGGACGAGCATCCCGATTATCGGTTCGGAACTGTTGATGACGCGCTGGCAGCTTCGCGATTGGCTGACGAAGGGTGTCTCGCAAATTGTGATGACCGATCCGGTGTGGAACGGGGGCATTGCCGAGACGCGCAAGATTGCCAATATGGCAGAGGCGTTTGGTGTGCCGATTGTGCTGCATAATGTGGCGGGGCCGATTTGCCACGCGGTGTGTATGCATCTGGGGGCGCATCTGCCCAACTTGTATTTTGTCGAGTCGGTGAGAGCGTTTTATAAGACGTACTTTCCGGTGATGAGCGGCTTCGCGCCAACAGTGGATGACGGTCACCTGAGTATTCCTGAAGGGGCTGGTTTGGGCATCAACCTGCGCGATGAGATGCTGACGCGGGCTGATCTGACGCTGGAACGCAGCGATGGTGAGGGGTTGGCGAAAGGCCGCCGCGCGATGGGCGATCACTGGGCAGTGGAGGAAATACGATGAGCGAAACGAATGCAAATGCAACCCATGTGTGTCCGAAATGTGAGGGTCAGATGGAGCGCGGTGGCTTGCGGGCAGATACAAGCACCGTGTGGGGACGGGTCAAAGAGTCCACGATATTTGGTGCGAAGTCGGTGCAGATTGTCTCGCCGCTGTACATGGTTGATGCTTACCGCTGTGAACAGTGTGGTTATGTTGAATTGTACGCCGTGAAAGAACAGGGTAAATAGGATTCTTGGGCACACCCCGAATTGTGAACACGATTAGGATGAACGATTGGCAAAAAGCGCAGGCGTATTTTCGTACTGATTCGCTGAAGTATCTGGTACATTTGAAGTATATGCATCTGTATGGCGACAGTGTAGGCTGCATGTATATCGAGCATGGCGATAAGGTGGCGGTGCTGCTGCGCTATCCAACTGGACGGGTGGTATGGGACGCGGCGGCTTATCCAACGGCTGAACAGGTGCTGCTGCCCACGGCGGATGATGCCGAAATGGCAGGTATGCTGATGGAACACATGCGGCAGATGGGTTTGCTCGAACACAGTCAGGTGATCAAGTTCTGTGAACCCGTGACGGAAAGGGTGCTGTGTGAGGCACTTGATCTTCAATTTGCGCGGAAGCTGATTTCGTATACCAGCCCGCCGGATGCTCACTTTGAGCCGGATGCGCAGGTCATCATTGAGACACAGCCGCGCGAAGCTCATATGGCGGCGTTCATCAAAAACGGTTACAGCGCTGAAGAAATCGCGGCGGATTTTGCCAACGGTGCAGTCCTTTTTAGTTTGTATGATGGGGAGGCGCTGCTTTCTAGCTGCATGACCTATCAGAATTTCGATCTGGTGTGGGAAGTTGCGGGCGTACATACCCATGACAGGGCACGGCGGAAAGGTTATGCTCGGCGTGTGGTGCAAACCGCGCTGTGGCATACGCTGCATGAAGGGCGCATACCGCGTTATCATGTCGAAGGGGTCAACCACACGTCTATCCATTTAGCCGAGGGGCTGGGATTGCAACCGTGTCTCCACTTCACACATTATTTGTACCAACCACATTGAAAGGGTAATGGCATGACTACCGAAGTTCTTCAAGATCAGATTGCATATTATCGGGCACGGGCAGGCGAATATGACGAGTGGTTTTACCGTGTCGGGCGTTATGATTGGGGCGTGGAACGGAACGCGCAGTGGTTTGCCGAGGTCGAAACCCTGATCCAAGCCTTGCGATCATTAGACAAGGTGGAGAGCGCACTGGAACTGGCAGCCGGAACCGGTAACTTCACCAAAGAACTGGCGACAATCGCTGACCATGTGACGGCACTGGATGCCTCGCAAGAAGTGATCGCCATCAACGGCGCGAAGGTCAACAGTGTGAATGTCGAGTACCAAGTGGCTGATCTGTTCAATTGGCAGCCGGAAGCCGAGTACGATCTGGTGTTTATGTCCTTCTGGATGTCGCATGTGCCGCCGGAGCAGTTAGACCCGTTCCTCGAAACGGTGCGGCGGGCGACTAAAAAAGGCGGGCAGGTGGTGATGATTGACTCGCTGCGGGACACCACCCGTACATCCAGCGCCGCTAACCATGCCGATTATGATCCTGAAAGTATCTACCACACGCGCAAGCTGAATGATGGGCAGGAATACACGATCGTCAAAGTGTTTTATGAGGCCGAAGCACTGACCGTAAAGCTGGCGGAACACGGCTTCACGGCGCAGTTCCAGACGACCGGTGACTACTTTTGGTGGGCGCGGGGAACGCGGGACTGAGGGCGTTTTCGATTATAATGATGTCAGATTTTGGAGATACGAGGATTTGATTATGGCAACGTTAGCGCCTCTTACAATCAACATCACACCTGAGCAGCGGCAAAAGATTGAGCATCTGGCAGAAATCAACGGTTATGATACGGCTGATGCATATGCATCAGCCGTTTTAGAGCAACTTATTGATGAGCCTACGAAAGAAGAAATTCTAGAGGATATACGGATCAGTTTCCGAGAAGCTTTGAGTGGCCAAACTGTTCCTGTAGCCCAAATGCTGGCTGAGTTAGAAGCTGAAGATGACGCATAAGCCTCCTGTTCAAGTTGAGTCAACTTCTAGATTTAAGCAGATTTTGAAAAGGCTTCGTAAGAAATATGCTCATGTCATTGATGATTTGAAACCCTTGTTAGAAATATTGACACAAGGACAAACACCGGGGATCAACTACCTGATGTGGGATATAGCGTATACAAGGTTCGATTACCTAACCGCGATGCTCAACGCGGTAAAAGTGGTGGATATAGAGTGATTTATTATCTCAAAACACCAAAGCGCATTATCTTGATAGATATTTACGCAAAAACTGAACAGGTTAATATTAGTGCGGATGAAATACGTCGTTTGATTGACCAAATCCCACATTCTGAATAGTTAGGCAACGTCAATAAATCACCCGAAAAGTTAGATTAATCCGCGCACCGAGAGGCTTTTTCGTCTTCGGGATTTGATGCTTCCAGAAGTGCTGGGTTGTGCCGCGCATGAGGAGCAGGCTGCCGTGTGTGAGTTCCACCGCCCG
>JBBSBS010000498.1:0-4934 GCA_038251045.1 Aggregatilineales bacterium | reverse complement strand
GAAGCACCACCGGCACCGCAGATAACGGTCTTGGATTTGAATACGTGGTAGTTACCCGTACGTACATTGAAGCCTACAGCACCCGCGACGCGGTTCGCTTTGCTATCGTCCATGAGCAGATGGGTTACGCAGACACGGTTGAATACCTTGTCTGCTGACTTTTTCGCTGCTTCTGCAACGATAGGCTTATAAGATTCACCGTGAATCATAATCTGCCAACGGCCTTCACGCATGTAAGTACCCTTCTTAGGGTCTCTCATCAGTGGCAGGCCCCACTCTTCAAACTGGTGAACAGCGGAGTCAACGTGACGCGCCATATCAAAGGCCAGATCCTCACGCACCATACCCATCAGATCCATACGCGCATAGCGTACGTGATCTTCCGGATTGTTTTCGCCAAAGCGTGTTCCCATGTAACAGTTGATCGCGTATAAACCCTGGGCTACCGCACCAGAACGATCGATGTTTGCCTTTTCTGCAATGACAATTTTTTTGTCCTTGCCCCAATATCTTGCCTCAAATGCAGCACCTGTGCCGCCAAGACCGGCACCTGCTACCAGAATATCGATATCGTCTTCAACAATTGTCTTGTAGCCCATTAGTAGTAAACCCCTGCTTTAAGTTTCAAGCCATTGGATTTTAGCGTATGTAAACCGCCGTCATCCAGACGGATATACTTTGGCTCGTTAAACAATAGCTGACTGTCACGCATTTCTTTACTTGGTACTGCTGCGTCAGCTAGTTGCGGAATACACGTTCCCCATGGCTTGGTTGTGATAGGCGCCAGGAGCTCCATGTCTTTTTTACCGTTGCGAAATTTGATACGCCAGGCAATCGTGCCTTTTTCCTCATCACGTAACACACGTACCGAGTGACCCAGTGGCGCAAAATCAGCATAACCACGCACATCGATTGCCTGGTGAGGGCAGGCTTTTACGCAGGAGTAACACTCCCAGCACATATCAGGTTCAATGTTGTAAGCACGTCGAAGGGTTTTATCAATGTGCATGATGTCTGACGGGCAGATATCTACGCACTGCCCGCAACCATCACAACGAGTCATATATACAAAAGTTGGCATAATTTCCTTCCTTTACTTAAGAAAAGTTAAGCTAGTGCTAGTAGTGGTTTGCTGGTTCACGCCGGATACCAGGTCCCATATAAGGTGGGTTCTTGCCCATGTATTCGGGGATATCCGGGAATTTTGCTTGTACTGCAGGATCCGTCAGATCGAATTCAGCAGGCAAATTCTCTCTCGAACCATCAGCTTTGGTAACACGTTTCTGAAAAGCGGCGGCAGGCTTAAAGAACATGTGGGCGAACTTGGACATGAATACGCTGCCAAAAAGTGTCGTGCTCGAAATGATAAACAGAACAAAGAACAGGGTTGACCATCCGGCAATCCCTTTCGACTGTGTATAGGACCAAACTAAGGCGAATGTCGCGGTGGTGAGGAGCGAAAGAATAAATACATCTGCGCGTTCAACGCGCCACCAGGTCAGGCCTTCGGCAGACACATCAACTCGGATGAAGAACCAGAACCAGTATCCACCCACGGCCAGCATCAGTGCACCGATATGCCAGAGTTGCGACAGGATGGCGGGGGCAGGACTTTCAGGAGTCGAATAACCGAAAATAAGAATAGCGGTGGTCGCAACGAAGATAACGAATCCGTACATGGTCAACAGATGAGAAAGCCGGCGTCTTACGTTGCAGAATTCACCAGACGTTAACACTTCCTTAACCAGCACTTTAGCTGCAATCGACGCTTTTTCTCCGACGCCCACGGTACGTTTTGCGCTCTTCTGCGCTTTTTTCGCATTCTCGAAAAAGTACTGAGCGCTTTTCTTATGCCACATGTCAAGGATAGTCCCACCTACCACCAGCAAGACCATCAAAATAATATACCCTTGCATGACACCAACGGATATTTGTGCCGAAAGTTCGGCAAAGGGATTGCTCATAAACATTAGTATTTCCTCATGACTGTCTACGATGAAATTATATGCTGCCCATGTGCTACCTGTCGACGAGTGTTACGGCGGCGATCGCCACAATCATCAGTCATCAGAACGATGTATACCTGCATTAGGAAGGCGGCAGGAAAACTGCCAGTTCGGCAAGGCAGTTGCGGAACATAATGCTTTCCAGATGAAAAAACAATGTCGGAATGACCTTTTCACTCGCTGGCCACGAATCCGGACGTCCGTAGCACTCAATCTTCTACTTAACCGATGAAACATGACAGCCAGGTCACCGGCATTATGTCCTTATAATTAATATTGATAACACTGAATTCCGCAACCACAGCCAAATAATTCATCATGGCCACCTCTTCTTTCCGCCCAACCCCAAGCTTCGGACCAGACGACACCCCTGCCGCTGCTGTCACTGCGCGGCAGCTTGAGCACATTCGCGACATGAACCTGACGCTAGCAAACCGGCAGACGGCGGTGTCAGACCTTCCGGTAACAGGCCCGTCGGTGTCGGGACGACGAGGCTCAAGTGAGTCAGTATCTTCTTGATCACCACCGGGTCTTCTATATAAGCGATGCTTTTGATGGCTCTACCGGAGGCGCTGCACGTCTCAACATCAATACTGAACACCCGCTTGAGGCACTGCGCCCACATCATTGCCACGTGACTTTCGGCTGATGTCTGTCCATCTTCGGGCGCTTTGAGTTTAATGCCCTTGCCGCGCTTGGCCGGTGTCACCAACGCACGGTGCTTGCTGTTCGGGGCGAACACACCGTGGAAGCGCGTCAGATTGACGCGCGGAGTCGGAACCAGAGCGGGAACGAATAAAAGGCATGTAATTGCGATCGCGACTGATCACCATAGAAAGCGCCTCATTGGCGCCACCTCTGAATATTTCTAATGTTTCAATACCATTTTCATGGTTCGTCCAGGGTCAGCGCGTAGCGTGGCCATACGCAATGGTATGACCAACAAAACTGCTCAGATGTTCATGGTCATTTTTGCTAAAAACATCGTCTGATAGATTGATGATTTCTGGCATGACTTACCTGGCTCAAGGATTCTTATCAATGTAACTGACACTTACTCAGAAGACTGAAACTTGAGCAACAATCTGATGTGAAAGTGCCTTGTTTTATAGTGCTCACACACTGAGGAGTGTCGCCTTAAATATCGATTTCTGAGTAATGTACGACAATCGTGCGCATCTGTCTTCGTACAACAATCCGGTCAATCTATGAATAACATTGCTCTTATATAACCTGTGTATTTTCCTGCCGTATATCATACATCGTTGCTAGTGCCACAATGACTCTTTGCTGTCGTTCTGATTAACCGAAATTCGTCTTGTCTGATGGTTCCTGGTCAAGCACTTTCTTACCGGTAAACATAGCGGATATAATATTACCGCCTTCGCGCAGTTCAGTGATAACAACAGCCAGAATATGGATCACAATTAAACCAAGCAGCAAGTAGAAACCAAATTCATGAACTGTAATAAACGGTTTGCGAAAAGCACGCATGTCCGCGAACGCAGCTGCGTCATAGGTTTCCTTTGCATAAGGTTGCAGCGATGCAGGATCAATCCCATGCGCTGCCACCCGGCCCGCAATCCACGAACCTATGGGTGGATAAAACAAGTCGGTACCTGCCAGTACCAGCCCCGAAACGGCCATCGCCAGCAGCATGAAAAGCAGAACCGTCACAGCAATGCGACCAAGCGGGTTGTGTCCCAGATATTGTCGTGGTCGGCCCACTTTGACATCGATGATGTATGCGCGCAGTTCAGCCATGTAACCGCGCCCGCCAGGCAGAATGGCGCGCCAGCGTGAGTGCGGCCCGCCGATGAATGCCCATATCAGACGCCACAACAGGTTCAACGCGAACACATAGCCTATCAATACATGCACTGTCTTTAGCAGTATCTTGCCCTGGGTCGACAGACCAAGAGCATCGTCATTAAGAATCGCTATGCCCACAGCCATCAACCCGAACACGCACAGCACATTGATCCAGTGGAACCAGCGGATGTTGAGGTCCCAGACACGGTAGGCTTTGAGTTCGTTCATAACGGCACCCCTATAAAAAATCTTTCAGGAGTCAATGGTGCCACAAATCGATTGTTGTTCATATTAGTGTAATATATATACAAATTCTTTAATTTCTTACTTATAAAGTGAACCGATCCATTTAAATTCACTCCCACGATAATCATTTTTCAGAATGGAAAAAGGGCAGCTAATGCGATCCTTCAGAACAACCGGAATTATATTGCTCGCGTTCATATTGAGTGTTGGGATATTTCTCTGGTCAGGCATATACAACCCGGGCGCCGACAGCCCGCACTGGAAAATAACGTATGCGCTAATGGCAACCTCGCGCAATCGATCTATCGAGCGTTATGCTTCGACGGTCACAGTTCCGCCCAACCTCAATGATCCAAAAGTGATTTTAAAAGGCGCCGGCCAGTATGCTGCAATGTGCACTGACTGCCATCTGGCACCCGGAAAGTCGCATTCTGAAATACGTCCGGGCCTGTACCCACAACCCCCCAATCTGAGCAAGATGCATGTCGATCCACGTGAGGCCTTCTGGGTGATTAAGCACGGTCTTAAAATGTCCGCGATGCCAGCCTGGGGAACCAGCCATGATGATGCCACGATCTGGAGCATGGTCGCCTTCTTGCAGAAGCTGCCTGACATGAGCGCAGCAGAATACAAAAGCATCGTCGCCAAAGCACCACCGGACGATGATATGGATTGATGGGATGGGGCCGCCTTAGTGACAATACAACCCTTTTGTAGCTCGCTATTAAATTGATGTTTTTTTTGTGCCGGCTAGCTGGCCGTGCGCTGGGCCCATGATCACTATGGTCAACGCTGGGATACGGTCGGTAGAGCGCGCTCGAGCTCTGTCGCGATAGCGCGATGAGGCCTAGCGTAACTGCGAGGCCAAGG
>JBBSBS010000497.1:0-4942 GCA_038251045.1 Aggregatilineales bacterium | reverse complement strand
GGGGCGCTACAGCAGCGAATCCGTGATCTCGCCTGATGGAGTTACCCAAATGTGGCAGCGCCCATCTTATCTTCAAAGCGATAGTGGTTTCACTTATGGAATGGGTTGGTTCGTTGGCACTGAGTACGACCCATCCGGCTACGACCACAGCGGCGGCGGTAACTTCCACTCCCACATGGCAGTGGTTCCGGAAACGGGTTGGGGTGTTGTGGTACTGGTCAACACTGATCATCTCGTCCTGCTAACGAAGCCCATCGAGTTACTAACATGGGGTGTTGTCAACATACTGCGCGATCAACCTGTGCCGGAAAGCCCGGATGTCGCTCGAAGTATGTATTTAGGCACATTCATTATTGTTGCGCTTCAATTGGTTAGCTTGATGTGGGCAGGATTTACACTGCGGCGCTGGATCACTAAATCAGGGAATTGTCCGCGGGGATTCTGGCAGGTAACGCTTCGCATTGCGCTGCCCATTCTGCTCAACTTGTTGGTCGCATTTATTCTAGTGGTTGGATTGCCCCAGTTCGTGGGGATACCGCTGGCAGCATTGCTCTATTATACCCCTGACTGGGGCTTCGCCCTCGTCCTAAGCGGCATACTTGCTCTCGGTTGGCTCATTTGGGGTGTCGTTTCCTTTGCCATGACACGCCAACAGCTTGTGCCGCTACCCTTGCAAAGCACAGGACTACGTGCGATTTCTCATAAGCAGACAAGCTAATGTTGGCCTATGCCAGCTTACAGGGGTAATTCAAATATCAACCCCCTGAATACACCTTTTGGCTACCGATAATCAACCCCTTTGTCAGCTAATGTGCGAAGAGGTGTCCGATATGGCTAACTACACGAAGGAAAGATAGCGAAAGTCGAAGCAATGCTAAACAAGATATGGTTATTTTTAGAAATCGCCGAAGATCAAACCAATTGGTTGGGGAGAAAAGTCTAATGATCGAAAACGAATCACTTGTCATCAAAACACAAGGTCTGTCCAAAACCTTCAAGGGGGTTAATGCACTGCAATCACTTGACCTCAAAGTACCGAAGAATTCCATCTTTGGTTTTCTGGGGCCAAATGGCGCTGGCAAAACCACCACCATCAAGCTGCTGCTGGGACTGGCACGCCCGACAGGTGGCAGCGCCAGTATCTTCGGACTAGACAGCGTTCACGATAGCACCGAAATCCGCAAGCGTGTCGGTTATCTGGCACAGGATCCGCGTTTTTATGAAGGAATGACTGCCAGAGAGACACTGCGCTATACCGCTCGTTTCTTCTATCAGGGTCCGAAAGCTGCTGTAGAAGAACGCATTGATAACACACTAGAATTAGTCGGTTTGGCCGGCAAAGCCAATCGCTCCATCAAGGGCTTTTCCGGAGGTGAACGCCAGCGGCTTGGTATCGCTCAGGCGCAAATCAATTTCCCCGACCTGCTCATTCTGGATGAGCCTGCCGCCGCCCTTGACCCAATGGGACGGCATGATGTTCTTGAAGTAATGGAGCGGTTGCGCAAGCACACTACCATTTTTTACTCCACACACATCTTGAGCGACGTTCAGCGGGTAAGCGATACGGTTGCTATCCTGAAGCACGGCCAATTGGTCGCTCAAGCTCCCATTGAAGATTTGCTTTCTGGAAATGATGGAGTGGTTTACACGCTAGGCCTAAAGGGCAGCATTAACGGCACCCAAACTCGTTTGTCCAAGCAACCATGGGTCTCCAGGGTAAATGTCCTCTCCGATGACAATGGACAGACTACGTGGCAAATCGCCGTTACCGATGCGGCTGCTGCCGAAGAACATCTGCTGCGGCTGGTGATGGAAGAGAGAGCGCTCGCTGTGACCGAGTTTGGACGCAAGAAATATGATCTAGAAGAAGTTTTCATGAGTATGGTAGGAGAAGAATAACATGTCCACTAATTCAACATTCCAAACGGTAGACGAAAAGGGCTGGCGTAGAGGGTTTGCGAATATACTACGCAAAGAAAATCGTGATTGGTGGGGGACACGTCGCTGGTGGATCAACACATTAATCTGGCTGCTGCTCATAAATGGGGCAGCGTTTGCTGCTCTTTGGTCAACGGGCGAAGGTTTCACCAACATCATGACTCCTGAACAGGTACTGAACGAAGCCAGAATTGTTTTCACTGTCATGGCAGGCATGTTTGGTGCTGTCGGTGCGATTATTGTCATACAGGGTACACTTATCGATGAGAAAAAAAGCGGCACTGCGGCCTGGATCATGTCCAAGCCGGCCTCTCGCAGCGCGTTTGTCATTGCCAAGTTGGTAGCGAATATCGTCGCCTTATCTGTCATCATCATCTTGGTTCAAGGTGCTGTATTCTACGTCCAAATCGGACTAAAAAGCGGCACTGCGCCAGCCCTGATACCCTTTCTCTCTGGTATGACCTTGCTCTGCTTGCATCAGTTGTTTTATGTCAGCCTTACACTGATGTTGGGCACATTGTTTCGTGAGCGCGGTCCGGTCATCGCTATCCCATTGGGCGTTTTGTTTAGCGCTCAACTCATCTCAAGATTTTTGGGTTCGCTGGTATATTTTCTGCCGTGGCTCATTCTCCCGCTTGGGGGATCGGGTCTTGCCGTAGAAGCTATGACAGGCGAGCCGTTGACAACCTTAACACCAATCCTGGCTACAATTGTCTGGATCCTGATTTTTATCGGTGTTGCCCTTTGGCGCTTTGGGCGCGAGGAATTTTGAGTATGTTGCAAAGAGGCGTGATGTCGTTTTCACGCCTCTTTGGTTAGTTTGATCCAAGTCAAGGAGAATCTAAATTCTATGAACGAAGCTAGCTTATGGCGTTTAGAAATTGCGCGCTATGTGGCTCCAATTATTGCGCAGAACCCGAAGGTCAAAGCCATCGTGCTGGCTGGATCGGTGTCGCGCGGCAATGCAGACAGTTATTCTGACATTGAAATCAACGTAATTTGGTCGAAACCACCTACCGAAGAAGATCGCATGTCTCCGATAGTACCGGCGGGGGGTGTGTTCTGGGAACTTGATCCCTACGATCCAATTGAACTCACTTGGATGGACGAATGGGGTCTCGGCGGTGTGAAAATGGATATGCGTAACCGGACAGAAGATGGGTTAGAACAAATCATCAGAGCTGTTACCGACCAAGCCGATACCGCAGAGTTCAAACAGATGACAGTCTCGGCTTTTCAGCATGGTATTTCGCTGCACAATCCTAAATGGTTGAAGAAATGTCAGACGCAAATCGCAGTTTATCCGCATGATTTGCGGCTGGCGATGATCCGCGAGAATTTGCAGCTCGAGGCTTGGTGTTGGTGGGTAGAGATGCTTGCAACGCGGGGGGATTTACCCCTTGTCTATTCAGCCTTCAGTGAAGTGACGCAGAAAATACTCTTGCTGCATATGGGCTTGAATGGCATTTATCATCCCGGTATGAAGTGGATGAACCGCTTGATTAATGAGATGACCATCACGCCACCGAATTTAAGTACGCGAATTCAGCAGGCTTTTCAGGCTGCTCCACATTTAGCCTTTGCAATACTGCGAGATTTAATGATAGAGACCTACGATCTTGTTGATTTGCACATGCCCGAAGTTGTGACCACCGATGCCCGATCTGCATTTTTGCAGCAGCGACCACAGATAATGGACATGCCAACGCATATTCGACCTGTTAAGTAGATCAAAGACCAGTACCCGACACGTGTTAGTGACGCACACTCGTGACCTGCAACACCGCTTTAATCGTTAGCAGCAAGCCACAAAAAAGCACCAGCAGCAGCCTCTTCCCGTTGACTGTATTCAACATCGCTTTGAACCAACATATCGCCCTTAGTGATTCGATACTGATAACAAGTACCATTACCAGTGTATTCCAAATAAAGCACCTCAATGATGTATTCATCAAAGAGCAGCGTGTGTGTTATAGTCGTTAGAACATTCATTATAACCCTCACTTATAGCGATACGTATACCTATCCAGACGGATGATACGGAGGAGTGTTATTGAAAACCCGCACACGAACAATACGTAACCTAAAGACAAGTTTGTAATCATATCCTCGTACCCCTTATGAGAGCATTTCCGCCTGTTTCCACACAGAGTAAGTGTGTTCCAGTTTCTCAGCCATGATGAAATGAACTGAGGGGATCAACGAGCCAGTATATGGCACTTGATAAAACGTACGTAGCAAGGTATCGCAACTGACTTCCAGCGGGCTTCGGAATCGCTCCCAATCGACATCGGCAGCTCCGATAAGTCGCCATAATCGCTCCTGCGCGATCTTAAGATCGTCATAGAGTTCGTCGAGGTCATGCTGCCGGATGCGGGCTTGCTCTAGCCGCTCGATCTCGGTTTGCACCCAATCTAGATAACCTAGCATATGTTCCTGATAATTATCCTTTGCCCACATGGCGACCTCCTTTTGACTTGAGACTTGTGCAGACTAAAATATGCTTACGATCAACTCACTGATGTTCCAATAAAGGAAATGCTTATGTTCGTCCCGATGGACTACGTGGATCTTCGTTCTCTATTAATCAGCAACAAAGCCAATCTTCTCGTGAGTGCCGTCGCAAAAGGGTTTGTTGGCAGAACCCCCACAACGGCAGAACGTTTCATCCGTACCTTGATATACCGCTTCGCCCTTGCCGTTGAGCACCGTAAAATTACCGGTGATATGCAGCGGGCCATTGGTAGTGGTTTCGATATGTAATTTGCCGCTGTCCAATGTTTCGGGGATTGTTTGGGGTTCGGCAATGGTCGCAGGTGCATTAAAACCATTATGTCTATGGGTATTGTCGCAAAAGGGTTTGTTGGCAGAACCGCCACACCGGCATAGGGTGGCACGGGTGTCATTGACCACCAGTTCACCCGCACCATTAACAATAGTGAAATCGCCCCGAAGATACAGAGGGCCATTCATTGATAGGCGGATGGAGTTATGAGCTGGGATT
>JBBSBS010000496.1:0-4946 GCA_038251045.1 Aggregatilineales bacterium | reverse complement strand
TTATGCTAAGCTTCATGCGGGGGATGTATAGCAACAAAAGAACCAACACAGCAGTCTACCTCGGCAGTATTGTGGTCTTTTTGGTTGCGCTCTTTCTTGTCCGTAGTCAGATTACTGTAAGCGATTCATCCTACATGAGCGCTATGATTCCACATCACTCAATCGCCATTTTGACCAGTGAACGTGCCCAGATCAAGGATCTACGTGTCCGGAATCTTGCTGACGGAATTATCGAGGCGCAGCGCCGTGAGATCAAAGAAATGGACTGGCTGATTGCGGATATCGCTCAGAACGGTATCGCCTCAACCCAAGCTGAGGCAGAAGCCCGTCCGGTTCCTACTTTCGACTCCAAACCGTAAGATTTGGAAGATCCATGGTGGACGGTTCAAGTACAATGGTGTACTAGGCGTTTGCAACTACTTTAAGGATAGCAGGCATATCAACCTTTGATGGAATTAGAATGACGGTTGCGCGTTCGTGTAGTAACAAAACCTCAACGGCACTGACACCGGGCAATTTTCAATAGCTTTTGTAAAGCTTTGTACACACTCCGAACAGACATCCCCATTATAGGCAATTGGAGCGGTTGCAATCATACCAATATCACATCACATCAATAATATTGAACGCGATAAAATACCAGCGGTCAGTATCAGGGACATGCGTGTCACAAACAAATCAAGGAGTTGTCTCATTATGCTCTATCCAATAGTGATTGGTCTTAGCAATGACAGTAATCACATTCTTGATTTCTTTCTCTAACTGGAAATCCGGCCCGGCAGGAAAGTAAAGAACTTTATCTTCTCGTCGCACCGTAATATTTTCGACAATGATGGCGCGAAGCAGCCACAAGGCCATTTCTTCACTTTGGCACTCCATACCGACCCAACCGGGCGTTTGACTACGGATAACGGGTAGCCCTGTGACCATGTGAATGCCACGCTCTAATTCGATTACTACATGCTCGTAAGCTGCGGGCTTGGCAAGTACTGCATCAGGATTGACCGGTTCGAGTAAGTTTCCACGATGGGGCGGCCCACCTGCGAGAGCCAGATCACAAAAATCCGTCCAAATTTCATTCCAAGCTGCATGACCTTCCGAATCGTACTTGAGTGCAGCCGCACCCATCGGGGCAGCGCTCGGTGTTTTGAGCTGATAACGTGGCGGAAGAATCCTGAGTGCATCTCGTTTTTGTTTCGAGTTCTCCTTTTTATACTGATAATTCGGATCAATATGGACGGTTATTTCTGCGAAATGAGGGATTGAAGACATGACATCTGCCTCCACATTCTCAGCAATTTGATGACTTTCCACGAGGGATAATTGCTCATCGACGACAATTGTTATCTCCGCAAATAACTGATGTCCTACCCAATGTACACGCAGACGGGCGACCTGTTTTACCCCCTGAACCTCACTGGCATAATGTTCAATTTGGCTCACGAGAGAAGGATCGACAGCATCCATGAGCCGATACCAAATGCGAAGTAGGGCATCTTTAGTGATAAAGAGGATGGTAATACCAATCACGAACCCAATAATCGGATCAAGGATTGGCAGACCAACGAGCGTTGCACCTGCTGCGACCAGCACAGCAAGAGAGGTTAAACCGTCAATCCGAGCATGTAGTCCATCGGCAATCATGGCATCGGAGCCAATCTTGCGACCGGCACGGATTTGCAACCATGCAACGGTTTCGTTGCCTATAAAACCAATGATTGCCGCCACAGCAACCCAAGCAATATTGCGCATCGGTTCAGGGTGAATAAGTTTCTGAAAGGATTCATAGAAGACCACCGCCGCGCTCACGGCAATTGAAAAAACGATAAAAATGCCCGCAATATCCTCCGCCCGACCAAAGCCATAAGTATAGCGGCGGGTGGCTGCTCGTCGGGCCAGATAAAAGGCAATAAGCAAGGGAATGGAATTGAGGGTATCGCCAACGTTATGAACAGTATCGGCTAGCAACGCGACACTCCCGCTCAAGGCAACAACACCTATTTGAAGAATAGCGGTTGCCCCTAATGCGAGAAGGGCTAACCAAACGGTGCGAATACCCGTCTCATTGGCATTAAATGCCGGATCAGAAATGAGTGCGGTTTTTTCGTCGTGGCTATGCCCATGCAAGTGAAAAACACTGCTGATAAAGCCCCAAATACCCTGCTGATGGTTATGCCCGTCATGTTCGTGCTGTGTCATAATAATGTCCTATATCTGACCGTTCAGAATGAATTTTAACATTACAAATGTCCTCGAAAAGCTTGTTGCAAAAAGTGGCAGGAAGGGTAGTGAATGTCTCACCATACCATTGATTACGAAGGTATTATTCGAGCAGCAGGACACCGTGTTACGCCTCAACGGGTGCTGATTCTTGATGCCGTTTGTGAGGGAGAAGGACATACATCACTCGGTGAAATCTATGCTCGTGTGCGGCAAGTTGATAAGTCGATTGATCGCTCGACCCTCTACCGAACGCTCAAACTCTTTGTGGATTTAGGCTTAGTGGTTTCAGCCGATACCGGTCACGGTGAAACCTATTATGAAATCTCCAAACCCCATCATCACCATCATCTCGTTTGCCGCCAATGTGGTAAAGAACAGGAAATCGAACACACGCTGCTTCAGCGCATGTTCGATCAAGTCTCACAAGAATATGGTTTCAAGGCGGACACCGATCATCTCGTGCTGTTTGGTCTTTGTGCCAACTGCCAACGCCTGAATGAGCCACTTTAACCGTGTATTGCCCGCTGCCCTTGGACAAAGCCAATCGGACTCCAACGCATATTGCCTGATTGGGTTGCCGCGTACCCGATCGACTTCATCTGAGGCAGGAGGTCGTATACATCACTGAGTTGCCCATGATGGATCAGCATCATTGTTGTCATGCGTTGCGCCCATGTGGTCGGACGTTTCATATCGGCAATGAGCAACCGACCTCCCGGCTTGAGTACCCGATAAATCTCAACCAGTCCTCGTTGTTTGAGGTCAGGTGGCAAATGGTGAAACATAAAGCTGCTCAAGACAACATCGAAGGCGTTATCAGGGAAGGGGAGGGCTTCAATAACGCTCACACGAAAATCCATCTCAAAACCCTGATGAGCGGCCTTGTGTTGGGCGACATCAATCATTTCGGGGGCAGCGTCAATGCCATAAACCTTGCCCTGCGTTCCCGCTTGAGCCTTGGCGAGAAGTGCCAATGTACCCGTACCGCATCCCACATCTAGTACTGCCCCACCCATCGGGATAGCAGCCTTTTGGATGATTTCTTGGCGCAGCGATTTTTCCTTTCCCAATGTTAGGAATGTGACCAGCAAATCATAATGGTTTGCCCAGCGGATGGTGCGCCCCTCGGTTGCCGGAGCTGTTGAGGTATGTGAATGGAAATGATTTTCTTTGTTCATGGTTCCCTCTACTTAATGTACAAATTATTCACTAGTGAACAGACTGTTCGATTTAGGATATGATTAGGGAGAAGGTTGGGTCAACAACCAAACCCCAGAAAAAATTCAGTACTGAACAAAACAGTGAAATTGTTCGGAAAGGCACACCCTTATGAAGTCGCTCAAAGACGATCGGCGCTCAAAACGTACCCGCCAGTTACTTGGAAACGCCTTCGTGGATCTGATGCTGGAAAAGCATTACGATGACATTACCATTCAGAATATTTTGGATCGGGCAGATATTGGACGCTCGACTTTTTACGCGCATTTCACCGATAAAGAAGATTTGCTGACAAGCCAGCTTGACCAACTCATCCATCAGTTGGAAATTTATACGGCTAAATTAGGGCATATACACAGTGGATTGCTGCCTAGTTTAGAACTCTTTCGACACGTAAAAGAGCAGCGTCGTTTGGTTCAGGCGTTTGTATGGGGACGCGGTTCGGAGATACTGATGCGCGACTTTCAGGAGCAGGTGCGTAACATTGTGGGGCAAAATATCGCCACTCTTATCGGCGATTCCCCTAGTTTTTCTATTCCGCTTCCAGTCGTTACCAGTTTTATAACCAGTACATTCCTGATGTTATTGATTTGGTGGCTTGAACAAGATATGCGTGAGACACCTGAGCACATGGATGACATGTTCCAAAAACTGATTATGCCAAGTATTCGTGCTCTTTTTTAAATAATGAAATAAGTCATGGCAACCCTACTTTACGTGAGATATTCATTTATTAATGATAGATTGTGCAGAAATCAAATGATTATTCAAGTCATAATTACTGACGATAAATACAGCTTTAGGTTTTAACCCAATATTTGCCTTGATTTGTTTATCTTATGCCTTATTTGACGGCGAACCATCCACAGTCACCTCTGTTCCTAAACCTTTTGCATTGGTGCAACTTTTAACCCGCAGGATAGCACCCCACCCCACCCTTCATACCCGCAAGCGGGTACGGCTATGGTTTTGCCCGGGCTTGTGCCGCCTTTGGCTCATGGCAAAACCATGCCGCCCGTTGGGTGAAGCTGGGAGACCCCGGCGTGCTATTTTGACCCGCGTAAAAGTTGCAGATTACCAAATGCATAAGTGGTTATCGATCAGACGGATGTGCTGTGAAGGCTGCGTTCGCTCGAAAGGGCAACGCTGTAAACATTGCCCAACGCCGATGTGCGTTGACGGCCTCCTATAGATGATCGCGCTGTCCATATTATGCCAAACGCTCCCGAACCTGTGATGCAGGAGAAACTTCTCTGTTGGAGCAGAGCGGTTGATTTTGCCAAGCTGCACACGGGCAGTCGGAGCGCAGATCGTCGTGGATGAGGCAGCGAATACAAAAAGCTGTCTACTGGAAAGGCCAACGTCTCGTGGTCACACCTACAAGGGTGTGCCGGGGCGCATTCAGGCGGCAACCTGCGCGGATGAGCGCTTCTCGACCTCACAGTTTATCAAGGCTGTGGGGTCGTTTTTATCTTATTTTCACAGTCAGGAGTGATGTCTATGAC
>JBBSBS010000495.1:0-4977 GCA_038251045.1 Aggregatilineales bacterium | reverse complement strand
TCCTCATAAACCCCAAAGTCGAATAACGACATCAGATCGCAAAAGGACATGGCTCAGGCTGTGTTCTTTTTATGTGCCTGCATCATGCCGCGTACCGCTTCCATCTGACAAACTGCTACCATCGGGTATACACTTAACCCCGCAAAAATCCGTCACATTCTAGAGGCGTAGAGGCCGTTTATGAGTAAGCCTAAATTCGACCATAACACCGTATTCCCCATCTTTGCCCTGACCTTTGTCGATATTCTTGGGTTGACGCTTATCCTGCCGCTGCTGCATCTCTACGCCCTCAACTTCGGCGCTGGTCCGTTGGAAATCGGCTTGGTTGCTGCCGCCTTCCCGCTGGCACAGGTGCTCGGCGTGCCGGTGATGGGTGCGCTCTCCGACCGTTACGGACGCAAACCGCTGCTGCTCATCAGCCAGATTTCGACCTGCATCGGCTTCATCATTCTGGCGCTTTCTCATTCGCTGTGGATGGTCATCCTCTCGCGTTTGATTGATGGCTTGTTCGGCGCAAATATCGCCACCGCGCAGGCTGCCATCAGCGACATCACCACCGACGAAAATCGGGCGCAGGGCTTGGGTTTGACCGGCGCGGCTTTCGGTTTGGGCTTCCTGTTTGGCCCCGCCATCTCCCTGATCGCCCTCGAATTTTCCGACAGTCTAGCCATCCCCGCTTGGATCGCTGCCGCTTATTCATTCATCTCCATTTTGCTGACGATCTTCATGTTCAAAGAAACCCTGCTGCCAGCCGAACGCCGCGCCGCCATACAGGGCTGGCGCACGTGGCTGCCCAACTTTGGTCTGCTCAAACGCCCACAGATGAGCACGCTCATGCTGTTGATGTTCGCCCAGCAGGTTGTCTTTTACGGATTTGAAAGTTTGCTGGGCTTATTCACGCTCAACCGTCTCGGTTTGTTGGGGCAGGGCAACTCGCTAATCTTTATCTTCGTCGGCATCGTATTGGTCTACGGGCAAACGCGGCTCATCGGCAAATGGAAAAAGAAGTACGGTGAACAGCGTCTGACACAGATCGCCTTGGGATTACTCGCCGTCGGCATGTTGTTGTTCGCCTTGACACCTGCCCAACCCCATCCCTTTTACATCAAAATCGCCGCCGAGAAAGAAATGCAAACCCTCACCCCCAGCGCCACCGAAGCCATGATCGGTCAATTCGCGGTGCAGTTGCCGGAGGATAGCAATCGCGGCATTGGCGGCTTTCTGTGGCTGCTCGCCTCGCTTGTGCCCCTGTCAATCGGCGCGGGACTCATCCGCCCCAGCCTGAACGCCCTCATCACACAGCGCGTAACCCGTACCGAATACGGCGCGGCCTTAGGACTCAGCGCCGCTTTAGTGACGCTGGCGAATGCCGTTGCACCGCTGCTCGGTGGCCTCGTCTACCAGCAGTACGGCATGACTGCACCATTTCTGCTCGGCGCGGTGGTCATTGTGGTGCTGCTGACGCTCAGTGCCGGCGCGTTCCGCCGGATGGTGTTGGTACAAACCTAAGTATAAGTAACCGGAGATGTTCTAGTCGGTTGATATAACGGGCAGCAGGTGTTTCACATCAGCCGGTTTGTTCGCCTTTTTGACGATCAGCGCCAACAGTATGGCGACTACTGCCAGCCCGATACCCAACCACAGCGCCGGGGCATAACTCCCCAGATGGTCGAATGTCAACCCGAATACCAGCGGCCCTATCGACGTTCCGATGACCGTAGTGGTCGCCACAAAACCACGTATCGCGCCCTGATGCTGTCTGCCAAACAGCATCACCCATACCGAACCATCGAAGACCGAACCCACACCCATAAAAACGCCGAAACCAACCGTGTATAGGGTTAACAGCGTCGGTGTGCTCATTACCATGGCTAACACAGCCGCGCAGATCAACCCCAACATTTGAATGACGATCAGGTAATTCGGGCGTATCCGATCCACCAGCCAGCCGGAAACCAGCGTGAAGCCTGCCGTGACCAATGCCACCTGCCCGAAGGTGTTGGCAGCCACATCCGGTGCGTAACCCAGCCCCTTAAATAGCGATAGCTGGTGGAAAATAAGAGCCGTTCCCCATGCGCCTGCCAACATGCGGGCGAAGGTAAACGCCCAGAAGATCGGTGTGCGCAGCGCTTCTGCCAGCCGCCAATTTTCTTCCGGCACGGCATCCGTGCTGTGTGCCGACAAATCTGCTTTGCCGTCCGGCACTAAACCAAAATTTTCGGGACGGTCACGCAAGAAAATACCCAGCAGCGGCAAAATCACCAACCCCATACTCAGGCCGGTCAACAGCCATGCATCGCGCCAACCATGCACTTCGATGAACGACTGCATCCACGGCACATAAAACCGTTGGAACAGCGCGAACCCCACTAGCGAAAACCCGATGACCCGTCCTCGTCGCCGTTGGAACCATTGGGCTACTGCCGTCGAGTTCACCAGCGTCAGTGACCCTTGCCCCAATCCCCGTATCGCGATAAAGCTGAACAAAATCGAGATCGGCCCCGCGATTAACGAGCAGGCCATCAATGCCAGCGCGAACAACAGCGTGATAATGACGCTCATGCGCCGATTGCCCTGCCGGTCAATTTGTCGCCCCACCCATGTCAGGCCGAGCGCCGCCAGAAACGTACCCAAACCGTAAAGACCGGATACCGTCGTCCGATCCAAACCAAAATCAACAATGTAATGGTCAATGAAAAGCGAAATCGAATAACTCTGACCGGGGGAGGTTGCAGAAATGCCGATGGTCGCCACGAACCACACCACCCACCCGTAAAAAATGGGTGAGTGGTCGACAATGCGGCTGTGTTTAAAAATCTGGGATTGTGATGTCATGCACAAAGTGTCTCAGAAGACCCCCTGAATCACAAGAGAACCAATCCGCTTATTGGTCATACCTCATGACGTGAATCCGTTATCACGCGACCCGTTCCTACACCCACTCCGGTGGTGTGATGCATCCCTCGCTCACCAATTCTGCCGGATTCGGATAATCGGCAGGCACACCCGGCGCGGTCACTACTTCTCCCGCTTCGATCTTCGCCGCCACCTGTTCATTCAACGCCAACAACTGCGCCAACACGTCACCCGTATTTTCCCCCTCGCCCTGAGGGAGAGGGGCTAGGGGTGAGGGTTCTTCAAACCCATACGCCGCCAGCACCGCCGCATCCAACGCCGCGTGGTAATCCTTGAGCGGGTTTTTCCCCGGCAGTTCCAGCGAACGTGATAACGCGCGCAGCGTCAGCTTGGGATTCTTCACCATCGCCGCCCGCCGGTACTCATGCAGCGCCCGTCCCGCCAGTGCCACCGCCTTGACCTGTGCTGCGCTCGGCTGCTGCGGCCACGGGAAGGTATCAAATACGCTGTTGGGTGTGTAGCGGAAACGTTCAGTCAGTGTTGAGCCTTTAGCGATAAACCATTCCCAATGAGCGTTCGATTGCAAAATGCCAAAGCTGTAATCGTCGGGGAACGTAAATACAGTAAGCGCTGTATCTGGTCGGATTTGTGGTGATGTGAACTCAAAAATAGGACGTTTTGTAACACGCGAACATACAATATATCGCGAAAGTCCTGAGATTGCCTCTACCATATCAGGACGACCCCATTCATGCTTCCACCACTGTCGCAAAAAGTTGATATGGTGATGATTTACCTTAGCTCGTGGGTTCACAGAAGTTAGTTTTTCGTTCCGCTCGCCTTCTTCTTTTGCCATAGTTTCTTTAATCGGTAATACTTCTGTTTGGATTTGCTTGAATGCCAGTTTGAATTGTTGTGCTTCTACCACATCATATCTGTTCAAGTCAATCACATAGCGACTCGGTTGAGCGCCGGGTTGCCCTGTTAAGTCACGTCCGATCAGAAAAGGGTATATTGCGAGGCGGCTCGACGCATCTTTCCGCACCATTTCTGCGGCTTGTTCAGGTTCGAGTATAAAAGCTTCATGTCCGGTTTGCTGCCCGATAAACACGCGCTTCGGCTCACGATTGCATTCCAGCACCGCCGCACTGGTCACATCCGTTTTCAATGACAAGCTGCTGTTGATACTCTCCACATCCACAAACGTTTCACCATCTACCCACAAACGGGCAGGGGTATACGGAGCGTTCCCTTTTGCCCAGCACGCAATCGAAATATGTACCGCTGCCTCGCCTGACCACGGTGTTGAACTCACCGCCTCGTAAATCGTCCCGCCGTTCGCCACAATCACATCCAAACCACCTTCGCGGCTGTAATTCTGCCGGATGGTGTTCGTCCCCACCAAACCCGCCCGCGCCCCCGCCTTCATCAGCTTGTGCGCTTTGTTGAACCAGTACACACAGTAATCCGCGTTTCCCGGCACATCCGCGAACGTATCCCGCACGCGGTTAATATACTCCGGTTTGTGTTCCTGTTTCAGCCGCTTTGCCCCCATATACGGCGGGTTGCCGATGCAGGCATCAAACTCAGGCCACTCCGTCAGCAGCGCGTCCGCCACCCGAATGTTCGCATCCAAGTTATCCAGCGGCAGCGGGTGTTCCAGCGAGTGCAGTTCATCCACCGCCAGCTTCTTGGCAATCATCAGCGTCACCTTTGCCAGTTCCACCGCGAATGGGTTGGTGTCGAAGCCGAAAAACTGCCGCGCACTCACCATCCCCATAATGCCCTGACCGTTGCCCTCCTGTTCATGCAGCCGCTCGAAGATACCCTGTTCCAATTTCTTCATTTCGCGGTAAGCGATATACAGGAAGTTGCCGCTGCCACACGCCGGATCAAGCACCACATAATGACATAATTCTTCGTGCAGGTGGTGCAGGGCTTTGGCGTTCTTGGCGGCTTCAATCCGTTCGCGCCACGGTCGCACGATCACCGGCTCGACAATCCGCATGATGTCACGGTCGCTCGTGAAATGTGCCCCCGCTTGGTGGCGTTCTGCCGCGTCCATGCTGTCCTCAAAAATCGTGCCGAAAATCGCTGGACGGATACGCGCCCAGTTGTGGT
>JBBSBS010000494.1:0-4978 GCA_038251045.1 Aggregatilineales bacterium | reverse complement strand
TCGAGGCCGCGAACAAGGCAGTGAATGAACCGACGACGGTCATCAAAAGCAAGGGCGGTGTCAACAAACCATGATGCGGATCACCACCGGCTGCGAATACCGGATACATGCGGATGATGGCGTAAATACCAGCGGAAACCATCGCGGCTGCATGGATCATGGCACTAACCGGTGTCGGGCCTTCCATCGCGTCCGGCAACCAGACGTGCAGTGGAAACTGTGCCGATTTACCGATAGTACCGATTACAAGGAAGATACCGATCAGGCTGGCTGCACTCATACTGCCGAAAATCAGCGCGGGAGTGGTTGCCAATAAGTTCAGCACATCTTGATTATGCATAATCTCGCGGAAGCTGAGTGTGCCGGTCAGCGAGTACAAGTACACGATGCCGAGCAGCATGATGACATCAGCCACGCGGGTGGTGGTGAAGGCCTTAATGGCGGCGTTGTAAGCACTTTCTTTCTCGAACCAGAAACCGATGAGCAGATATGAACACAAGC
Source organism: Aggregatilineales bacterium (assembly GCA_038251045.1). Taxonomy (GTDB): domain Bacteria; phylum Chloroflexota; class Anaerolineae; order Aggregatilineales; family Phototrophicaceae; genus CFX2. The sequence continues at coordinate 4,477 of JBBSBS010000494.1, read as the reverse complement.
CCATCACTTCCCAGCCGACGAACAGCAGCAGCAGATTATCCGCCACCACCAAAGTGAGCATCGCACCCGCGAACAGCGAAATCAGCGCGAAGAAGCGCGACTGCCGGGCATCGCTCGCCATATAGCCGATAGAATAGATGAAGATGCACACGCAGGCCAGCGGCACCATAATTAGCATCACTGTGTTCAACGGATCGACCAGCACACCCATCTTAAGCGCGCTCGTTCCGGTCGCCATCCAGTCGAAACTGCTGCCGAACACTTCTTCACCGAGGTGCGGCGCGTTCAATGCCGAACCAACCACCGTGAGGGCAATCAACCATGCCGCGCCGATACCCACTAGCCCGACGATGACTGAGGCGATTCGGCTGGCAGAACTGGCAACACCGACATTCAACCCGAAATAACCGGGGTGATTGTGATCGCTGTATTCAGAACTGGTGGCGGGCACAGTCTTTGCCCGATTCGTCAACAGGGTGATGACGAAGAATGCCAGCAGCGGTCCCAGCGGCACAAGCCAGGGCAGCAAATCCGGGTTACTCATAAAACTAACATTTGCTTCCATAAATTCGACCTTCGCTCTCTATCCGCACCACACAACATACGGGCGGCCCCTTGGCTCGCCCTTTTTCCTTCGGATAGGTTCTACGCTACCATTTTAACAAATCAACATCTTCAACACTGACCGACCGGCGGTTACGATACACCGAGATGATGATCGCCAACCCGACCGAGGCCTCTGCCGCTGCAATTACGAAGACGAAGGCAGCAAACGCCTGCCCTGCCATATTGTCCGGCGCGACATAACGCCAGAATGCAACCAGATTAATATTGACCGCGTTAAGCATCAGTTCGATGCTCATCAGCACAGCCACAGCGTTGCGTCGTGAGAGTACACCATAGGTACCGATACAAAACAACCCTGCCGCTACTCCCAGATACATCCATAAAGGTATCATTCGTCATCCACTCCGCATGTAGTGCTGTACCTATTCGAGCCAAACTCTGTTCCGTTTTGACTCATCATCCGGTACTCAGCACCCGGCACTATCCACATTATTCCCGGTCATCACGCGCAATTACAATCGCGCCGATCATCGCCGCCGTCAGCAGCAGCGAGGCGACCTCAAACGGCAGTACATATTGGTTCTGGTCTACCAGCGCTTTGCCCAGATCAACGGTGGTCGTTACCACGTCCGAAATCGGCATACCGGCCTGTGACCCATTCAAACCCCACACCGGCAGGATGACACCCGCCATCAACAATATGAACAAGGCGATTGCCACAACACCACTCAACAACCACTGGTGATTATAAAGTTCACGCAGGCGTGTCATGCTGCGCGTTAACATGACCGCGAAGACGATCAAGATAGCAATTGCGCCGATGTATACGAGTATTTGTACGGCTGCCAGAAATGGCGCACTGAGCAGCACGAAAAACCCTGCTGCCCCAAACAAGCTCAGAATGAGATAGAGGGTTGCATGAATCAGGTTGCGGGTTGTAACCACACCGAGCGCACCGCCCAAACTGAACAGTGTGAACACGATAAAGGCAACACTTGAAGCATTAAATTCCAGCATAATTTCGTCCTACTCGCGTCATTGTGCGATGGCATCACACAATCAAACGGCTTCGCTTGTAAAGTTAATCAGTCTTAGTCGCCAACCGCTGCTGCCGGCGCATGTTCGTTGTGTGCGACATGCACATCAACATTTTCGTTTGCCAACCGTTCAGCCCGCCCAATACGACCGATCAGCCCGAACACAATCACACCCAGTACGATGTTACCCAGCAGCAAGATCACCGTTTGCGGTAAGGCTGCGATGAAATCACCAGTCTGGGGCGTAAGGCCGAGTGACTTCACCACCTGCAACAGGAAAGCGGTCACCAGCACATTACCGACTGAAATCGGCACCAGCCACTTCCAGTTGAGAGCCATCAATTGGTCAATACGGACACGGGGAACTGTACTGCGCAGCACCAGCGCAAACAGGTAAACAACACCGGTCTTGAGGCCGATGTACACAATGCCCAGCACCGGAATCTGTTCGACACCCGGTCCCCACCAGCCGCCGAGGAAAACCACTGCCGTCAGCAAGCAGGCAGTAAAGGCGTGCGTAAATTCGCTCGCCATGAACATGCCCCACTTGAAGCCTGAATACTCGATGTTGTAGCCGGCGATAATTTCCGACTCGGCTTCCAACAGGTCAAACGGCGCACGTCCGGTTTCAGCAAGGTTAGCAATAAAGAACATGACAGCCGCGATGGGTGCTAGGAAGACATACCACATGGCTCCCTGCTCCCGTACAATTTGCTGCATACTCATCGTGCCGGAAATCATCACCGGAATGAGCAGCGACAACACCAGCGGCACTTCGTAACTGAGCAGTTGCGCAATCGTGCGGAACGCTCCGAGAAGCGCGTACTTGTTATTGCTCGACCAGCCCGCGATCATGATTTTGATCGTACCGATCGAGGCCACCGCCACAAAGTACAGAATACCGATGCTTAAATCCGCACCGATATGCAGCGGTGTAAACGGAATAACCGCCCAGATCAATATGACTGATGCGAAGGCGATGATCGGCGCAAGATTGAAGATGAATTTATCCGCGCCCTGCGGCGTGATGTCTTCCTTGGTCAGCATCTTGAGGGCATCGGCTACCGATTGCAACAGACCAAACGGACCGACGCGATTCGGGCCAATGCGGTCTTGTACCCGCGCTGCCACCTTACGCTCGATCCAGATCAGGAAGATGACGGTAACCAACGGCACAGTTGCTACCAGTACCGCCGCGCCCAGTGATGTAAGCAAATTTGCCAGATCACGGTTCATGCCACTCTGCACAAGGCAGGCTACTAGATTATTGATACTGCAAATGTTTTCCATAAACCCACACCCTTAATCGGTAGTAACGGAACTTGGCTTCCATCCCTACACAGTACTCAGCACATTTTACTCAGTACTTGACTTAAATCCACTCTAGCGCGTCTTTTCGCCACGCATAGATCAGTGCGTCGAACAGGAAGAAAACGAACAACAAACCAGCGAAGAAACCGAAGAAATCCAACTGCTTGTAGGCCAATGCCCACGGGAACAGCAGCACAATTTCAACATCAAAGACCATGAAAATCAGCCCGTAGATGTAATACTGCACCTTAAATTGAATCCAGGTATCACCGACGGTTTCGACACCGCACTCATAGGTAGCTTGCTTAATGCTATTCGGCTTGTGTGGAGCCAGAAAATGAGCGCCGACGATCGGCAAAAATGGGAATATCCAGGCGATAGAAAAAAACACGCCGATGAACGCCCATTCGTTTAAAACTGCCATTGGAGCGTACTCCTGAGCTATGAAAACTATTATTTACATCTGTGTAAAAAAATATTGTCACACATCATTTGTGACAAACTACACAAGTATAGCATAGACCCAAACCATGATGCAAAGAATTGGATAACTTTGATGTAGATTGGCGATGCCTATGTAATGGGTTGTGTCTGCGGGACATTCTAACACACGCCTTTGGATATAACAAAGCCCCACAGCGCTCGCTTTCTTGGCAAAAACCCCGAATTGATGTGTTAACCACCAGCCTTGCTTTTCCATCTTATATCCTCTACAAATGACTTACCGACGGATGGCAAACTCGCGATCTGATGGTTCAATGGTGATTAATGAAGCGAATCGAACGACCAACTGCAACACCCGCCGAATGGGAAGTCTTTATCGCAGCCCATCCCCGCGCACACATCCTTCAACAGTGGGCATGGGGTGATCTCAAGGCGGCTTTTGGTTGGCAAGTAGAGCGTCTCGTCGTTAAAGGGGATAGTGGTCAAATCGTGGCTGCTGCTCAAGTGCTGTTCCGCCGACTGCCCTTCCGCCTCGGCACGATGGCCTATCTGGCAATGGGGCCATTGTTTATTGAACCCTTTCCCGAAAAAGGTGCGCCCCTCGACTATATTCAAGCGATGCTATGGGATCAAATAGAACGTGCCGCAGATAAGCACCACGCTGCGTTCATCAAATGGGAACCGGGCATTTTCCCCGATATTGCGTCACCAGTAGATGTGCTCGAAAGACTGATACACGGCAAAGTAGAATTTGTTGGTTTCCGACCCAGCCCACAAACGGTACAACCACCGCGCACGGTACTAATTGACATCAGCAGTGATGAAGACACGATTCTGGCGCGGATGAATCAGGGGACACGCCGCAAAATCCGTCAATCGCTTAAAGGTGGTATCACTTACCGCGAAGGCAGCAAGGCCGATGTTGCCCTTTTCACCGGCATGATGAACACCACCGGCGAACGCAATGCTTTTGGTGTGCATGAACCGGCCTACTATCAGAAAGCCTATGACCTGTTCGTGCCGCAAGGAGATGCCGCGCTGATCCTTGCGGAACATGAAGGCGATCCGCTGGCGGGTATCATGGTGTTCGCCAAAGGACAAACGGCGTGGTATTTGTA
>JBBSBS010000493.1:0-4984 GCA_038251045.1 Aggregatilineales bacterium | reverse complement strand
GTCTTGGGCAAGATGATCGAACCGATTGTCGAAGACGGAGCCAGTGATTGGCCGACATTCGCCGAAAAAGCAGGCAAGCTGCTGCTGGAAGATCAAGTAGCGGTAGTCTTTGGCTGCTGGACCAGCGCCAGCCGCAAAGCTGTGAAACCCGTATTTGAAGAAAACAATGGATTGCTGTTCTACCCTGTGCAATACGAAGGGCTGGAGCAGTCACCCAACATTTTCTACACCGGTGCAACCACCAACCAGCAAATTGTTCCCGCCGTTGAATATCTGCTGAAGGAAGGCAAGAAGAAGTTCTTCCTCCTCGGTTCAGACTATGTGTTCCCCCGTACATCGAACACCATCATCCGCGCCCAACTCGCTGATGCAGGTGTAGAAACCGTGGGTGAAGAATACGTTCCTTTGGGCGGCACTGAATTCAGCACCATCATTGACAAGATCAAAGAAGCCGCACCGGATGTGATCTTCAACACGCTGAATGGTGACAGCAACGTTGCTTTCTTCAAGCAGTATAAGGATGCCGGTTACACCGCTGAATCACTGCCCACACTTTCGGTCAGTATTGCGGAAGAAGAAGTGACAGGTATCGGCATTGAGAACGTGGTCGGTCAATTGGTCGCCTGGAACTACTACGAAACCGTAGACTCTCCAGAAAACGAAACCTTCGTCAAGGCCTTCAAAGCCAAGTACGGCGAAGACCGCGTGACCAGTGACCCGATGGAAGCCGGTTACTTCGGTGTGTATCTGTGGGCAGCCGCTGTCGAGAAGGCCGGCTCAACCGATGTAGACGCAGTTCGTGCAGCCGCAGGTGGCATCACCTTCGACGCACCGGAAGGCACCGTCACCATTGATGGTCCAACCCAGCACACCTACAAGATCGTTCGTATCGGTCAAATTCGTGAAGATGGCCTGATCGACACCATCTCGGCAACCGAGGGTCCAGTGAAGCCTGATCCGTATCTGTGCAGCTACAGTTGGGCTGCCGAACTGCCCAAGCCAGAGGCAGGCTGCCCGCCAATGGAAGGCTGAAGCAGCAGAGGTAGTTTGTTCGTCTGATCCATAAATGACTTGCACTGTTGCAGGGACGCACATCAGCGTCCCTGTCTCTGTTTCACAGGACAATTGGTCTGAAAGAGGTTTTTATCGTGGAAAGCGTACTGGTACAGCTATTTAACGGATTAAGTATCGGGTCAATCTTGCTGCTGGCAGCATTGGGGTTAGCCTTCTCATTTGGCCTGATGAAAGTGATCAATATGGCGCATGGTGAATTCATCATGGTCGGCGCATATGTGACTTATTTTTTCCAGAGCATCATAGCTGTGCAACTGGGTGGGCCGGATGCGCCCAAACAAGGTGTTTTCTTTTTACTTTCAATTGTTGCCGCCTTTTTGATAACCGGCCTTTTAGGTCTTCTGCTCGAAAATTTATTAATTCGACATCTGTACGGGCGCACAACCGATACCCTGCTGGCAACATGGGGCGTGGGGTTAATCCTGCAACAGGTCGCCCGCAGCTACGACTCGCGTAATGTGCCGGTCGTTGCACCGGAATGGCTGAGTGGTGGTTTCACGCTCACCGAAGGGATCGAGCTTCCCTACAAACGTTTGTTTATCATCGGTTTAGTGATCGTCTGTATCATCGGCATCTACTTTTACCTCTACCACTCCCCTGCCGGACGGCGCACACGCGCCACCATGCAAAATCGAGAAATGGCTGCCAGTCTGGGGGTTACGACCCGCCGCGTTGATGCTTACACCTTTGCGCTGGGCGCGGGGTTAGCAGGCGTTGCCGGTTCAGCCCTAACGCTGCTCGGTCAGATTGGGCCACAGCTCGGTACGGGTTATATCGTTGATGCCTTTATGGTCGTTGTGCTAGGAGGGGTCGGCAGCTTACCGGGGACAGTCCTCGCGGCTGTGCTGATTGGTGTCTTTAACTCCTTCCTCGAAAGAAGTACCACCGCCACGTTGGGGAAAGTGCTGGTCTTCATCATCATTATCGCTTTCTTGCAGTGGAAGCCAAACGGCCTAGTTGCGCTGCGTGGTCGTACTTAGAAGGGAATGCATATGTTGAAACTCGGTCGCAGGAACCTTTTCCTGCAATCCATTCTGTTTGTGATCTGTGCAGTCATTTTCCTATTTGTACTGCCACAGACCTTATCCAACTTCCAGATCAATCTGCTGGGTCGTTTCCTTACTTATGCGATTGTCGCGCTCGGCCTTGACCTGATTTGGGGCTACAGCGGGATGCTCAGTCTCGGTCAAGGGTTGTTCTTTGGAATTGGTGCCTACTGCTTCGCTATGTACTTGAATCTTGAAACCGTCGGTAAGAATCTACCGGACTTCATGGGTTTATACGGAGTTACAGAACTACCGTGGCTCTGGCAGCCATTTCATTCGCCGATTATCGCCCTGATATTGGCGGTGGTCGTGCCGATGGTTATGGCAGGTCTGGTAGGCTTTATGATCTTCCGCAGCCGTGTGCAGGGGGTGTACTTCTCGATCATCACGCAGGCGCTCACGGCGATTGTCGCGCTGTTGTTGGTGGGTCAGCAGCAGCTTATCAACGGAACCAACGGCATCACCGAGATGCGAACGATTTTTGGCGCGCGGTTAGCCGCGCCCGACACGAAAATGGCGCTGTATCTGGTTACGGCGGTGGTGCTGGGTATCGTCTTTATCGGATGTCAATTTCTGGTACGCTCACGGTTCGGGCGTATTCTGGTTGCCCTGCGCGATGATGAAAACCGGCTACGGTTCATGGGTTACAACCCCGTCCTCATCAAAACCCTCGTCTTTGCAATCTCCGCTGGAATTGCCGGAATCGCTGGTGCGTTGTTCGTGCCGCAGGTCGGCATCATTGCCCCCAAACAGCTTGATATTGTGGCCTCGATCGAGATTGTGATCTGGGTGGCGGTCGGTGGGCGCGGCACACTGGTGGGCGCAATTCTGGGGGCGATTCTGGTCAACACAGGCAAGAGTACCATCAGCAGCGCCAACCCGGACATCTGGCAGTTTTTCATGGGGGCGTTGTTCATCGGCGTGGTGCTTCTATTCCCCGAAGGTTTACTAGGGGCACTGCGTAAACTGTGGCAGCGTTTGCCCATCAATCGTAATTCACAAGATGATCCAATCGAGATTGAGGCTCAATCTAAGCTCGAAATGGACACGGCGCAAGCTAAATAATAAGGAGTCAATAATCATGACTGAGAAAATTCTAAATGTACAAGGTGTAACGGTCAGCTTCGACGGTTTCAAAGTGCTGGATGAGCTGGATTTCTCGATCAATTATGGCGAACTGCGGTTTTTGATTGGCCCGAACGGTGCGGGCAAAACCACACTACTGGACATCATCACCGGTAAAACACGCCCAACCAACGGTAAAATCGCTTTCGATAAAAACGCCAATATCCAACACATGGCTGAACATAAACGGGTACATTCGGGCATCGGTCGTAAGTTTCAGACTCCTTCTATTTTTGGGAGCCTAACGGTTTACCAGAATCTGGAAGCCGCTATCGGTTTCAGAACGGCTACCGGAAAGTTACTCCGTTCGCTGCCCATGACACAAAAAGAGAAGGTCGAAGAAGTTTTGGAACTCATCGGCCTGCAAGCGGATGCCGACAAACGGGCAGGCACACTTTCACACGGGCAAAAACAGTGGCTTGAAATTGGTGTCATCCTGATTCAAGAGCCAAAGTTGATGCTGTTGGATGAACCGGTCGCAGGTATGTCGCGAGGAGAACGGGATCGCACCGGCGAACTACTCCAGAAAATCGGGCAAAACCGGTCGGTGCTGGTGGTCGAGCATGATATGGTGTTCGTGCGGCAGTTCGCGACGACTGTCACCGTTTTACACGCGGGTAAACTGCTGTGTGAAGGGCCGGTGCTTGAAGTCCAGAACGATCCGCGGGTGGTTGAAGTGTATCTGGGACGCGGTCATTAAATAAATCCCTTATTGCGGCAGGAGTAGTACCATGCTGAGTGTATCGAATGTTCACGTCTATTATGGCGAAAGTCGAATTCTGAATGATGTCAGCCTGAACGTGCCGAAGGGCAAGATCGTTTGTTTGATGGGGCGTAATGGTGTTGGCAAAACAACCCTGCTCAAGACCATCATGGGCAACCTCAAAGTGCGTAAGGGGTCGGTCGCTTATGAGGGCAAGGACATCACACGGGATGCGCCGCACCGCCGTGCGCGGGCTGGCATTGGTTATGTGCCACAGGGACGCGGTATCTTCCCGTTCCTAACTGTTTATGAAAACTTACTGATGGGTTTAGAGGCGCTGGACAGCAAACAACTGAAACACTCGGACGAGGCTATTGATGAGGTCTACACAATTTTCCCGGTGCTGAAGCAGATGGGGAAGCGGGTCGCCGGAACATTGAGCGGTGGGCAGCAGCAGCAGTTGGCTTTCGGTCGGATTCTGGTGCGCTCACCCAAGCTATTGTTACTGGACGAACCGACGGAGGGTATTCAACCGTCGATTGTGGATGAGATCGAACGGCTGATTATGGCGCTGGGCAAAAAAGGTGATATTTCCATTCTGCTGATCGAACAGTTTTTGGACTTTGCCCTGCGGGTGGCGGATTATTGTTATGTGATGGAAAAGGGTCATATTGTGTCTGAAGGCAATACTAACGACCTGAGCCAAGATATCATTCGCGAACATTTATCGGTCTAAACGAGACATTTTATTGGCGGCATCGGAAGGGGTGTGAAAGCACCTCTTTTGATTCGCCCTAAAGGACTTCGGAAAATTCGTCGGATTCTTCAGATTCGGAAGTGCTGGTGTCGGTTGTGTCGTCGTCGTCGTCGTCGGAAACGACACAACGACACAACTGTGGCAAATATGGCAACGGTGATTTGAGGTTTGTGCAACGGTTTGAGGGAGCAACGGCAAATTAAGCAGCAAAAGCGTAACTACTCAGGTAGGGGAGGAAGGGAGAAAAGGAGCAGCATGTAAGGCAGCAGAGAGAGCATC
>JBBSBS010000492.1:0-5010 GCA_038251045.1 Aggregatilineales bacterium | reverse complement strand
GGTAGGGACATGGGAAATCCTTAATGCAAATACGATACGGTTTTACCACAAAGGCACAAAGAACACGAAGCAGGCAAATGCAGATTGACCGCAGAGGGCAAAGAGAAAACTAATCGCCAAGTACGCCAAGAGAACAGAGAACGCCAAGGTGTTTTTCAATCAAGCTACTGGTGCGACAGCGTTTTGGAACTTCTTTCACGATTAATCGGCAGGGATAAGGGGCGATTCGGTTTTCGCCCACCAGCGGAGTTCGATGGTTCCGCTGACGACCAATCCTAATAAGACAAACACCGTGCCAATGATGTCGGTTACGCGGATGGTTTCGCCGAGTACCAGCGCCGCCTGCATATAACCGAATACCGGCGTGAGGAACATCCACATATTGGCGCGTACCGGATCTTTCTTCAAGAGGAAGAACCACAGGATGATGCCGATGATCTAAATCATGATGACCGACCAGCTTAATCCGATGACCAGTTGGGGGGTGACGGGGGGAAGGGTCGGGCCATTGAGGGCAGCGGCGAAGGGCAGCAGGAAAATCCCGCCAAGTGTAATCTGCCAGCCGTTGAGTATCCGTCCGGAAAGTTCGACTTTCGCCCATTTGAAGTAAACACTGCCGAAGGCGTAGGTCACAACGCCGATAATCGCCATGATGATACCGCCAACACCGGCATTATCGACCGTGATCGAGGGTGCCGTGGCGATGATTAATCCCGCAAAGCTGACGACCATCCCAAGCCATTCTTGACGCGTCACTTTACGTGCAAGCCACACGCTGGAGAAGACGGCAACCAAAAAGGGGTTGCAGGCGATAAACAGGTTCAGCATTCCGGCGGGAATTTGCTGCACCGCCAGCCAGCACATGCTGAGATAGATGGTGCTGTTGGTGAGGGCAAGGACAACAATGTGCTTCCAGTCGGATCGTTTTGGCAGCGGGTTATTACGCTGAAAACCGTAGTTGATGGTGAGCATAATTACGGCTGCAAAGAAAAAGCGGGCTTCCAATATGGTCAAGGGTTGGGAGCCTTGAAAGCCAAACTTAGCGGCGATGGGGCCGGATGCCCATAGAAACGCGAACAGTAACCCGATGGCTGTATCCATAACATTGACCTTTGACTGAAACGAATGTGTCCATCCTAGCCTGTCTTATAACCCTGCACTAGCCCCACCTCAGTCCAGCGGCTGCCCCCCAATTACTGGGGGTGTATTGCGGGACGAATCGTCATACGATGTGACTTGTTGACTCAATATGCATATCCGGTCAAATGGTCAAAAAGGGAATTCCAACGATACATGGCTGACACAAACCCTGAACGCGAAAAACGTATTCTGGAAGCTGCTGCAAAATTGATCGCCCATTATGGGTACGACAAAACGACGATGAGCGATATTGCGGCGGAAGCAGGTATTTCTAAGGGAGCGATTTATTTACATTACAAGAGCAAAGTCGAACTATTCGACTCGCTGGTGATGTACGAGGGCGAAAAGATGCTCGATGTGCTGATTGAGCGCATTGAGGCTGACCCGGATGCCGGTTCGATCTTCGCCCTATACCAACATGCAATCGTCGCCACCTACGCCAGTCCATTGATACTGGCACTGATGCGGCGGGATGCGAAAGTTGTGGGCGAGATGGCGCGGCGGATGAAAGACGACCCGATCATGATTAACGGCGATGTCATCCGTGATGAGTTGATTATTCAGCTACAGGAGGCCAACGTCATCCGGCGCGATTTGGATGCGAAAATCATTTCGTACGTGATGGCACTCATCAAATGCGGCTTCTTGATGGTGAACGATTTCTTCCCGATTTCTGAAGTGCCGCCGCTGGATGAAGTTGGAAAGGCGGTCGGTGCGCTGCTGGAACGGGGTCTAGCACCGGAAGGCGGCGGGGATAAGGCAGCGGGTAAAGCGGTGCTTCAACGGATTTTAGTGATGATGCGTGAGCTGGTGACACAGTATAAGGATGCAAGAACATGAACATAACCATTTTGACGGCAGGATCGCGCGGAGATGTGCAGCCTTATCTAGCGCTGGCGATTAAGCTAAAAAGTGCCGGATACACAGTGCGGTTGGGCGCGCCGAATAACTTTGATGCGTTTGTCAGCGGGCATGGCATTGAATTTGCCCCGCTGCGAGCCGATTACTACCAACTGATGGAATCACCGGAGGGGCAGGCGCTCAAGTCCGGCAATCCGATTCGGGTGATGCAGAATATGCGGGCGACGGTTTTCCCACTGATGCGAAGTTTGATCGATGACTCATGGGAAGCGGCGCAAGGATCAGATGCGATTCTTTACCATCCCAAGCTGTTTAGCGTGCCGCATATTGGCGAGAAGTTGAATATTCCGGTGATGCTGGCAGCCACCGTGCCGATTCTGAACGCGACCGGAGCATTCCCCGCGCCGGGGGTTATCAACCGCAATTTGGGGGCAGCCCTCAACCGCTTGACCTATAAAGCAGTGCCGCTGGCGACGGCCTCACTGAATGGATTGGTCAAGGATTTTCGGCGGGATGTGCTGGGTTTGCCGGAAGCATCTACAGCGGTGAAGGGGCAAACGCTGAACGGTCAGGCGATACCGGTGATCTACTGCTACAGCAAGGTTGTTGTGCCTGTGCCATCCGATTGGGATGCATCGGCGCATGTCACCGGATACTGGTGGCTGGAAGAAGCAGGTGACTGGCAAGCGCCTGCCGAATTGCAAGCATTTCTGGACGCGGGCGACGCGCCGGTTTATGTTGGCTTTGGCAGCATGGTTGCCGAGTCGCCGGAACAGACGACGCACACCGTTATCGAGGCGCTGAAACAATCAGGACAGCGCGGTGTGATTGCTAGCGGTTGGGGTGGTTTGCGCACGGCTGATTTGCCACCGAACATTTTTATGCTAAAGGAAGCACCACATGAATGGCTGTTCCCACGCATGAGCGCGGTGGTGCATCACGGCGGGGCGGGAACGACAGCGGCAGGGTTGAAAGCCGGAAAGCCGACTGTGATCTGCCCATTTATTGCAGACCAGCCCTTCTGGGGCAACCAAATCGCGGCATTAGGCGCGGGGCCAGCACCCGTACCGCAGAAGCAGATGACTGTCGAGAAACTGGCAAATGCGATTCGCAGCGCAGCGACCGATGCAACCATGCGCCAGCGAGCAGCGTTGATCGGCGAGCAGTTGGCGACGGAAGACGGTGTGGGTCAAGCATTGGGTGTCATTGAAGGGTTGCTTCAGCGTCAACGTGTGCGCGAAATGGCATGAGTCATTTTCATAGATCGCGGTTGCATTAGGGGATGCAGAAATGTGTCCCCTAATGATTGGGGGGTTCGATATTATTTAGATTGGTCTAATGTTTCTTTTAACACGCGCTTATCAAAGCGATAAACCAGTGAGATTTGGGCAATACTACCTGTGGGGGGATGAATATGAACGCGAATACACCTGTTATCCAGACCGATAAACTGAGTAAGTTTTACTTCAAGAACCGGCGCGAAACGGTGTCGGCACTGAAGGACTTGACTCTGGCGGTTCAACCGGGAGAAATCTTCGGATATTTGGGGCCAAACGGCGCGGGAAAAACGACTACGATACGGCTGCTGCTGGATCTGATTCGTCCGAGCGCCGGACATGCGCGCATATTCGGGCAGGATGCGCAGGAAAACGCGGTTGAACTGCATAAGCGGATTGGCTTTTTGCCGGGTGAACTGAACCTGTGGAAGAACCTAACCGGTAAGCAGGTGGTGGAGTATATCGGGCGGATACGGGGCGGCGTAGATATGAACTACGTTCGCAGCCTGACCAGCCGTTTAGAACTTGATCTGAGCATCCGCATCCGCAGTTATTCGACTGGCAACAAGCGTAAACTTGGTCTGGTGCTGGCGATGATGAACAAGCCGGAACTGCTGATACTCGATGAGCCGACGAGCGGGCTTGATCCGCTCATGCAGCAAATCTTTAATGAACTGATGCTGGATGTGCAGAAAGATGGACGCACTGTATTTCTGTCGTCGCACATGCTGGGCGAAGTTCAGGCGATTTGCGACCGGGTGGGTATCCTGCGCGGCGGCGAGTTAAAGGCAGTCGAAACCGTTTCGAACCTGATGCACGTCAACTTCCGCTGGGTGACACTTCAGATGCGCGAGGCACTTGCCCCGGCACAGCTTGAGGCTCTTGACGGGATTAGTGATGTTAGCGCGGTGGATGGCGGATTGAAGCTGCGGCTAGTGGGCGATTTTGATCCGCTGCTGCGGGCACTCAGCCCGTACTATGTGGTGAATATGGAAGTGGCTGAACCCACGTTGGAAGAAATCTTCCTGTCGTATTATGGCGGCAATGGTCAGTCGCAAAAGGAGCGTGCCTCATGAACGGGATTGTCTTCACAGAAACACTGCGCCGAAGCTGGCGTGGGATGATCTATTGGGGCGCGGGATTCGGCATATACGGTTTGCTGATTATGATGATCGTGCAGGATGCCAACATTTTGAAGCAGTACGGCGAGATCGCCAAAGCGTTTCCGCCAGCGGTGATGCAGTTGTTTGGCGGAGATGCTACTTCGTTGGCGACACCGGAAGGATTTTTGGCTTATTCCTATTTTGGTTATCTGCTGCTGATCTTCGCGGTGTACCTCATTCTATCGGGCTTGAATATCACTGCCAACGACGAGGACGCGGGGATTATGGACATCGTGTTGAGTCTGCCACTGCCCCGCTGGCGGCTGGTGCTGGAAAAGTTTTTGGCCTATAGCGTGATGATCGTCGGGATTGTAGCCATTTCATTCGTCGGGCTGCTGATCGGTACCCAATTTTCGGCGTTGAAGATTGATACCAGCCGCCTGCTGCAAGCGACGATCAATATGATTCCTGCCTCATTGTTGTTGTTGGGCTTCACCGCTTTCTCAGGGGCATTGTTCCGCAGCAAAGGTACGGCGACGGCGGTGGCATCCTTCTTCGTGGTGGGCAGTTATGTGTTGAATTTCTTGGGACAAGCCGCCAGCGGGACATTCTTTGACCAACTGCGAGGG
>JBBSBS010000491.1:0-5015 GCA_038251045.1 Aggregatilineales bacterium | reverse complement strand
TTAGATATGTTAAAGCGTCCAGCTTTATTCGGTTTAGTACTAGCCCTCTTCATCTCTATGTTGGCTCTTGTGGCCGTGCCCATCAGCGCACAAGATGCCACCCCAGCCCCACTTCCGACTGCCACTGATATTCCCGCTATTGAACTCGGCAGCGGCGGCACCCACATTTCATTCTGGAATGGTCTGACCGGTTCCGATGGTGTTACGCTGATTGATATGCTGGCTCCCTTTGCAGCAGCGCATCCAGAAGTGTCGGTCACTATTGAGCAAATTCCGTGGAATACCCTGTATACGAAACTCCAAGCGGCATTCGTAGCCGGTCAACCACCGGATGCTATCATCCTTCATTCGGCTGAAATCCCCCAGTTTGCCAGCTACGGCGTGCTGAAGGATCTGAGCGGCTGGTATTCGGACAAGGGTGGTTGGTTCCCCGTTGATGATATTTCGCCCATCACCCGCGCTGGTATGGATTATCAAGGTGTGACGTATGGTATCCCGCTGGATAATCATGGTCGCGGTTTGTGGATCAATAAGGATGCTTTCAAGAAGGCCGGCGTTGATCCCGAAATGGCACCACCCGTTGGTTACGATGCATGGGTTGAACTCTTCCAGAAACTCACCCTCGATACGAATGGTAAGAATGCAGCCGATCCCGCATTTGATGCCAAGAGCGTCGCCCAGTGGGGTTATACGGTTGGTGAATGGCCCCGTGTGAACTTCCTCGCTGCGCTGGTACAAAATGGTGGAAGCTTCGCCAGTGAAGATGGCAAGACGATTACCGTCAATTCAGAGGCAGGCGTTAAGGCGCTGCAACAGGCTGTCGATCTGGTTTATAAATATCATGTATCTCCGCAAGAAGCTGGTTTTGATACGTGGCAGGGTTTCGGAGCAGGCAATGTCGCTATTCTCCCGACCGGTACATGGTTCCGTAATCAGGCGGCTACTTTCGTTGATGTCGACAGCGCTCCATGGTCGCAACCGCAATTCGGTGAAAAGCCTGCTACTTATGTAGGTATTCACACGTGGATGGTTCCGGCTACGCTGGAAGGTGAGAAACTCACAGCAGTCGAGACTTTGATCGAATGGGTCAGCAACAACCAAAAGGTTTGGGCGGAATCGGGTCAGGTACCCGCTCGCCTCTCGGTACAGGCAGACCTTGATCCTGTCAGCTTCCCATCTAACATTCTGTATGGTCAGGGCATGTCTGATTACGGCGTGTTGGATTATGGCAGCACGGCTATTCAGGAAATGTACGCGGCGCTGGATCCCGAATTGAGCGCGGCGTTGAACAATCAGAAGTCGGCGCAACAGGCTCTAGACGATGCGGCATCCCGTATGCAGCAGGCTCTGGATCGCGCAAATGCTGGTGGCTAAACACTAGTTCAGTTTTTAACTGTGCAGGGGCAGGTGAATAACTTGCCCCTGCCCATAATTTAAGATGTTTTTAAGAGACTATAAAAATGATTATTTGGTGACAGAGTGTCACCACAACAACATTGTGCTTGGTGTAAGCATTCGCCGAACGAGTGTGATATAGACATTTTGATGGCACATTTGTAGCCAGAAAATCTGTTGAGGAAACCCATCATGTCAACTGTAGAGACGACGACATCCGGGGCCGCGGTCTCCAAACGTGGTCCTATCCATATGCGATTAAGCGCCCGCGAAGCTGTGGCTGCATACTTATTTCTGGCTCCTTTCATCATCTTTTTTGCGATTTTTGTAATTCGAGCCATATTTACCGCGGTGAATATGAGCTTTTATGAATGGGCGATTCTTAAGCCAGTACATCCGTATATCGGACTGAATAACTACAAAGAATTGTTCAGTGATTATGTGTGGTGGATCGCGGTTAAAAATACGATTATTTTCACAACCTTGACGGTTGCCGGTACAACGGTTGTAGCCCTACTAGCAGCGGTAGCAGTCACACAACCGATCAAAGGGGCGGGTTTCTTCCGCGTTTTGTTGTATATGCCGCAACTGTTGTCGGTGGGCGTGGTTGGTTTGATCTGGGTCTGGTTGTTGAGTACACAATTTGGTGTGCTTAATTATGGTCTCAGTTTTTTGGGGCTTCAACCGATTAACTGGTTGGGTGACGAGAATACGGTCATTCCAGCGCTCAGTTTGACGACTATCTGGTGGGGCTTTGGCTTCCCGATGTTGATCTTTATCGCGGGATTGCAGGGTATACCAGATCATTTGTATGAAGCGGCAAAAATTGACGGTGCGAATGGCCGGCAGCTTTTCACCTTCATCACGCTGCCGCTGCTGCGCCCGACGATGTTGTTTGTGACGGTCACAGGGGTGATCGCCCAATTCCAAGTTTTTGGTCAGCCGTTCATCATGACGACGGGCGGGCCGGGGCGAGCATCATACACCGTTATTTATTACTTGTATGAAATCGCGTGGCGGTCATTCCGCATGGGATATGGTGCAGCAATAGCCGTCGCACTGGCGGTCATTATGGCCCTCTTTACACTGATTCAATTTAGATTCCTCGGCCAGCGCGTCGATTATTAATCAAGGAAATCTGACATGAATATCAGACAAAGTTATGTTTATCGCCATTTGTGGACCTATATATTTTTATTCGTCATGGCGTTCATTGTCCTGTTTCCGCTGGTCATTACTTTTTCGCAGTCTTTGATGACCAACCAACAGGTGAACCGCTGGCCTCCGCCGATTCTTCCGGCGACACCAACACTAGAAGCCTATAACACGGTTTTTACGCAGCCTGACTTGAAATTGGTACAGTGGTTGGGTAACAGTATCTACGCGGCAACGGCTTATACTTTGGCGGTACTGGCTATTTGTACACCGGCGGCTTATGCGTTCGCACGGCTGAAGTTTCCGGGTAGGAACATTTTATTTGGGATACTGTTAATCACGGTAATGATTCCTTCACAGGTGACGCTGATCCCCAACTTTTTGGTCATGAAGGATTTGAAGTTTCTTGATACGTTTAATGCGCTGATCTGGCCGGGGGCAGCGAATGTTTTCGGCGTGTTTTTGTTACGGCAATTTATCCAGCAGATCCCGGTGGAACTCGAAGAAGCGGCGATTCTGGATGGGGCGACGTATTGGGGACGTTTCCGCCACGTGATTTTGCCACTGTCTACGAATGCGATAACCGCGCTGGCGATTCTGGTGTTTCTGGGTCATTACAACGATTTGCTGTGGCCGTTCATTACGATGAACAGCTTGGAAAAGCGCACGCTGCCAGTCGGTTTACAAATTCTCAACTCGGCTTATGCCGGTTCGTTCCGCCCGATTGTATTGGCGGGTTCGGTTTTTGCAACGGTTCCTATCGTCGTCTTTTACATCATCTTCCAACGCCGGATTATCAAGGGCGTAACGATGACTGGTATGGGCGGACGATAGTAGGGTTTGGCGAACAACTGAATCGCTGCTAGATCAAGCGTGTTGAGTATGGGCAACATAGATCGGGTTTGTGTTGCATAGTGCAGGTGTATTTTTGGAAAAGCTCTTATTAATCTTTGATGTAGTAAGGTAAAACGCTCATGACTTCTTCACAGACATCGAAAGCGACCGTTTATATCGACACGAACCGTGTCATTAGTCAAATCTCCCCTCTCCTATTCAGTGGCTTTGCCGAACACATGGGGCGTTCGATTTATGAAGGTATTTACGAACCGGATTCGCCCCATGCGGACGAAAATGGTTTGCGTAAGGATGTAATGGCTGCCCTGCGCGAATTGAACTTCCGCGCCATCCGTTATCCGGGGGGTAACTTCCTGAGCGGCTACCGTTGGGAAGATGGAGTCGGCCCGAAGGACAAGCGCCCCAAGCGGCGTGATCTGGCGTGGCAGTCGATTGAAACCAACCAGTTTGGCACCAACGAATTCGTCGAGTTTTGCAAGCAGATTAAGACCGAGCCTATGTTTGCGGTCAATATGGGAACGGCTTCTATTCAGGATGCGGCTAATCTGGTGGAATATTGCAACGCGCCAGCAGGCACACAATATGCCGATATGCGTATCGCGCATGGTTATGCCGACCCACATAACATCAAATATTGGTGCATCGGTAACGAGATGGATGGCCCGTGGCAAATTGGTCATCTGGAAGCGGCAGAATACGGGGTAAAGGCGCGTGAAGCCGCCAAGATGATGCGCTGGCATGACCGGCAAATCGAGCTTATTCTGTGCGGTTCATCGAATTCATCCATGCCCACCTACCCTGAATGGGATCGGGTGGCATTGGAAGCGGCGTGGGATAATGTGAATTATCATTCACTGCATTACTATGCTGGAAACAACGAAAACGATACCGGCAGCTTTTTGGCGTTGAGTGCAGAGTTTGAAGCCTTCTTGGAGACGTTGGAAGGTACGCTGCGGTATGTCAAAGCTAAGAAGCGTTCCAAGCATGATGTGTTTTTGTCGTGGGACGAATGGAATGTGTGGTACAAGGCACGGCTCGTCCATGATGTGGAAGGCGGCTGGACACAAGCACCGCATTTGATTGAAGAAGTGTATAACCTTGAAGACGCGCTGGTTGTGGCGCAGTGGCTGAATGTTTTCCTGCGGAAATCGGATGTGCTGAAGATCGCGTGTCTGGCTCAGGCGGTCAACGTTATCGCGCCGATTTTGACCACGAAAGATGCCATGCTGAAGCAGTCGATCTATTATCCTTTCATGCTGTTCAGCCGGTTGGCAAGCGGCGTGGCGCTGGATGTGGCGGTGAAAGCACCGTCTTACACGACCAAGTTATTTGGCGATATGCCGCTGCTGGATGTATCGGCTTCATATGATGAAGCGACAAAAGCACACGCGGTGTTCATCGTGAACCGCAGCCAGACGGAAAGCGTGACGGTTGATTTGAAGTGGCAGGATCTGGCACCCAAGTCATTGAACAAGGTTTATCAGGTGGCGGGAACAGACCCCAAGATCGCCAACAGCTATGAAAATCCAAATCAAGTGGTGGCGGTACAGGTGGCAGCACCGACGATGAGCGATAAGGGCGCGAGCATCACATTGCCGCCACTGTCGTTC
>JBBSBS010000490.1:0-5016 GCA_038251045.1 Aggregatilineales bacterium | reverse complement strand
TTGAGCGCAGCCGAGCGAATTTTCGCCCTAATTGACTCGACCAATAAGGTCAACCAAATTGCAGATGTGAAAGTGGACGCACTCAAAGGCCAAGTTGAATTCAAAAATGTGACGTTTGAATACAAAGAAGGTACTCCCGTGTTGGATGACTTCAGCTTGACTATCCAACCGGGGGAGAGCATCGCGTTTGTGGGTCATACCGGGGCGGGCAAAAGCACTATTGCCAAATTGATTGCCCGATTCTATGAATTTCAATCGGGCGAACTTCTGATTGATGGTCATGACATTCGCAGCCTGAATGTGCAGTCGTTCCGCAGCCAATTGGGTATTGTGTCACAGTCACCGTTTTTGTTTAGCGGCACGATTGCTGATAACATTCGATACAGTAGGCCGGATGCTAGTGATGCCGAAGTGGAGGCGATTGCGCGGAGCATCGGTGATGGTGAATGGTTGGAAACCTTGCCCGATGGTTTGCAAACGGATGTTGGTGAACGCGGGGCACATTTGAGTATGGGGCAGCGCCAGTTGGTCAGCCTGCTTCGTGTATTGCTACAGCGCCCGCCGATTTTCATTCTGGATGAGGCAACCGCGAGTATTGATCCCTTTACTGAAACACAAATTCAGGAAGCGCTCGATAAAATTCTTGCTCATTCGACTTCAATTCTAATTGCACATCGGTTGAGTACTGTTCGAAGTGCCGACCGCATCATTGTGCTGCGCGAAGGCAATATTATCGAGCAGGGCAGCCATGACTCCTTGATGAGTCAGGGGGGGCATTATGCTGAACTTTACAATACCTACTTCCGGCATCAGTCCTTGAGCTACATTGAAAATTCACGTCAGATGCTTGCCCAAAACTCATAGTCTGAGGTTCACTTTGGCTGCGCTCTATGTCATTTCATTCTCCAGCTTGCCTCGTACTCACCTGCTGGCTAGAATGAACGCCTATGCATAATCAAGTTCATATCCTACGACGTAAGGTCGATTTACCCCTTGGCAGCATATTAGGTGTCTTTGTTATCTTAAGCCTTATTTATGCTTGGGCAACCCCACCTTTAGAGGCTTCCGACGAACTCTGGCACTTTGGCATGGTGAATAATATTGCCGACACAGGTTTGCTTCCTGTGCAGCATCCGGGTGTCAAAACTGTATATGAGCAGGAAGGCAGCCAACCGCCCCTGTATTATGTGATTGCGGCCTTTCTGGTGCAGGGAATTGATCGTTCGGATTTCGATGTGCTACGCCAGCCTAATCCACATGCGGTTGCCGGTGTTCCCGGAAATATCGGGAATAAAAATCTGGTGCTGCATGATACACCTCAATCGCCGTTTCAAGGAACGGCTTTGGCGGTTTATGTCATTCGTCTGTTCAGTATCCTTTGCGGGTGTATCACCGTTGTTTCAATTTATGCTGCTGCCCGCCAGTTGAGTGTTCTTCAACCTGCTTTACCGATATTGGCAGCGTCGTTGACAGCTTTCAACCCGATGTTTTTGTTCATCAGTGCTTCGGTGAATAATGATAATCTGGTTACTGCACTTAACTGCCTAATCATCTGGCAGATTGTGGTGCTGGTTGGGACAGATAAGCTTTCTTTTCGCCGCAGTTTGGGGATTGGCATTTTAATCGCTCTGGCTTCGCTAAGTAAGTTAGGTGGTTTAGTTTTGCTGCCGTTTGTCTTATTGGCGGGCGGATGGGTGTTTTATCGCCCAGTATTTTACAACTTGTTGCCTTTGCAGAAATTGAATTGGCGCGGATTATTCAAATTTGTGTTCGTAATTTGTTCGGCATGGCTGATACTGGCGGGTTGGTGGTATGTACGCAACCTGATGCTTTATGGGGAACTATTTGGCACAACCACGATGGTGGCTGTGGCTGGGGCACGCATCGGTGGTTTTAGCCTACAAACGCTAGTGGATGAGTTTCAGGGATTTCGTTTTGCATTCTGGGCGCTGTTTGGTGCGGTCAACATCATGACGTTTCGTTGGTTTTATGATGTTATGGATGCCGTTACAGTGCTGATTATGTTGGGATTATTGACAGCCTTAGTTGTTGACTGGCGTTCGCGACCTCGAATATGACGTAATTCTGAAAATAGCAGTTGGCTAGATGTGAGGGTAACAGCCCTTATACTAAGCCTGATTGTAGTTACAGGGACTGTGAGTGTGGTGGCGTGGACATCGCAAACTTATGCGTCACAGGGCAGGCTGTTGTTTCCGTTCAATGCGGCGATCTCTATTTTGGGCGCATGCGGCATTATCTATTTTTTTCGATACTGGTTAAGGCGGTCTATTCCCAAGCGATTACTTGGTGCGCCATTGGTTAAACGAGTGTCATCCTATTATGTGTTTCCAGTTACGCTTGGCAGTTTTGCGCTGATTGTGCCGTTTGCCAGTATTGCGCCGGAGTATCGGATGCCTGAGGCACTTGATCGGCTGCCGGAAACCGCACATTCAGTATATGCCAATTATGGGGATTGGACTCTTGTCGGTTATGAAACGCCTGAGCAACGCTATTTCCCCGGCGACTATCTTCCAGTGACGGTTTATTGGCAAGTAGACCAGCCTTCTGTGCAGGATTACAGCCTGTATCTCCATGCTACACTCGATGATGGCACGGTGATTGGTAAGGTAGATAGTTATCCGGGTGCAGGTCGTCTGCGTACTTCCACGTGGCAAGCGGGCGGGATATATGGGGATACGTATGCAATTCGGCTAGACCCATCGAGCAGGGCTGTTTCGGGATTACGCGTACAAGTGGGCTGGTGGGATTATGAATCCAATATGCTGGTTAATGCTGCTGATGGGAACGAGCTACCGTTAAAAAGTGTGATGTTGGATGTGGGTGGTTTTGCCCCTGCTCGTATTGTTCAAGAAAGCCAAATCATAAAGTCTATCGATGCTATCAACTTCGGCGATGCAATTAGCCTTGTCGGGTATCGACTTGATGGTCAATCATTGATTTTATCGTGGAGGTCAACTGCACGATTATCCACGAATTACACGGTCTTTGTGCAAGCATTGGACACGGACAATCATGTTGCGGGGCAGGGGGATGCACCGCCTACCTTGCCGACCCGTTACTGGCAAGTGGGTGAGCGTTTTATTACGCAGCATACAATCGCTGCTTCGGACACAATCCCGTTGGGCACATATCATATTATCCTCGGATGGTATGATCCGGTTGCTGCAACGCGTTTAGGTATTTCATTTCCTGATAACGCTTATGTGCTGCCTGAATCGCTGATTATCCGATGAGGTTTCATTCCATAAGGTGCAAGATAATCCTGTAATCTTCTTGTAATCGGCTGACTTTATAATAACGATATGTCAAAAATACAAACCATATGCATTATCGATGATGAACCTACGCTGCGTGATGTTGTTCGCCGCTATCTGGAACTCGATGGCTTTGCCGTCATCGAGGCAGAAACTGGTGCCGATGCGCTGGCTTTACTGCGTGAGCGACACGCCGATTTGATTTTGCTGGATATTATGTTACCGGGTGGGGTTGATGGCTTCTCGATTGCCCGTACTGTTCGGAACGCATCCGAATATGCGGGGGAACAGAGTCGTGTTCCGATTATTATGCTGACTTCCCGTGGCAATGAAGTTGATCGTTTGGCAGGTTTCGAACTGGGTGTGGATGATTACATCGTGAAACCGTTTAGCCCACGCGAACTTGTCGCCCGCGTAAAGGCGGTGCTGCGGCGAGCAGGCGGGGATAGTCAATCTGCTGAAAAGCCAGTCGAATTCAAGCATCTTCAGATTGACCCGCTGCGCCGGTCGGTCATTCTTAAGGGGAACGCGGTGGTTTTGACCGCCCGTGAGTTTGATTTATTATGGTTGTTTGCGCGGCACCCTCAACAGGTTTTCACACGGGAACAACTGCTTAACCAAGTATGGGGATACGAGTTTTATGGGGATGAAAGTACTGTCACGGTACATATCCGCCGCTTGCGTGAAAAAATAGAACCCGATTCTGCCCAACCTACCTACATCCAAACAGTGTGGGGCGTGGGCTATAAGTTTGAGCCGGAAATATGAAATTTCATCCCTTATTACAGCTTGTTCTAGCAGTGCTAATCGCCTTTTTGCTGGCTATGCTGGTTGTTGTTCCTACACTTAATCCACCGGCAGAAGATATTCAAAATCTGTTTCTGTACATGGTAAGCAGCGGTTTGGTTACGGTTGGTGTGACCTATCTGCTCTATTATCGGCGTATGCTCGAACGTTTCTTGAGTCTGCGGGGAGCGTTTTTTGCGATTATCATCCTGACGGTGGTACTGGTATTCATCAATGTGTGGATTACTGCCCGCCTCATGTTCATCAAAGAGCATGATCTGGTTTTGACGACCGGATTGTTAATTTTTGCCGGTGTGATTTCTGCTGTTTCGACATTTTTCATTGCACGTACGCTAAACGAGCGCATCTCTGAATTGTCTAAAGGTGTACAGGCGCTGGCTCGTTCGGATTGGAAGGTTCGTTTGCCGGTCGTCGGCAATGATGACCTTGCACATCTGGCAAAAATGTTTAACCAGATGGCGGCTGATCTGGAAAAAGTCGAGGAACAAAAACGCCAAATTGAACAAACACGCCGTGATCTGATTGCATGGGCATCGCATGATTTGCGAACACCGTTGTCGGCTATTCGTGCCATGAATGAGGCAATGATGGATGGCGTAGTTAATGACCCGGAAACGATCAGCCGCTATCAGCAAAATATGCAGAATGAGATTAAGCATATGGGGCATTTAATAAATGATCTGTTTGATCTGGCGCAGCTTGATACGGGGCATATTCCACTGGAACGCCAGAAAACATCCCTGCGTGATTTGGTGTCTGACACCCTCAGTAATATGAATGCACGGGCACAGGCTCGATCCGTTCTACTGTCTGCACAGGTTGATCCGACCGTTGAGAACTTGTATATCGCGCCCGATAAAGTTCAGCGAATTTTATATAACCTGATTGATAATGCACTTGAATATACGCCGTCCGGCGGAGCGGTAACGTTGAA
>JBBSBS010000489.1:0-5019 GCA_038251045.1 Aggregatilineales bacterium | reverse complement strand
GGGTGCGTCGGATTGCCGCTGGGCCACTTGTCCCCACACCCGGCGCTCAATGCATCGGTGAGCGAACGAGTGAATATGCCATATTCCCGCATGAAGGGGATTGGCAATCAGTCTATTCACATGCTTACAACTATGTCACGCCTATTACCGCGGCCCGTGCCGATACTCACGCAGGTATCGACCTTCATGACATGAACATTACCCGCGACGATCCTTCCAAAATCACACATATCCCCTTCCCGCGCAAAGGCGAACTACCGGATACTTACAGCTTTGTGCAAGTTGAAGGCGACGGAATCGTTCTCACAGCCTTACGGCGTGCTAAGAACGGGGAAACGCTAATTCGTTTTTTCAATATCCAACGAGAAGATTCGATCGCCACAATTCGCTCAGTCAAACCTTTCGCAAATGTTAACCAATTAGACCTCAACGAAGACATTCAAGGCAGCCTAAAAATAGATAATGCGTACCACATAAGCATTCCGGTACGCGCAGGCCAGATCGTTACAGTGGGTTTGACGTTCAGTGCATGAACGTCATCTCACTTTCGATACGTTTTAGAAATTTATAATTTAAGGAGCAGATAATGAGTCCGCACGAGAAAAAAGCTTTTGTTAAACAAACCATGTTATCACGTCGTACTTTTTTGAAGGGGTCGGCAGGCGCTATCGCTGCCGCTTTGTCCGTTTCGAGTGGGGGGAAATTTCTGACACAGGGTATCTTCGCGCCGAATATCGCTCGTGCCCAAACCAAAACTGTCGTACTCGCTATTCAGGAATTTACCCACGATATTCTAAAAGAGGTTCTACCTGAGTTTGAAAGCTCTACTGGCTTGACGGTGCAGCTTGAAGGCGGTCCCGTGAGTGGCAACGACATGCTCACGAAATATGCATCGGCTTTTGCCTCAGGGACAAGTCCCGTCGATGTCATGAGTGATGCTGACGATAGTTCACCAACGTTTATGCGGGCAGGATGGGTCAAAGCGCTCAATGATGTTATCCCACAAGAAACATGGGATGATTTTCCGGACAGCATGAAAGCGCACATTGACGGCTTCCTGAGTATTGACGGGGTACGCTTCCGCATTCCACATGAGTTCGCGGTGGGCTATTTCTTCAACCGGCAAGATTGGTTGGATGAAAAGAACCTAACAGCACCAACTACATGGGATGAATTAGTCTCTACGGGCAAAGAATTCACCAATGCAAGCACAGGCACATGGGGGACAACTGATGCCCTGACTAAGCCCGCGCTACTCTATGTTTACATCGCCTATCTAACCGCGCAAGCAGGTGGCAATATCTTTGAGTTTGACGAAGCAACAGGTACGGCACTTCAATTCCTCTACGACATGATCTATACCCACAAGATTTTCCCCGAAACTGCGTTGAATAACGACTACACGGCCCAGAATGAACTTTACATGGGCGATAAGATCGCCTTCATGCGAGAATGGCCGTTCTTCCAAGGTGTTGCTCAAGGTAATACCGATTGGTACCAACCTGAAAAACTAGTCATCACCGTACCCCCGGCTGGACCTGCTGGCAGCAAGAGTTGGATAGGTGGTTGGGGGTATTCAGTTCCTACCTACGCTCCAAATCCCGATGGCGCAGATGAACTGATCCGCTTCCTGACATCCAAGGAAGTTGCGCCGAAACTCGCCGAACAGCAGGGATTCTTGCTCACACCGCGTAAATCTATCCTGGCCGTTCTCGATCCCAAAGATCCGCTGGTACAGGCTATGTCGCTCTATGCTGAAAAAGATGTCTTCGCTGCACGTCCTTTCCATCCACGTGTGGCCGAAGCTCAAACCGTTGTGGACGATATGGCGTCGCTCTTCCTTTCAAAGCAGTCCTCACTGGCGGATGTTCTGAAACAAGGCAAGGACCTCATCGCCGCGCTGGATCAATAAGCCAAATTTTATATAGGGGCATATCGAATGCCCCTATTATTCGTGTTATCCAAATCGCGCGGAGTACTAGTGTGAATATCCATGTTAAAAGTTCTACAACATCAAAAACAAAAAAACAGGCACACCATTTATCGTTGGCACGGGGACGATATATATTAGCCGCAGCGTTATTGACTCCGGTAATTATTCTGCGCCTCTTTACAACCCTGTATCCATTCATCCAGACGGTATTTCTCAGCACCCAAAAATATAACCCCGCTTTTCCACCGCAAAAATATGTCGGATTCGGTAACTTTGAGCGACTATTTAATGATGTGGTCGTGCAGCAAAGTCTGGTCTTTACCGTTATTTTCGTTGTGGTCTCAACATTTTTTCAATTGATATTGGGACTGGTAGTAGCCCATTTATTGAATGCGCCTTTCCGTCTAAGAGGATTGGCTCGCAGCCTCAGCCTTATTCCTTGGGCAATCCCAATGGTGGTCGCAGCAATCGGCTTTCGCTGGATGTTTGACGACCAGTTTGGCATGATACCGGATATTCTGCGGCGAGTATTTGGCTTAGAAACAACATGGCTGATTAATCCGCAAAATGCACGACTGGCAGTGGTGTTGGTCAACATCTGGAAAAGCACGCCTTTTGTCGCATTATTGCTATTGGCCGGAATGCAAGGTATTTCGCAGGATCAGTACGAAGCAGCACGGGTTGACGGCGCAACCTGGTACCACACTCTGCGTTTCATCACCATACCGATGCTGCTGCCGATTATCGTCTCGGTAAGTATGTATATGCTGGTCTGGCAGCTGGCGGTTTTCGATTTACCATTTGTCATGACTGGTGGTGGCCCCGGTTTTTCAACGACCGTGATTGCCCAAAAAATATTTCTCGAAATAAATTCACTCAATTATGGGTATGCGGCAGCTTTAGGGGTGGTAATGGTGTTTATAGTTGCCATTATCGGCACAATTGGCCTCTACATATTTCGCCGTGTTGAAGTTACAGATTAGGAATAATGAGATGAGCGCAGGCATATCTTCACAAATACATCCGATTCCATCACAAATAGCTTATCGACAAAGCTGGTTGCAGCGGCACGGGCAAAGCATACTCACTTACATGGGCTTCGCTGTTTTCGTTGTCATTATTGGCGTACCGTTCTATTTCATTTTCACGTCATCCATCACGCCGAAAACTGAACTTTTTCAAATTCCACCTCAGTATTGGCCTTCAACACCGACACTCGACAATTACCGCAATATGGCGGACTCAGTTCCATTCTTCACCTATTTACGGAATTCGTTGATATTCGCCATCGGCTCAAGCCTGGTCTCGGTTGGCGCGAGTGCACTTGCCGCCTATGCACTTGCACGAATCCGCTTTCCAGGTAGCAATATCATCTATATTGTCCTGATTTTATCCGTTGCCTTACCACAAATTGCAGTAATGGTTCCTATGTTCCAAACTCTTCAACAGTTCAAAATGGTCAACACCCATCATGGCCTAATCATGTTGATGAGCAGTCTACTGCTACCGTTCACAGTGATGACACTGGTTTCGTTCATCATGCAAGTGCCGGCGGAAATCGAGGAAGCAGCATTAATCGACGGGGCTAATCGCATTATGGTCATTGTCCGCATCGTCTTCCCACTAATAAGACCCGCGCTGGTCACAATGGTGGTCATCAACTTCATCATTAGCTGGAACGAACTGCTCTATCCATTGATCTTCGCCCAACGGGTCGATGTCAAAACGCTCAGTGTTGGTATGATGGAACTTTCCAGCGACGCTTCGACGTATACGCGTCCGTGGGATATGATGAGCGCCCTGAGTATCATCATGGTAATTCCGGTTCTGCTGCTCATTTTATTCGGGCAGCGAATGATTATCGGCGGCCTTTCACGCGGCGCGGTTAAATAATCTCAGTATGGGAAAATTGGATGATCAAAACCTTATTCCCGGGAAATGAGATTTCCCACAGCAAGCTGCAAGGTATTTGCCCCGACATGGAATAAATTGTTCCATAATCGATAACACAAAGTGACAACGATCGAGAGATCGATTTTATGTGAGTTAAGCAAATATGAAACTGCTCTTTTGTTGAGATTCGTAGTCAATTGAATAATCCTACCGAGCGCATACTGACAAGCTCATTGTACGTATATCATCCCCTCACTTGTGGCAATGACGCTTTTAGAAGTTACGGTTTAGCCATATTTCACGCCGTTCCAACACTGATATCAAAGTGTCTTGCAATAGCTGGCAAGCTCCAACCTTGTAATCGCAGTTCAACAACTTTGGCTTGTAGTTCCAGTTTTGCAGGGTCAATTGTGCGAGGTCGAGGTTGGAAAGACGAGTAATTACGCTTGTGTTCCTACATATGGACATCTTCAATTGCTCCCAGTATGCGCAAAGCCTGTTTTTGCGCCTCGGTCAATCCACGAATCCCTGTAATATTGAGCCGTTCATAGGGTCGATCCCGCCGCAGTGTTTGCAGATGTTCGCCACTTTGAAGATCCCATATCACGATGGCTCCATCGTTGCCACAACTTGCGAGTTTTGTCCCGTCAGGACTTCTACTGAGTGACTGTATTCTGTTCATATGCGCCTGACGTACAAGCAAACACTCACCACTTTGCACATTCCACCAACGCAAAATGCCATCATCATCCCCGCTGACTAGGATGTCTTCATTCGTACCCCATGCTACAGCATAGACAATTCCAGCATGGTTCTCCATAACCCGCAGATGATAGCCGTTTTTTACATCCCATATAAACAATTCGCCACCATCTATACCTCGGCTGCCTGAAGCCAATTGCGTTCCATCTGGACTCCAAGCCAAACTCACGACCATACTATTATGTCCTGCTAATTGATGGCGTAATGTACCATCTGTCGCATCCCACACATACACAATGCCATCATCGCCGCCGCCCGCCAATAGCATTCCGTCTGGACTCCATACCACACGACGTATCCAAGTCAAACATTCATATCCTATCCACGGTTGATGATAGGTCTTCGACTCAAATATTTGCACTCCATGCTTGCTAGTGCCGACAGCTAATCGTTCTCCGTCTGGACTCCAAGCCAGCGCATAGAATAAATTG
>JBBSBS010000488.1:0-5021 GCA_038251045.1 Aggregatilineales bacterium | reverse complement strand
CTTCCAACCGGCAGGAGAGGGCGGCGTGAATTATGGCTGGAACATTATGGAAGCCAGCAAGCGCTATTCCGGCGAACCGGTGAAGGAGGGCTTGACGGCTCCCTTCACCGAATATTCGCATGCTGAGGGCGGCTGCTCGGTAACCGGCGGTTATGTCTATCGCGGGTCGACGCTGTCCGCATTGAACGGTGTTTATTTCTATGCCGATTATTGTAGCGGGAAAATGTGGTCGAGCCTCCGTGATGCCAGCGGCACATGGCAGACCAATCTGTTTATGGATACCGATTTTTCGATCTCGTCCTTCGGGCAGGATGATGAAGGCGAGTTGTATATGGTTAATCAGGGCGGCAGCATCTTGAAGTTGGTGGCTGCGGCCTAAAAGTTGCAGGTGCTAAAACGATCTCATCAGGCAATAAATATCTGGTGGGGTCGTTTTTGATTCCAGTGGTGCAGATTTGTGTCGTCGTCGTCGTCGTCGTCGTCGGAAACGACACAACTACTGCAACGAATAATCCTCAGTCAAACCATAAGCCCGATAAACAGCTTATCAGAACTACGGCGCTTAAGGGTGACCATTTGGTCGGACATTTGGTAACCGTTAAGCGCGGTTGGCGTTAACCATTTTGAGGGGGCAGGATGGTTAAGAAGGTTGGATAATGGTTGATAAGAGGTTTGGCTGGTTTGTAAATTTAAACGGAAGCCATAATAATAAGACCAAACTAAGGACAAGATATGATGACTACTCCGGAATTATCTATGCGTCGAACATGGGAGGTGCTGCTGATCGGCGGTGCTTCGGGTACCGGCAAGACGAGCATCAGCTATGCGATCGCGCGGCATTTCGGCGTGAACCTGACCGAAGTTGATGATTTCCAAGTGATGCTGCGCCACATGACGACACCGGAGCAGCAGCCGATTTTGCATTATTGGGATACGCATCCCAACCCGTTTGAGATACCGGTGGAAAAGTTGCTTGAAAACCTGATCGCCAGTGGCAAAGTCATGATGCCGGGTTTGGAGGCGGTGATCGCTAACCATCTGGAGTCGAAAGTGCCGGTGGTGCTGGAGGGCGATTTTATTCTGCCGGAGTTGGCGGCGCAGACTCAGTACGGGGATGAGCTGAACAACGGACGGGTTAAGTCGATCTTTTTGATCGAGGCGGATGAGATGCAGCTGCGGCGTAATTATCTACTGCGCGAGCCGGAGTATGGCGAACAGGTGAAACGGTCGCGGTCAAGCTGGCTGCATGGGCAGTGGTTGATGCAAGAGGCGCAGCGATGGGGTGTGCCGGCAGTGATGGCGCGTCCGTGGGAAGATGAGATTGAACGGGCGATTGTGGCAATCGGCTAACAGGCAGCGTACACGGAGAGATATACAAGCGATTTGTGATTTCAACCCTCGCTGACCCGCGCATAACGCATGGCATCCACGCCCAATTCACGCAGTACCGCTTCCACCCGCGCCACATCTGCTACTGCATCAGCATCAACCGTCCGCACGATAATTACCCGCGCCGCTGCATGGGACTGATCTTTGGCGGCGCTGGTTGATACCTTCGACTTATAGCCTAATAATCCCGCCTCTGTTGCCTGCCGGATTTTCGCCCATAGAGTATCAACCTCGGCGGTATTGGTTTCGATAATCCATTCACCCGCCCGCGTGGTCGGTGACGGTGCATCGTTCAGCGGCTTCGACTCTATCCAATAAACCGCGCTCATGCTGGAGGGTACGGCCTCGCGGTCATGCAGCATCCGCGCCCGCTGCACCATGTTAATCAAGTCCAAATTGGGCGGCATCGGCTTATCATCAGCCATAGAAAACCTTTCGATTATTATTACAACAGCTAATAAGCTGCTATTTCATGCGGTAGATTGTCATTTTGTATGAATTCTACATAAATGACTATTCCTTAAGGGTAATAATTGAGAGGTTAAGGTAATAATCATAATAACAATCCTATCGAAACGCTAGTCAGGAGTAAGAGTGTGAGTCTTGTTCATGAACTTGATCAAGTACAAGTGTTACGAAACCGCATCGCGGATTTGGAAGCACTTCTACACGACAAAGAGCAGGAGCTGAACCAAGAACGTCAGAACAGCGACCGTAAAATCCGGACACTTACGGAAAACCTGCCTATCGTACTGTATACCATCGACACCGAAGGCACGGTAACCCTGTCTGAAGGCAAGGGGTTGGCGAAACTGGGTTCCACACCCGGTCAATCTGTCGGTCAAAACATCTTTGAAATGTATAAAGATCATTCCGAAAGTCAAAAGTGGATACGCAAGGCTCTGGCGGGTGAAAGTGTCCAATCGACGATGTCTCTTGGCAGCATCCATATGCAAACATGGCACTCACCCATATATGACGAAGCTGGCACAATATCCGGTGTGCTCGGTTTAGCGATTGACGTTACCGAACAGAAGCAGTCCGAAATTCAACTGCAAGAGTCTCACAATTTGCTTCAGTTGGTTCTGGATACCATCCCTGTGCGTGTATTCTGGAAAGACTTAAACTCGACCTATTTGGGTTGCAACCGCTTGTTCGCTCAAGATGCCAACTTTGCCACATCCCAAAAAATGGTCGGGATGACGGATTATTTGCTTTATCCCGATAATGCGGATGCTTTTCGGGCTGACGATGTAAAAATCATCACATCCGGTAAAAGCCAGCTCAATTTTGAAGAACCCCAGCTTACCCCCGATGGCAAGCAAATGTGGCTGCGTACCAGCAAAATCCCGCTGCGGAATATCGCTGGTGAAATTGTCGGCGTGCTGGGTACTTATGATGATATTACCGAACGCAAGCAGTCCGAAATTGAACTCCGTGAATCGAAGAACCGTTTGGAAATGGCGCTGGATGGCGCTCACCTCGGCAGTTGGGATTGGGATCTAAACACCAACCGTACACTGTTCGATGCCCGATACGAAAAAATGTTGGGGTTTGAGGCCGGTGAACTGGCGGGCGAGTCGCCCACCCACCAGAGCGAGATTCACCCCGACGATATGCCACAGATGTTGGCGCAGGTGACGGCTTATGTCGAAGGTAAATCCAACGACTACAGTGCTGAATTCCGTACCAAAACCAAATCCGGTGAATGGAAGTGGATTTCTGCAAAAGGTCAATTTGTTGAGCGTGATGCCAATAGTAAGCCTGTACGGCTCGCTGGTGTGAATCAGGATATAACCGCCCGTAAACATGCGGATGAAGAACGCGAGACTTTGCTGGCGAACGAACGGGAAGCCCGCCGCGAAGCCCAGGAAGCACTGCGCATGAAAGACCTGTTTCTGGCGACCATGAGCCATGAACTACGTACCCCCTTGAACGCCATGATCGGCTTCCAACATTTGATGCTGTTCAGCCAGCAGCTTGATGCCGACAACTCGCACATGGCCGAACGGTCAATTGCCAACAGCCAGCGTTTGCTCAACCTCATTAATAACATTCTCGACATTTCGCGCATTGCTACCGGTGGTCTGAAAATCGTGCCGGTGACCATGTCACCCCGTCAGCTTGCACAGGGCATCGGAACCGACTTGAGCTTTCAAGCCAAAGAGAAGGGCTTAAACCTCAATGTCGAAGTGGCTGATAATGTGCCCGACAGCATCACCCACGATGAAGAACGCATCGGGCAGATCATGCTCAATCTGGTCGGTAACGCCCTTAAGTTTACCGAGAAACTGGGCACCATCACCATGCGTTTGCGCTGCACCAATGAACGTCTGGTGATCGAAGTTCAAGATACCGGCATCGGTATTCCGGCCTCTCAAAAGCACGTCATCTTTGATGACTTCGTCCAGCTTGATAACAGCTCTACCCGCAAGCATCAGGGCGCTGGCCTCGGTTTAGCCATCGTCAAACGTTTGGCCTTGTTAATGCAGGGTAGCATAACGGTTGAAAGTGAAATCGGTATGGGCAGCACCTTTGTTGTCACATTACCCATAAATCTGAATCCTGAGTCGTATCAATAATCATAGAAGGAAATAGAGTAATGGTGTCTCCTATACCTCGCGCACTACAAGGCTGGCGAGTCATGGTCGTCGATGATGAACCGGATAGTTTGGAAATTGCCAGCCGCTTACTGCGCATGGCTGGCGCGGATGTGATTACTGCCGGTGGTGGTCAAGAAGCCCTTCAAAAGGTTCGTACGGCTCGCCCCCAGTTAATCATCAGCGATCTTTCCATGCCTGAAGTTGATGGTTGGGAATTGCTAAGACAGCTTAAAGAAGAACGCGACACGCTGGAAATTCCGGTCATTGCCTTGACCGCGCATACCATGCCCGGTGACCGTGAACGGGCTATCGTGGCTGGCTTCCATAACCACATTTCCAAGCCGCTTGACCCGACTCGCTTCATCTCGCAATTGATGCACATCGTGGTCGATATACCGGAACTAAAATCCCAACTGACCGTGCCCATTTCCTAAATGAGCCAGCGGTATTGATTGTTCGCTAGGCAGTACGGGGATGCTCAATCCGGCATCCCTCAATATCAGGAGTTTTACTATGACCGCTAAACTATTACCCATTTTGATTGTCGAAGATGAACCAGATGGGCAGGAGTTGGTTTCCCGCTTGCTGGCGAAATTTAATGTGCATGTGGATGTCGCTGGCAACGCCGAAGAAGCGTGGGATTTCTTGATGTCCAACCAGTACGCGGCTGCCATCATTGATCTGGCTTTACCCCAGCGTGACGGTTTTGAATTAGTCACCGCCATTCGTGGCGAATCGGAATTGACATCGCTGCCTTGTGTCGCCATGACCGCCTTCCATACGCCTGAATTAAAGCAGCGTGCCATCACCGATGGCTTCAACGCCTACTTCTCCAAGCCGCTGGATCGTACCCGCTTTCTGGGTGAGCTGGACCGTATCATCGCGGAATAGGGTGGTCATCTTTAATCCGTTCAAAACGCGGTACAATGGTCAGTATTGATCCGTTTTACGTGAGGATAAAGTGATGACCAAACAAGTAGTTGCAACTGATAAAGCGCCCGGTGCGGCTGGCCCCTATTCACAGGGCAT
>JBBSBS010000487.1:0-5031 GCA_038251045.1 Aggregatilineales bacterium | reverse complement strand
GTGGCCTCGCAAATTCGGACAGTGCGATAAGTGATAGTCTTGCTCAACCCAAGCCGTGTAAGACACGGTCAACTGAGGAGCAAGCGCATGAGAAGGACGAGAAGGAACCACGCGCCGGGATTCAAAGCCAAGGTGGCCATAGCAGCGCTCAGGGGCGACAAGACGCTGGCAGAATTGGCTGAACACTTCGATGTTCACCCCAACCAGATTTCGGAATGGAAGCAGCAATTGCAGGAATCAGCCCAGGATGTATTTGGCGGCCCGCCGAAGAGCAAGACGGCAGAACCAGACCTCAAGGTGCTCCATGCCAAGATCGGGCAGCTGACGCTGGAGAATGATTTTTTAGAAAGCGCGCTCACCAAGGCGGGATTGCTGCAACAAAGTCACGCAATCCACTACGGGGTAAACCCCGTGTGGAATTGTCAGCGCGTAAGGAAATGATTGACCGTACCCATGAACTGCCGATTATTCGGCAATGTGAGATTCTGCAACTGGCACGCTCGACGGCCTATTACCAGCCACAGCCCATCTCGCCGGAAGACCTGGCGTTGATGCGCCGGATTGATGAACTGCATATGGACTGGCTGTTTGCCGACGCGCGTATGCTGAGCAAGATACTCAAGCTGGAAGGTCAGCCGGTGGGTCGGCGGCATATCTCGACCCTGATGAAGCGCATGGGCATCCATGCGCTGTATCGCAAGCCCAACACCAGCCGTCGGCATCCAGCACACAAGGTCTATCCGTATCTGTTGCGTAATCTGCCGATCACTCGCTCGAATCAGGTCTGGGCGGCGGACATCACCTACATTCCGATGAAGCGCGGCTTCGTGTATTTGTTTGCCGTGATGGACTGGGCAAGCCGCCGGGTGCTGTCGTGGCGCGTGTCCAACACGCTGACCACAGACTTCTGCATTGTGAGGCGGTACAGGAGGCGATCAACCGTTACGGTAAGCCAAATATCTTCAATACCGACCCGGGCTGCCATAACCAATGACTTGCTGTCGCTTTTGGGCGACAGCTAGCCTGACACAGGGGGTCAGATGGCTAGTAGTTTCATCAGTTCACCAGCATGGAATACTGACCTGTTGAAGGACAACTTGAAGGACAACGGCATCCAGATCAGCATGGATGGCAAAGGCTGCTGGCGGGATAACGTGTTTGTAGTACGACTATGGCGGAGCGTCAAATACGAAGCGGTCTATTTACATGCTTATGACAGCGTCAGTGAAGCAAAGAGCGGATTGAAGAATTACTTTAACCGGTATAACCAGCTCAGACCGCACACGGCGCTTGACGACCAAACACCGGATAAGTTCTACTTCGACAACCTGCCGACACTGCCAAAAGCAGTATAGGCAATAAACCACAAGGCTTCACTTATAAAGATGGTAATTCTGTCCAGCCAAGCGAGTCCACCTGTGAATACAAAATGAGCAAAGCATTTACACGAGAACAAGATACGACCGATGAAGAGGATGCCACGCCAGCTTCAGCGTTGCCGGCTGGTGTCAAAAATTACATTACTCCGGGTGGATACCGGAAGTTACAGGAAGAGCTCAATCGCTTGTGGAAGGCCGATCGCCCTGCATTGGTTAAAACCATTACCTGGGCTGCTTCGAACGGCGACCGATCAGAAAATGGCGACTACATCTATGGAAAAAAGCGCCTGCGCGAAATTGACCGTCGTGTGCGATTTTTGCGCAAGCGCCTGGAACTGGCCGAGGTAGTTGATCCGGCTCAGCGTGGTAAGTGTGACCAGGTGTTTTTTGGTGCGACCGTGACGGTTTGCGATTCCAGCGGTTGTGAAAGCGCCTATAGCATAGTAGGTGTGGACGAAGCGAACGTGTCAGCCGGCCGGATCAGTTGGGTTTCCCCGCTAGCCCGGGCGCTGCTCAAACTGAGCGAGGGTGAGGTGGCGATACTGCGCACGCCGACCGGAATCATTGAGCTTGAAGTGGTCAGCGTTGTTTATTGCAAACTGGATTGAGCATTTCAGTTGCAAGTCAGTGCGCCATCAGCCTGAAGCTTTACGCTTAAGCGGAAGTTTGTTATGTTGCGAGCCTGATAGCATATGATTACGTATCATTGATTACAGTTGTTGTTCCTGAATTGCTGAAACTTACTGATCATGGATGAAGGTGACCAAATCATGAAATAATGATTGTGCCAAGTAGCTTGGATATCCGTACGATATCCTGTCAGGTCAAGAACCAAACAACGCATTTTAGGGAACCACCATGAAAAAAATCGAAGCTGTGATCAAGCCTTTCAAATTGGATGACGTGCGCGAAGCGCTTTCCGAAGTCGGTATAACCGGCCTGACAGTCACCGAGGTGAAGGGTTTCGGACGGCAAAAAGGCCACACTGAGTTGTACCGCGGCGCGGAATATGTGGTCGACTTCCTGCCCAAGATCAAAATCGAGACGGTCGTCGCGACTGATATGCTCGAAACCGCCATTGACGCCATTGTTAAGTCCGCGCATACCGGAAAAATCGGCGATGGCAAAATTTTTGTTACTTCAGTGGAACAGGTGATTCGCATCCGTACCGGCGAAACCGACGAATCCGCACTCTAAGTCAAACCCCTGACAATGTCAGGCGGTCCGTCTTACTGACTGCTTGACCCAGCCCCGCTTCGAAACATTGTGCCGTGGTCTGCCGGCGTGGGACAATCACGCCTCGGCACAATTCCTGTTCACAGTCATGCTCAGCTACCGCCACGCCTTCCATGCCGGCCATCACGCCGATGTTCTGAAACACTACATCGAAGTGTTGCTGCTGCGCTATCTGGCACAGAAAGACAAACCGTTCTGGTACATCGATACCCATGCTGGGGCAGGGTGCTACTCACTGGACAGCGGCTATGCTGCGCAGAACGCCGAATATAAAACAGGTATCGCTTGGCTGTGGGGTCGCGACGATCTGCCTGTTTCGCTGGAGGAATATGTGGCGCTGGTGATGCGCTTCAATCCGGACGGGCAACTAAAACTCTATCCGGGTTCGCCATTGGTAGCGCTGGAACTGCTACGCGAGCAGGACAGGATGCGCCTTTTCGAGCTGCATCCGTCAGACAGCGAAATATTGCAGCAGAACTTTTCGGTGCATGGCACGCAGGTGTTGATACAAACCGCCAATGGCTTCGACGCGCTGAAGGCGCTGTTGCCACCGCCGCCACGCCGGGCGCTGGTGATGATCGACCCGTCTTATGAAATCAAACAGGATTATCAACGCGTAGTAGTGGCTTTGCGCGAGGGTTTGAAGCGTTTCGCTAACGGGATTTATGCGGTGTGGTACCCGCGATTACAGCGTGCCGAGGCGCTTCGGTTGCCCGAACAACTCAAGCAGTTGCCGGTGAAAAGCTGGCTGCATGTCGTGCTCAGCGTGCAAACGCCCAGTGAAGACGGTTTTGGCATGTATGGTAGCGGCATGTTCATCATCAATCCGCCTTGGCTGTTGCATGGAGTATTGCAGGAGGTGATGCCATATCTGTTAAAGCATCTTGGGCAAGATGAAGGTGCCGCATTTATCCTTGAACATCAGGAAACCTGATTGTATCCGTTACTTGTTTCACAACTTCTGATTTCGCTTGCTCGTCATGAGCAAAGTCGTAGCGTACGCTATTAATTTTCAGAACAGCTTGAGATGCAGGCAATGCAGAGACAAGTGAAGCCAAACGATCATTGATTGAGGTCAGGTAGTCGACAGTGATGCTCTTCTCCGTTTCTCTGCCACGTGCTCGAATACGTTCCCACTCTACCGCAGGATCGCATTGCAGATAGACCAGCAAGCTGGGTGGGGACAGGTGGCTACGGGCTTCTCTATAAACGTGCTGAAAGGTATCGAACCGGCTCCCGCCCAATGTCACGTGTGCATAGGCATAATCCAACAACAAGGAAAAGTCGCATGCAAAACTTCTTCCAAGGTTGGTTGCTACTTTTATTTGGTGGTAATGCTGCAACAGGAAGGTTATCTCAGTTTCAAAAGCGGTGTTGTTGGGATCGGCGTAAAATGCTCGCCAGAAGGGGTTGTTGGAGAAATCCTCATGAACAGCTTTCCTTTTACCAGAGCTCAGCAGATTTGCCAGGGTGGTTTTCCCCGAAGCTATACCACCACATATCTCTACTCTTTGGGGTTCTATGGTTGCCAATGATTTCATACTTATACTGGGTCAATATTCAATCAGCACACTGGGTCAATATTCAATCGGCGCTAACATCTCATACCTACATAGGTTCCTAGGGGATGGATATTTGCCGGTGCGCTCTGCTCCCTATCCCCCTGTGTATATTTTGCTGTTCGCAAAAATACAAAGAGATTTTGGTGGATGGTTATAGACGGGTCAAGAAGCGACGCCTCATAATAATTGTTCACTAATTCAAGTAGGTCACGGAGACTTCATCCAGCATAATCATGAGACCAGGGGCGAAATTAGATTAGTGGTTCATTGCAGTACGGGAATTAGCCGCAACGCTGATAACGGCAGCTTCAATAACGGCAGCTTCCGCTTGTGTACGTTAAATCAAAAATATAACATCAGGTAAGTAGCATTTTCTAGGAGGCAAAGAAATGGCTAACATCGCAACGGTATTGAAAGATGAAATTACTCGTCTGGCGCGAAAAGAAATTCGTAGCGAAATAGAAGGAATCAAGAAAGCGTCGACGCAACACCGATCAGAGATAGCAGCATTGAAGCGGCGTATTGCTACACTTGAGCAACAAGTATCGCGTCTTGATAAGTCTGCCACCAAGAATGCTGCGGTAAAGGCTAATCCAGAAGCTAATCCAGAAGTAGGAACCAAAGTGCGGTTCATTGCGAAAGGCTTCATAACTTTGAGGAAGCGCCTTGGATTGACTGCTGAAATCATAGGATCGCTTCTTGGTGTATCGGCACAAACCATTTACAACTGGGAAGCAGGCAATTCACGCCCCCGTGAACAGCAATTAGTGCGGATCGCAGTGCTGAGAGGTATGGGTAAGCGTGATGTCGAAACGATACTAAAACAACTGGCTGGTTAACAGGCTGTTGAAATT
>JBBSBS010000486.1:0-5043 GCA_038251045.1 Aggregatilineales bacterium | reverse complement strand
GCCCAATTCCTCGGCTGTCACATCCTCGCCTGTCGCGGCTTTCACCAGCGGCGGGCCACCGAGAAAAATCGTCCCCGTTCCTTTGACGATAATCGTCTCGTCGGACATCGCCGGTACATACGCCCCACCTGCTGTACAACTGCCCATCACACAGGCTATCTGTGGAATTTTCGCCGCGCTCATCACCGCCTGATTGTAAAAGATACGCCCGAAATCATCCGCATCCGGAAATACCTCGTCCTGCATCGGCAGGAACGCGCCCCCACTGTCGACCAGATAAATACACGGCAGGTTGTTTTCCAGCGCCACCTGCTGCGCCCGTAAATGCTTCTTGACGGTCATCGGGTAATACGTCCCGCCCTTAACCGTCGCATCATTCGCCACAATCAAACACTCGACTCCGCTTACCCGCCCGATGCCGGTGACGATGCCCGCGCTCGGCGCATCGCCCTCATATAATCCCCATGCCGCCAGCGGCGCGAGTTCCAGAAATGGCGAACCCTCATCCAGCAACTTATCAATCCGGTCACGCACGAACAGCTTGCCCTGATCGCGCTGACGCTTCTGATACTGCTCACCGCCCCCCTGCCGAACCTGCGCCAACCGTTCGCGCAGTTCATTGATTAGGGCATGGTTATGGCTGCGGTTTGCGATATAACGTTCGTCGTGGGTATTAATGCTGGTGTCGAGAGAATCCATATCCGTGTAAACCTTCGCGTAAGTTTCCCAATATGTTACTTGGTTCGGGAAAAATCATGATAGTAGCCCCATCAAAAGGATGAAGCGCTTATTTCGCAATAACTGTACACTTGACAGCAATCATTCGCTATCACTGCTTGGGGATGGATATTAAATGTTCAATAAATTGTTTATCCGCGGCTTAGGTCTCACCTTGTTATTAGTGGTTCTCTTGACCATTCAACCGTGGGAAAGCCCTTTATTCGCACAAACCAATACACCCGTACCACCTCCCCCCAAACCACTGCCCTTTAATCAGACTTTATCAGGCCAACTGCGCGGTAAGGGAGAAAAGGTCAGCTTCACATTTGAAGTTCCTATCGATCAGGATGTCATCTTTGTTTATCGCACCAGTAAACTGGTCTTTTCCGGTTATTGTATTGTCTCCGATACCGCACCAGCCAGTGATGATCAGTGTGAGAGCGAAGGGGGCAGCGGTGGAGATCGACCGATCAACTCCTTAAGAATGATCGCAACCCTCGGTCAAGCAGGGCAGAAGGCAACTGTAACCCTCACCCGCATACTTGATGGGGCATCCACCTACCAAGTTACCGCCTATCCCGTCACGCCGCAGGCCATCAATCTTGATGAAACCAACACTTTCAAACCCATAGACTCGGAACCCTATCAAGTTTATACAATCGACGCTGATCCGAGCGAGCCTTTCACGGTTGAGGTTGAAGACGAAGCGGCTGATGGGAACTTTCTATGGGCGGCTTATCAACCCTATATTTATCAAACCTTCCCCAATTTCGAGAAGCTGTTGTTCAATTCAAAATATATTGATGGCGCAATCAGCGAAAACGGTGCTGCCGGTGCTTCCAGACTCACCCTGTATTATCTCGGCGGACGGACGTTTCATGTACTGGTTCAGTCCACAAAAAGTTATATCCTACACGCCGCCAATGCTGAAGTGCCGATACTCGACAAAAATCGCAAAATCAAGATGTCTGTCTCGTATCGCCAGCCCATTATGGTAGCACGCCTGAATGTGGCAGGGGGCGAACAAGCGAAGGTGAACTTCAATGTAACGGCAGGCACAGGGGCGATCGTCCGCGTCTATGAGGCTGGGAATCCGGTAGATGATGGAAAATCCCTAGGCGATGCCGGTGCAAATGGCTCGGCATTTGCACTCTCAAGCGATATTCAACGCACAGCTGTGGCTGTACAAGGATTATTCATCGTCGTACAACTGCCTTTTGAGTATACGCGAGGTACAGTGGACGTAGAGGTTATATGGCAGGGTCTAAACTAGACCTACCCTTGTCACCCGCATATCCCTCGCCTATAATGCGGCTTGTCAACAACTCAGTTGCTTTGCCACAGACAGCAGGTGCTCACGCTTAATACCCTGCCGAGGTGAGGAAAACCGTTTCCATTGTTAAAGATGGCGGCCTCGCTTTGTGCGGAGCCGCTTTTTTGTTGTCAGGTCGTTAGCCGTGAGCATATGCCCGCTGCTAACAACCCATCTTTCAAGGAAAGGAGGAAAATCTACTTGGCAATCTCAAAAGATCGTAAAGAAGAACTCGTTGGTATTTATGGCGAGTTGCTCGGTCAGGCCACCGGTTTCGTGATGGCAGACTACAAAGGTATCTCGGTCAAGCAAGTCAATACCATGCGCGAAAAGCTGAATGACGTGAGCGGTGCCTATGTCATCGTGAAGAACACGTTGTTTAAAATTGCTCTCAAAGAAGCAGGTTGGCCCGTCCCCGACGACATGCTAACAGGCCCTACCGGTGTCATTTTCGGCGCAGCCAACTTCCCGGCTGTGGCTAAAGTAACAATGGGCTTCGTTAAGGATTATGAAAACCTGTTCGTTATCAAGGGCGGCGTAATGGCTGGCCAGATATTGAGCGACAAACAGGTCAACGTTGTAAGCAGCCTGCCGTCGCTGGACGAACTGCGCTCACAACTCATTGGTCTTATCTCCCAGCCCGCTACCGGTCTGGTCGGTGTCATCAATGCCGCTGTTGCGGGTGTACCGCAGGTGCTACAGGCGTATGTCTCTAAAAATGAGGCCGCGTAGTAGCGATTAGCATTTAGCGATTGGCTCACAAGCGAATCGCCCAATACAAGAAACATAACTCGTACGAATTCAAGAGGATAGAAAATGGCCGACCTGAACAAAATTGTCGATGATTTGAGCGCATTGACCGTACTCGAAGCAGCTGAACTGAAGACGCTGCTGGAAGAAAAATGGGGCGTAACCGCTGCTGCGGCTGCTCCCATGATGATGGCTGCTGCTCCTGCGGCTGCCGCTGCCGCTGAACCCGTTGAAGAACAAACCGAATTCACCGTCGTCCTGAAGGATGGCGGCCCGAAGAAGATCAACGTCATTAAGGTTGTGCGTACCCTCACCAGCTTGGGCTTGAAAGAAGCCAAAGACTTGGTCGAAGGCGCACCCCAGAACGTGGTCGAAGGTGTCAGCAAAGATGCCGCTAACGATGCCAAGGCCAAGCTGGAAGCTGAAGGCGCGGCCGTCGAAGTTAAATAATTCTCCAGTTTGGTATTCGGGAATTTTGGGGGCTGTAGGGGCGAGTCACATGACTCGCCCCTACGCATTTAAGCAGACTTTAGTATAAATATGACCAAAGCAGGCGTACAATAACTCAATGCAGAGGCAAGCGAGGATGTGTATGTCATTGAAAAAACCGATCCTATTCTTCATCATCTTATTAACCGTATTCCCCGTACTGGCACAGGACGATTCGACTGTTGTGACGGTTGCCGACATTCTATTTGATTCGGTTGAACAGGACACCATAACCAACGGCGCATTCTATGATTGGTGGCGTGTGCAAGCTGTTGCCGGGGATGTGCTGGTGATTGATATGGGGGGATCAGACGGTCTTGCACCACTGCTGGGCATCCTTGATGAAGGCAACAATCTGGTCGCCCGCAGCGAGGATGGGGAACCTAATCAGTCGATCACAATGGATTATACCGTTCCCAAAGATGGGCAATACACGATTGTGGCAACCCGTGTGGGGAATCAAGAAGGTACGACGACTGGTCGCTATGCGATACGCCTGCGGCGAGCTAACCCGGCACAAGAGAACCACAGCGACGACCAGTATGTTGATGTCACGTTTCCATGTAGAGATTTTGAAGCCACAACCGCTGTTGACCTGCGCTTCAGCGACGACCCGCACCCCGGCTTGAGTTATCGTATGACTGTTTATGGACTAGATGGCTTTGTACCTGTCATCCGGCTGAAATTCAATGTGCAGGGGCAAGACCCATTCGAAACCTGCAATACTGATGCCCATGCAACCCTAACCGATACTTTCACCCTACCCGGTGAAGATCAACGTACCGTTACCCAAGATAGTTTATCCACCGTGTCTCAGTTAATATTTAACGGCGCTGAAAAAGCTGGTCTGGTGGATGTGGCTATCGCCAGCAAGGATGGTGCGCCCGGCCGTTACTTCGCAGTGATTGATGGTTTGAGCATCGACTCAGCAGCCGATACTGATGGCATGGATGTGCGCATGGGGCCACTGGCAAAACTCACCCCCCTAACAGTTTATATGGTGGCAGGGGCAAACAGCCGCCTTGACCCTTATATGTCGTGGATTAGCGGAAACATGGATTGTGATGATGCCGGACGTGGTGATTGCAAGCAGGTGCCAGCCATCGCCAAAGCCGGTGTAACCTTGCACGAAGGCGATGGAATGACGATTATGGGTGATCGTTCAGATGCCGGATTGGTGTTGGCTCCCGGCACGACCGATTTCATGTCTCTGGTACTTGGCAGCCGTTCCAACGACACTTATGGAACCTATTCCCTTTTCTTGATCGGAGAATTACCGGCACTCAAGTGAGAACCAATTCCACTTTTAGTAGGTGGATTGCATCACGTTTTCCTGAGCTAGTGTTATACTAATACTCATCTTGCTTATTATTGCCTTTGGGATAAAGTACTATGAGTGATCTGGTCGGGCAAACTTTGGGCCAGTATCAAGTGACGGCACAAATTGGTAAAGGTGGCATGTCCACTGTTTATCAAGCAACACAGACCTCCATGAAACGCTCGGTCGCCATAAAGGTACTGCCGCGCACCCTCACCCATGAGGACAAATTCCTCGAACGTTTTTATCGGGAAGTCGAGATTGTTTCGAGCTTACAGCATCCACACATTTTGCCGGTCTACGACTTTGGCGAATTTGATGGGATGCCGTACATCGTCATGGCTTATATGAGCAGTGGAACGCTGTCTGATTTAGTCAGTCAGGGTGCGATTGCGCCCGAAGAAACCCTGCGCCTTGTACGCCAGATGGCAGACGCGCTGGATTATGCCCACCG
>JBBSBS010000485.1:0-5058 GCA_038251045.1 Aggregatilineales bacterium | reverse complement strand
CGACCAATGTAGGCAATCTGGGGTGCGTTGGATACGGTAATGGCTGCGCCGGCAGCAACCCAACTTGGCGGCGGCAGCGTAGGCACGTCACGCATCTGGGGTTCAAATGTGCCGGGAGGGGCGACTGTCGGGATGATGGGTTCATTGGTCGGACTGCAGGCGGCAAGCAGCACGAGTATCAGCAAACCGATACCGCTGATGGAACGCAGGGGGTTCACAACCTTTAACATCATCACATGCTCGCTTTATTGAATTGGGATGGTTCAGGATAAAAGTAAAAAATCATTCTCAATTGATAGGACTCATGATTCGGCAGAGGATACGTGCGTACCCTGTAAATTGTACACCCAGAGTGGAGAGAATACGTGAATA
Source organism: Aggregatilineales bacterium (assembly GCA_038251045.1). Lineage (GTDB taxonomy): Bacteria > Chloroflexota > Anaerolineae > Aggregatilineales > Phototrophicaceae > CFX2. Next base: position 4,686 of record JBBSBS010000485.1, on the reverse strand, counting down.
AGAGTCGTCAAGCAGGCTCTTATTCGAGAACGGAAGTTAGTGACCTGAACCCTGTTGTAAATTGATGCTGCTCATGAGCAGGCCGAAGCTTTCGATCTGAATGAGGCCACATTCGCCTTCATACGGCTCAATTTGCCCGTTGGCGTTGGCATCAATGCCGTTCATGAGGGAAGCAGCAGCGATGATGGATTGGTCAGCAATTTTGACGGCAGCTTCGACGGATTCGAGTGCGATCATTTGTTTTTCGTCGTCAACGATTTGCCCTACCCATAGGCGGGCATTGCCGATGCAGACGCGCACTGATTCGATGTTGCCATGTAAGGCATCGCTGCCATTGGGGACATTGGCGGCGGCATTAAGCAGGGCTTCGATGCGGTCAAGATAGATGGGTATACCTTTTTTGAAGCCGGGATTACTGCCACGGGTATCCCCATCGTAATCAATTTCGGTGCCATCAAAAATGTTGATGGTGTGCTCATTGTGCAGGTGCATCCCGCCGACGGTTGTGGCTACTTTTGCCAAACCGGCGTGCTGCTGCCCAATGCTGCCTTCGGCAAGGGCACTCCTCAATAGACCGGCGGGAGGGGTGTCGTCGGTAATGGTGCTGGCGCTACCCGCGTATTCGGTATTGGCGAGAGCGGCTGCTGCAATGCCTTCCGGCGCGGTTTCGTAGATGGCGGTCAGGGCATCCATGACGGCTGAGGGGACACTGCCACTGTAGGCGATTTCACCTTTGGGGGTGCTTTCGACCGCATTTTTCTTTTCGAGGGTGACCGCGACGGCGTTATAGAGTGTGGGTAGGGTGCGCTGCGCCATATCCCTGTAAGGTGCAAGTACGCCGCTGCCCAAAGCATTGAGGGTTAGTGTGCCTAACTTGAGTGTTTTGTCGGTGATGGAGTTTTTCAACCAGACGACATAGATTTCGTCGTCGGCAGGCGGGTTCATATTTTGCACTTGAATGGTGACGGTATCACCGAGGGAACTGGTGGAGCTAAAGATTAATGCGCCGAAAGTGGGAGCCTGCGTGTTGACGACGGCGACGACTGTATTAACGGCAGTGGGCTGTACTTCGGCGGTCAGCGTGGGCGACGCGGTTGGGGTGCGGTTGATTACGGCGAGTACTATCACGACCAACACGACAGCAATGATGGCGAATCCGCCGAGCAAGACCAATGGATTGGGTCCTTGCTGTACGATGAGTGTGGGTTGGGGGGTAGATGGTGGCGGTGGTGTGAGATAGGCGGTTGGTGTTGGGCCACTGGAAAGTTCGATTGTTTCGTTCGGCGACGGGTTTTTAGTTGATATAACATGGGTGAGCACTTGCTCGCCGCGAATGGCTCGCACGAAGTCTTCGACGAAGGCAGAGGCACTTTCGTAACGGTTCTCCGGTTTCTTTGCCATTGCCCGTTGAATCACATCTTCAATTTCGGGTGGTAAATCATTGACGAGTGTGCGGGGGCTAGGGACAGGCTCGGTCATGTGTTTGATGACGACCTGCATAGGGGTATCGGCGGTATAAGGTGGTTCGCCGGTAAGCATTTCGAAAACAATGACACCAAGGGAGTAAATGTCTGCCCTAGCGGTAATGTTCGCCAGACCGCTGCCCTGTTCGGGAGCCATGTAGGCAGGTGTACCGACGAGGCCACCGGTTTTTGTGAGCGACGGGCTGCTGCTGCTGTTGCTATTTTCACCGGACACGATTTTGACGATGCCGAAATCTGCCAGAAGGACATTGCCTTCTTTATCCAGCAAGATGTTATCCGGTTTAATATCGCGGTGGACTATACCCTGCCGATGGGCGTAATCCATAGCACCCGCTATCTGACGGAGCAACCGTTCGATTTCGTCAAGCGGGATAGTGCCTTTTTCCATGCGACTTGCAACAGAGCCACCGGCGACATAGGCCATGACTAGATAAATAATCTCGTCTTCTACGCCGTAATCATAAAGGGGGAGGATATGAGGGTGCTGCAAGCGGGCGATGGTTTTGGCTTCCAGCCGAAAGCGGTCAATGAACTGCTGATCCAGCCCGGGGTGAGGAGGCAAGACTTTGATGGCTACATAGCGATCAATGTCTTCACGGTAGCCTTTGTATACCGTCGCCATACCGCCCTGACCAATCAGTTCGGTAATTTGATACATGCCTAGTTTTCGTCCGACCAATGTGGCTACCACAACCTACTCCTACAGTGCTCCATTAAGAAAATGGATTTATTCATATATTCATAACGTTTTTTCAAAGCCAATTGGATTGATTCGTTTAGCTATTCATACAAATGATTATAGTAGATGAGTGTTCTCGCAGCGAATAGGGATTTGATGAGTATGCCCGCGAATAATTTATGAAGGGCAGTCAACCGACAGGACTGGATGTTTCTAAAATGCAGTGATGCTATACTCAACTTATATGTGAGCTTAATCGTTTGCCCCTGAGGTGAAGATGCGCATTAACAAAGTCATAAAATTGAACGAAGCATACCAGTATCCCCGCCGCCGTATCCTCACGATGCTAGTGATTGCAGTGGTCGGTGTTTTTGCCCTTTATTATATTATCATACCCTTTTTTGCAACGGGTGGCGGGAACGCAGACACACGGCCTGTACCGGGTGATGCGGCGCTGTTTGATCCGGTGGCTTCGTATGCCAGTGTTTTGGAGTACGCGGGTACGGGGGCGGAACTGGTTTCGATGGAGGCGTTTTATGTGCGGTCGGACGGGACGCTGGAACTGACTGCTAGTTATTCGCCACCGCCGAGTGTTGATTATAACTTCGTGCGTAAGTTGGATAAAGCGCCGGCGAACGCGCCGCCCGTTGGTGCAGGGGGTTCTAATACTGATCCGTGGTACGAGCCGATTGAGATTCGATTGTTCCAGCCGGGGCAGTGGCGACACGTTTCGAGTGGCGGCACTTCCTACACCTATGTCAATCAAGGGATGGAGCGCGACAAGGACGATCCTGAGAATGGGCTGTCCGATCCGATTGTGCCCGCGCCAGTGTGTTCGTTGGCTGAGTTATGGACGGCTGCGTTGGCGAAGGATGCACCTGCGGATGCAGTAGCGATTATTAAGTATGACGCAGATGGCTATACATTTAGGATTTCGGGGTTGTCGGTGAATCTGGAATTTGGGATGGATTGTAAGCAGCGGCGATGAAATTGATAACCGACCGGATCATTCCTGATTGCTGCGTTTCGCAGTAGCAAGCTTTGCTTTGAACTTATCCAGAGTCATGGCATTCTCGCGGATTTCTGACAGCGTTCGCGAATAGGCAGCGTCTAGCTCGGTGCGATTATCGTAGTAATAGGCGACTGCCGAATGTACCTCCGCCGCTGTTAGTCCATAATGAGCCATGACATCTTCAATAGTGTGATCACTATCGACAACCATTCGCGCAACCCATTCTGCTTTGAGATGTGGTTTGCCTTCAATAAATGCCTGCCCATTCTTTATTACGATATGGTTAATCATTTGCATCGTGTTTTCTCCTACGGTATGTCGAAGAACTCGTTTTGGATGTCTTCTAATGTGCCAACTTCGTTTTCTAAAAGCTCAGCATAAGCATAGCATGAGTTGACAATTTTGCCTGTAGCTGCAATATGCCGATCCGCACAAAAGAATATTCCGGTGTGGATTTTCCCTGTCGCAAGCCAAGTAAAATGGCGGGAACGAAATCCGGCATCTTTAGTGATGAGAGCCAATTTGTGACGTGCTGCAAATTCAAGATGCGCCTCATCATCGGCTTCCGCCATATTCACCTCTTCACAACGAACAACATCAACACCTCTTTGGCGAAGCTGGATGGCTACTTGCTTATCAATATGTGTGTCTGTTTAGAATTTTAGTTTGCTCATTAAAAATCGGCCAAAATTGTACTATGTAATAACAACCCTGATGGAATGTCACGCTTCATCAGGGTTATTTGTTTTATGAGTGCTTAGACCACAGGCAGTGCCGCAATAGCGCGGTCGATTTCTTCTTGCGGGTAGGCATAGTCGTGCAGTTGGCCTGAGAGGTAAGCGTCATAAGCGGACATATCAAAGTGACCATGACCGCAGAGGTTGAACAGGATCACTTTCTTTTCGCCGCTGGCTTTGCACTTGAGGGCTTCTTCAATGACGGCGGCGATGGCATGGGTTGGTTCGGGCGCGGGGACGATGCCTTCGCTGCGGGCGAAGTCGATACCGGCTTTGAAGGTATCCAACTGTGGGATGGCGCGGGCTTCGATGAGCTTCTGATCATAGAGTTCACAGACGATGCTCGCCATGCCGTGATAGCGTAAGCCGCCAGCATGAAACGGCGGGGGCACGTAGTCTTTGCCGAGGGTATACATCTTGACCATCGGGGCGAGTCCGGCGGTGTCGCCAAAGTCGTAGGCATAGACCCCTTTGGTGAGGCTGGGACAGGCGGCAGGCTCACAGGCGATGATGCGGGTGTTCTTGCCTTCGGTGAGATTTTTCTGCACAAATGGCAGGGCGATGCCAGCGAAGTTGCTGCCGCCGCCAGCGCAACCGATTACGATGTCGGGATATTCACCAGCAATTTCCATCTGTTTGAGGGCTTCTTCGCCGATGACGGTTTGATGCATCAGCACATGGTTGAGGACTGAGCCGAGCGCGTATTTGTATTTGCCGCCGCTGGTGGCTGCGGCCTCGACAGCTTCACTGATGGCGATGCCGAGCGAACCGGGG
>JBBSBS010000484.1:0-5086 GCA_038251045.1 Aggregatilineales bacterium | reverse complement strand
TTCTTCCCCGACCGAGCCAGAGACAATGATAAACGGTAAATCAAGCTGACTTTGCTTAACAAGTGCCAACGCCTGCGGAGCACCAAATTGAGGCATTGAATAGTCAGAAATGGCAATGTCCCACGTTTCATGTTCCAACGCGGCTTGCAGGGCATCAGCATTATCAACCCACTCAAATATCACCTCAAAACCACTGCGGCGAATCTCGCGCAGTAGGAGGTGAAGATCATTTTCAGAATCCTCGATGACTAGCAGACGTAGCGTTCTGCTCAACTTATTCCTATTGTCCTTAATATGGTTTGTTGATCGTATTATATGCGATCCACGACTGCATAAAATCTATGTTTGATATTCAGAATATGGAAACCCGACTAAATTTTTCAGGTAGTAATAAAATTTGAGTAATGGAAATAGTTTTTTTTAGGTTCAGATTACATTCCTCTCACTCTCATGATATATCAGTTTTTGAAAAAAATTAATAAGGATGAGTTAGAGAAATCTAACAGAATACAATATGTCCCGCGAAGGGTACCAGAGGAGTGCAGTCAGTCATTTGAATGAAGTATTAGCTGTCGAAACGAGTGGCACAATTTTGCAGGCATTTGCTATAGAACCCGGTTGAGAATTTATATTGGATGCAGAGGTGCTGGCGTGATACCATCATTGTCGTAGCGTGATGACTTCGAAGGTCTTCACGCTGCACATTATTAAATGGTGCGGTAATACGAACATACTTTTTAAAGGAGAACTATTATGCAACGCGGTACTATTTTGAACGCCGATCTTAATCACGCGATTGCCTCGATGGGGCATGGTGATTTGATGATAGTGTGTGATGCGGGGTTCCCCATTCCGAATGACATATGGCGAGTTGATCTTGCCGTTGTGCAGGATATTCCTGATCTAAAGACGGTGTTAACCGCAATTAGCGAGGCAATGGTTGCAGAGAAAGTTGCTTATGCGACTGAAATGACAGTTAACAACGTACCGTTATGGGATAAAGTGAAGGCTATTTTCCCTGATGCCGACCATGAAACTGTTTCTCACGCCGATATTTTGGGTGGTATCTCACGGCAGGCGAAGGTGATAGTCCGAACAGGTGCGTTCGATCCGTGGGGCAATATCTTGTTGTATTCGGGCGTGGATGTACCTAAATGGTTCTCGAAACCCGGTGTGATTGCTCCCGATTATTATGCCCGCAAATTGAACCAGAAATAGACACAATGATTCACGCACCGGCGAAATCCCGATTATGGATGAAGTAACCCTGACCCGCCTGCCTTCGACGAAGTGCTTGTGCGGATGGTGGCGAGTGGCATCTGCCATACGGATATTTCGTATATGCGGGCATTGTTGAAGCGGTTGGCAGTGGCGGAACCACTGCCGAGGTCGCTGGTTCCGTCGATTACAACACCCGCTTATCTTGCCTATTGCCAAGCACTATACGCCGGTAATTATCAGGCGGCAAAAAGCCACGTTGAGCGTAATTTAGCTGATTTGAATACCTAAACTAGTGGATCACATAGGTAAAGTTTGGAAGTCTCCAACAGCCTCTATTGTCCGTTGGAAACGCGTGCTTGTAGCAGTAATTCAAGTAATTCCTGATCCACCGCATAACCCAGCAGATTTTCGTAGTGCGCTCCGGCTCGACCATGCTCGACAATACCAAAATCACCCTCGAAATTCCAGAGGGCATAACCCCATCCATAAGTCCGGTAAAGATCTAGTAAGTCAGCAAACCATCGCAGTGCAACATCATTAGGCGTTTGATTGAAACAGCCAAATTCGCCGATATGTACTTTTACCCCTGTATTCGCAACCTGCCGCCAAGGGGCATAATGATCGTGCATGGTTGTTTTGTTCCATATTTTCCCGTCCCATTCCACATCAGGGTATATAGGGCCAGCCGCTGCCTGCCAGCCTGTCCACCAGGGCGCACCCCAATGACTTACTGGCATCGGTTGATAGCCACGCCCACTATGAATGACACCCAGATCAGCCAGTTCAGGCATGGCAATGTGCCCGCCTGCTAGACCGTCAATCACAATTTCGCGCTGCGGATCAATGTCTCGGATAGCGGCAGTTGTTCTTCGAACCAGCGCGGCATGATTTTCGCGGGTCAGTCCGAAATCCCCAACAGCTGCGGGTTCATTAATCAGATCGAAACTCATGTCATTGCTGCTAATGCCCTTATATCGGTGTGCAAAGGTTTCCCACAGAAACACGAAGGCATCTTGGGCAATTTTGTCTACCCATAGGTTATGCCTTTCAAGGTCATTGCGATTGATGCAGTATCCCGGTGCGCGGTGCAGGTTCAGGCTCATGTGCAGCCCCCGTGTTTGGCAAGCCGCAAGGTAACGATCTAGATAGTCGAAAACTGCTTCGTTCGGATTGAAGTAATTGAAGTCGGTCGTCCAGAAATTGTAGTCACAGGGAATACGAACGAAATCAAAGCCATAGGCCGCGAGAAAATTTAGCGCGCGCTCATCCGGTTCTTGTGGAGGCAGTCCGTGATGTGAGAATATCCACTGAAAGTTGAAGCCATAACGTGCCATCGTAACCCCTAAAATGATTAGTGATATGTATCAACCGGCAAAACTGCAAATTTGCAACCCATACGGTAGATGCTATTGGCGCAATTTCAGTGATCTTGTTCAGCGAGAATTAAGCCCTGATAGTAGAGTTTTTATCTACAGTGTGATGTTTAACGTATTGGCAACTTGGCGTACATACTCGGCGGACGGAGCATATTCGCTCATGGGCAGATGTTCCAGCATCAATGGCATATCCGCATCAAGCTGATTTACACGCCGCAAGAATGTTGCATAATCTAGCGTCCCTAAGCCGGGGCGCAATTCATCCAGATGGACGGTAAGGTTTTCTCGAATAATAATATCTTTTGCGTGGCAGCTTTGGATGTATCCGCCAAGTTTATCGAAACATTCTTCCAGAAACGCCGTATTCTTGAAATAGCGGCGTGGACTGTTAATCATGTTGACCGGGTCTAGATGCGCCGCGAACTGTGGGCGTTCGATGGCACGAATCAATTCTAAATAAGTGTCCGGAGAATCCGGAACGATCCACGGCATCGGTTCCAAGGTGTAATATGCCCGTGAAGGGTTGACGGCATCCAAGATTTTGCGAACTGTTTCTACGATCAAGTCAAAGGTATCTTCCGAGTAATTGTCCGCATAAGGTCCATCCCACCGTTCGCCCCTAGCACCAGCGATATTTACACAGCAGCGCGCGCCAATATCATCTGCCAATGCCAACTGCTGTTGGCACTTTTCAACTGCTGCACTGCGAACAGTATCGTCTAGGCTGATCGGGTTGCTCCATGCACCTACTTCAGCAATGACAATATCCGCTTGCTCGGCAGCTTGAACATAAGCTCGCCGCGTCGCCTGATCAGCCGCTGCGTCGAAAGGGCAGTATGCCGCACGATAACCCTGTTGTTTCAGTGATTCAACCCACGCCTCGGGTGTTGCAGTTTCTTCAATGGGTGCGCCCAAACGCATAATGACCTCCAACTTGCAAAAATAACTTATGGCAAATAATCCGTGTTGCGCGTAGCAGTACTTTGGCAAAAATGTCCTAAAGCGATTCACTACGCGCTGAATACGGATTGCGCCTATGTTACCATTTCCGGTAACCACCGGATATGTGACTACTATTCGCGAGTTTGTCCCGTGTTACTCTACTTCACTGCACCCTGTGTCAAACCGTTATAGATATATTTTTGCAAGAAGAGGAATATGATCAAGGTTGGGATAATCGTAATGACTACGCCGGCACAAATCACTTCCCAATGAGCACTGTATGGTCCGATAAATCTAAATAGGGATGTAGATATTGTTCCCAACCCTTTTCCGGGCATGTATAAGAAAGGTGTGTAAAAATCATTGTAAATAGCCACGCCTTTAATAATCAACACCGTCGCAATTGCTGGCAACAGCAGCGGGAGGATGACCCGCCAATAGACCTCAAAGAATGAAGCTCCATCGATTAGGGCAGCCTCATCCAGTTCGCGTGGGATGCCATTTAAAAACTGCAAAAAGATGTAGACCGAAATCACATCTGTGCCCAAATTTAAGACAATGTTCGATGCCATCTTGTTAAACAAACCCAACCCGCTGATGATCTGGAAAGTTGCGACTTGGGTAGAAACACCCGGAATTAACGCAGCTAATAAAAACAGACCCGAAACAATTGCATTGAATCTGAAATTAAATCGGCTCAATACGTAGGCAGTCATTGATCCGATCAGAATAGTACCCGTACAGGAAAATACGAGGATGATGGCGGTATTCGTAAACCCTTGCAGCATTAAGCCACCGGTAAATGCGTCGCTAAAGTTTTGGAGATTGAGAAAGTTGCTGGGCGGTGAAAACACCGGCGTGTTGTAAAATCCTTATTCAGTCTTAAAGGAGGCCATGAAGATGACCACCAGAGGCAGCAAAGCCGCCGTGCAGCCTAGAACTAAAGAAACGTATTTCAGGGTAGACGACATGAAGCTTTCACGTTTGACTCTCATAATTTTTGAGTGTCCTCTTTCTCATTCAGCACGGCATTTTGAATTACGGTTACGATTACAATAAGCACTAACAGGACGATTGCCATTGCTGAAGCTAGTCCTACTTTATTGAGTTTGAAAGCAGTATTGACGGTTTGAATAACAAAAGTTGAACTGCCGTTCATGCCGCTGGTCATCACATAGGGAATTTCAAATACACTCAATGCGCCTCTTACCGCGAGGATCAAACTGAGGGTCATAATCATCCGTATGCCGGGCAAGATAATATACCGAAACTGCTGCCAACGACCCGCGCCATCTAACTCACTCGCTTCGTAGATTTCTGATGGGATTGATTGAATCGCACCCACGAACAACACAAAATTAAACCCCATATAGCGCCAGATGGACACAGCGGTCAGGGAGATGTTAATGAGACTCCGATCTTCTAACCACAAAGGCAATTCAGTCGTGTTGCCACCCAATGATTTTACGACCGTATCAAGCCCACCGTCCGGTTGAAAAAATACAATAAACCGTGATTGCTAGTTAATGTCGTTCATGCAGAACTCG
>JBBSBS010000483.1:0-5099 GCA_038251045.1 Aggregatilineales bacterium | reverse complement strand
GGTATTCGTTATTATAAAATCTTTGTTGACGATGTAGATTTTCCAAGCGATAAAAAGTTGTTTGAAGTTCTCAGTGATATTGTAAAGGAACATCCATTATGCAGTGCTTACTATGTTCCAAAATCCCGTACATTATTGTCGTTTGAATCCACGTACGAGTCATAATCAGTTATCTGCTAACTTCTCGTTGTCTTTTCTCTCTTTTTATTATCGTACCGTGCGAAGTCTCCCGTCGGATGCCGATTAATATTTCTCAGCCTTTTTTCTTTCACTGTCCTAGCAGCCAATCCCATGTCGCCTGATCTTCATAGACCTGATCCCAGCAGAAATGATCGCCATCGGGGAAAATCGTCAGTTGAATATTGCCGCCACAGTCTTCTAGTAACTTTGCCATTGTAATTGAGTTTTCAACTGGGGCGCGGTCATCTTTTGCGCCGTGAAATACCCACACGGCTACATCTTTAAGCGCACACACTTGCGCTGGAAAGCCCTCGACTTCCGGTATCCGTCCACAAATCGGCAGTACCGCTGCGAACCGTTCTGGATACAATGCCCCTAAATGCCATGCACCCTGTCCGCCCATGCTGAGGCCGGTCAAATAAATGCGCGACTGATCAACGCGCAATCCATTGAGTACCGTATCCAATAATGCCATCACATTGTCAGATTGTTGGAACCAGCGCACATCAACAGGGCATTGTGGCGAGAGGACGATGCATGGGAAGTCAGCTTGCAAGTCTATCCGCTTGGGTAGGCCAAAATTTTTTACGACGGTTACATCATCTCCACGTTCGCCGCTTCCATGCAAAAACAGGATGAACGGCCACAACCGCCCCTTATCCGCATCATATGCCTCTGGCAAGTACAGCAAATAATGAATCTTTACCCCGTCACTTAACGATAAATCATGTGCCGTTTGCATGCTCTTATATCCTCTGAAACTCGCATATTTTGCTGCGGTGTGTTTTGTATTTCTCCATTTTTCTCTGCGGTTCAATCTATCTTTTTTGCGTCCTTGCATCTTCGTGGTAAAACCGCATTAAATCTTCAATCCACATCATCCCACGCGCCATCTTTGCCCTTTTGCTTCTGCATCACAGGCGCTTCCAATGTCCGTTTAGCAGCTTCGGCTAATGCGCCCGCAAATGCTTCATAATCTTTCACCGCAAACGCATACTTAGCCTCTGCCGTTTCAAACCGCACCAGCCCATCGGCTTCCGGCGCATCCAACCGTCGCAGCGCACTAATCTGTTGCACACGCTCCAACGGAATCAGACTTTGCACCGCCTCGTCATGCAATATCAGCAAATAACGCGGCATCAAATAAAGTCCTACTGCCGCCTCTAGTGTCCATGCGCCGTGAATATCTTGTTCGGCGGGTTGTGCTTGCACTGGCCCATTGTGAATATAAGGCCGTCGCCGTCGGTAAGCCGTTACCAATTCGGGATCAACCAACGCTTTGATTGCCCGCACGAAATCTGCCATCTCGGTTTGCCCCAACCGCAGTGTAACCAGTACCCACTCCCGTTTACGCTCCACATGCAGCCAAATATCATTCATGCCCGCACTGTACGGAACGGGTCGCCCGAACCAGCGAATATCTTCCGGCGCACAACTGAAAATGGCTTCTGGCGGCGTTTGAATCGGATAGATGCTGAGTCCATGTGCCGACAAAGTAAAGATTGCTGCCTGCCTTTTGCCCGTTTTGCCGTTGATAATCTCCAGCGTATAGCGTGTTCCCAATTCTTCAAACAACAGCAGTTCCGGCTCACTACTTTTTTGCTGCATCACGTATGCTTTCAACACTTGCCGTATTCTGTACTGCCGGATGCCCCGCCACGTCAGATACACAATCCCGCCGATGAAAACCGCCGCGATTCCCCAACCTGCCAGTATTCCCAATTCCATAACGTTGTCCTCAAATCAAAAAGGCGCAGTTTCCCACGCCTTTACTCTAGCTATCAACTGCTAACTTCTTTAGTATCCAAGCTTCTTCAGATATTCACGGTTACGCCGTGCGCTGCGTCGTGGCGCATCCAGATCATCCGTCAGTACATCCTGTTCCACAATCGCCCAACCGTTGTAACCCAGCATCTCCATATGTGCCAGAATACCGGGGAAGTCCACTGACCCTTGACCCAGTTCGCAGAACACCCCCGCCTGCGTCGCCTCCCGATAATTCAACTTTTCCTTGATGCACAACTCTCGAATATTCGGGTCGCAGTCCTTTAGATGCAGGTAACGCACCCGTTCGCCATAGGTCTTAACCGCTTCTAACGCATCACCACCGGCATATTGATAATGTCCGGTATCCAAACACAATCCCACCAATTCCGAGTCGGTTCGCTCCAGCAAAATGCGCGTTTCTTCGGGTGTTTCCACATAACCCGCGCAGTGATGATGGAACATGATTTTCAGTCCCAACTCGTCGAATACCCGTCGCGCAATCCGGTTCACGCCAGCCGCGAATACATCCCATTGTGCCGATGTCAATGCCGATCCTTTGCGTTGTCCCGCCTGTGCGAACAACTCCGGTACTGTGCCGTTGTCATCTGCCAGCACAATCACCTGTGCGCCACATGCTGCCAGCAGCTTGCCGACCTTCAGCGCATGTGCCTCGCCCTCCGCATGAGCATCCGCATCGACCAACTTCACTGGCACATATGACGAGAGCAGTTGCAGCTTGCGCTTCTCAAGTTCCGGTCCCAATATCGCCGGATCGGTCGGTAAATAGCCCCACGGGCCATATTCAATGCCTGTATATCCGGTCTCGATAATTTCATCGAGAACTTGTGTATAGGGGTACTTGGGGTCAATATCCTTGAATTCATATATGCCCCAGCTTACCGGAGCGTTACCCATGCGAATGGTCATGACCAGTCCTTACTAAAAGTTATGTTGAAACCTACCCCCGACTCTGACTGATTTCTTGAATTTTGGCAACTCAAACTTATCCTGCAAAGGATTTTTTCGAGGCGTATGTTTATTCTCTGCTGATCCGCTCAATTGTGAACTACTTATCACGCGTCAGTGCAAACCCTCTTAGGAAGCTTTCTTGCAGCGCCAAAAACATGATGAGTGGGGGTATCGAGGCGATGACTGCTGCCGCCAACGCCACACCCCAGTTTCCTGCATCCAGCGCGTTCACGGTGATACCCTTCAACGCCACTTGGATTAGCTGCCGTTGGTTGTCGTTAATAATCAGCAAAGGCCATAAGTATTGGTTCCACACGCCGATGAATTGAATCATCGCCAGCGCACCAATCACGTTCCACGAAAGTGGGATCAAAATACCCCATAGGAATCGGAAAGGCCCTGCACCGTCAATTTGCGCCGCGTCCGAAAGTTCCGCCGGGATATTAGAGAAATGCTGCCGGAATAATAGCGTCCCCGTTGCGCTTGCCAGAAACGGTACGATCAGAGCTTGTAACGAATTTGTCCATTTCAGTTGCCCCATCAACCTGAATAAGGCCACAATCAAGATGTCAGTTGGCATCATCAATGTCAGCAGTACAAACACGAACAACGGGCCGCTTAATGGAAATCGGAAATATACAAAAGCCATCCCCGCCAGCAGTGAGGTAATCGTCTTACCCAGTGTTACAGCAATTGCGACCACAATCGTGTTGCTCATCAGCCTTACCAGATTACTGGTATTCCACGCTTCTGAATAATTCTGGAATAACTGGTCACCCGGCAGCAGGTTAGGCGGATAGGCCATAATCTGTCCCAGATTTTGCGTCGATTTGATGATCGTGAAAATCATTGGGAAGCCGACGATGGAGCAAATCACGATCAGCGCCATGTGGATGAAGATTTTGGGGCGTGGTCTACGTGGCATCACAACAGCACTACGCATTGTAAGTAACCCTCCGTTCGTTGGTACGGAACTGCATAATGGTCAAAAATGCCACTAGCGCGAATAGCATCACCGATTGCGCTGCTGCTAGACCTGTGTTGTGGTTGGTTTGCAAATCGCGGTACAGGTTATAGATCAGCACAGTTGTTGAGTTGCCCGGCCCCGGCCCTGCCAGAATATCAATCGTCCCAAACACATCAAAGAATGAATAGGTCAAGTTGGTAATCACCAAAAAAAATGTGAAAGGGGATAGCAGTGGGAATGTGATCCGCCAGAATCGCACCCATGCATTTGCTCCATCAATGGATGCTGCTTCAAGTAACTCACCACCCACATTTTGTAATCCCGCAAGGTAAAATATCATGTTGTAGCCGAGGTTCTTCCAGATGGCAGCCACGATCACTAACAGAGGCGTTAAAACTGGGTCACCCAACCAGTTTGGGCGTGTATGGAAAATATTCCCCCACGCATAATTGATAATACCGACCACGGGGTTAAACATGAACAGAAACACCACCCCTACAATCGCGGGTGAAATTGCATAGGGCCAAATCAGCAAGGTGCGGTAAAAACGAATACCATTTATTTTCTGGTTAGCCAGCACCGCGATCCCCAATGACAATGCCAATCCACCGACCACAATCAATAGCGAGAAAACCAGCGACCGTGCTAGGACAATCAGGTATTGCCCCTTAAATAGCACAAGCCCTGCTTCGGTACGTGTGATTTGTGGGTCAAGTAATCGTTTGTAGTTATCGAGTCCAATGTAACTGAGATCAATTCCGTTTGGCGCTGCTTTATTGAAACTCAAACTAAATGTGCTGAGGATGGGGTAGTAGAGAAACAAAACCAGAATAATGAGCGTTGGAATTAATAATAAGTATGGCAGCCAGCGATTACGAAAAAAGGACTGCATCGTGGGCTTTCCTCGTTCAAATAATGATAGGTTGTGCCAAATATTACCGCTCGGCACTTATACGTCAGGTTACTTCCAATTTATAAGGTGGGGCAGGCCGATAGTTGGTCTGCCCCTGACATGCTGATTTAATCAGCCTATATGACGACTTAGGGAGTCAGGCGACTGATATAGTCTGCAATTGCTGCATCAGCCTGTGTCTTTGCATCCGCTAACACCGTGTCAATGTCTTCACCATTGGTCACGCTTTGGATGGCCTGTTCTTCAATGTCACGGATCTGTGGGAACGGCCCCATGATCGCACCGGCTGTCGCGCTGCTGCCT
>JBBSBS010000482.1:0-5103 GCA_038251045.1 Aggregatilineales bacterium | reverse complement strand
TATTTGAACTGACGCGGGCTGATGTGGAAGCCATCGCAGCGGTTTATGAAGACGACGAACAACCATCGACACCGGAAACACGCTATGAAAGCAGCGCCCCGGTTGAACCGATGAATAGCAATATGACGCTGGGGCCGCTGACTATTTACCCCGGTCGTTATCAAATCTCGGTTGGTGACCAGCCCATTGATCTTACTCCAACAGAGTTTGACCTGCTGCTTTACCTTGCGGCGCACCGTGGACGAGTTGTTTCGTGCCATGAACTGGTTCGTGAAGTGCGTGGTTATGCAGTTGATGAGGCCGAAGCCCGCGAAGTCATTCGCCCGCACGTTAGTAACTTGCGACGGAAGCTCAAACAAACGGGTAAGGATGCTGATTTGATTGTTAATGTGCGCGGTATTGGTTATCGTTTGAGCGAAACTGGTCAGTAATCTTCTTCACTGAATGTTCAATTTGAAACCTACATATGTCGGCATCATAACCCAGAGACTATTTCGTAATAGTCTCTGTTTTTTGGCGTTTGTTTTATTGTGTGCCAGCCGTGGGACGGTGGCTCAAGGCGATTTGTTGTCTACGCTTTCGCTTGAACAGCGGGTGGCGCAGATGTTTATTGTTAATCTGTACGGCAGCCAGCTAACTGAGGCCGGGCGTGACTTTCTGACGCGCTACCAACCGGGTGGGTTGGTACTTTTGCCTGAGAACATCGGGACACCACAGGCGGTTACCAGACTCAATAACATTTATCAACAAACGATTATTGACAATGGTGGGCTGCCGCTATTCATATCGGTTGATCAAGAAGGTGGGACGATTGCTCATCTTCGAGATGGGTTTACGACGTTTCCGGTTCCGATGTTATTGACGGCTTCGGGTGATACGGAATTGGCCTACACGGTAGGTCAAGCGATGGCGCAAGAAATGAAGGCAGTCGGGGTGAATATGGATCTGGCTCCGGTGGCGGATCTGGAAACCAACCCCAATAATCCGATTATTAAGCGGCGTTCGTTTGGCAGCGACCCGACGATGGTTAGCCCAATTGTGGCGGCTTACATACGAGGGATGCAGAGCCTAGATGTGATGGCGACCGCTAAACATTTCCCCGGACATGGGGACAGCAGTGATGACTCGCATGTTGGTTTGCCGGTGGTGGCGCTGAGCCGTGAACGTTTGGAAGCGGTTGAACTTGCGCCTTTTCGTGCGGCGATTGAGGCGGATGTGAGTACAGTGATGGTTGCGCATATCTGGTATCCAGCGCTTGAGCCACAAACTAATTTACCGGCCTCGCTGTCCGCGAATATTGTAACCGGATTGCTACGCGAGGAAATGGGATACGATGGTTTAGTTATTACTGACGCACTGGATATGGACGCGATTGATACGGTTTACAGCTACCCGAATGCGTCTTTACGGGCGATTAAGGCAGGCGTAGATCTGGTGATCGCAGCGCACGTCAGCCTTGAAGCGCAGGCGGCAGGCATACAGGCGGTGGTTGATGCGGTGCGGTCAGGTGAACTCTCTGAAGAACGTGTTAACCAGTCGGTCAGGCGGATATTGGGGGCTAAAGAACGCTACGGGATACTTCAATGGCAGCCTCTTGAGCCGGATACGGTGAGTGAACGATTGCATTTGGATGTTCACGCGCAACTGGTCGATGAGGTGTTCGAAAAGGGTGTGACGGTAGCGTATGATCGTACTGGTGTGATTCCTTTGCAAGCGGGGCAGCGGGTTGGTTTGATTTATCCCGGTACACGCCCACAAATTCAGCGAGAATGTATAGGGAACGGCGTGGATGTTCAGGCGCTGGCGGTGGAGGCTTCTCCCTCGGATATTGATATTTCGCGGGCAAAAACGTTGGCTTCGCTAGTCGATTCGATCGTGGTGTTCACCCAGAACGCGGATGCTGATTCGCAGGAACAGGCTCTGGTGAGGGCGCTGCCACCTGATCAAACGATTGCGGTGGCGCTGGCATCACCTTATGACTGGACGGTTTACCCGCAAGTTTCAGGTTATGTGCTGACTTATAGTCCACTGCCTCAAGCTGTAACAGCAGTATGTAAGGTTCTGTTCGGGTTGATTCCGGTAAATGGGAAGCTGTCGATTACACTAGCCGATTTGCCATAAACTGCAAATGCAAAAGTCTTAATTTGTCGCAGCGTTTTTAGAAGTTCTCCCTCAAATGTCGTCAGAGTCGTCAGTGATGGTTATGTCATCATGGCAAACATGGCAGCAAATGCGCCAATTGCAAAAGCTCATTTTTTGCTGATTTTGACAGCGAGCCTGATTTAATTCGGAAAATTCTTCAACTTCTTCAACTTCGGTCATGCAGTTTGGGTATTCGTTGTTGAATCAATGGTGACGCGATCTAAATCCAGCATGTTATTCTTTTACCGTTGTAGAACAAAAGATCGATTTCGTCAATGCGTTTTTGTTCGAAATTTCCAACCTTAAAAGCTACCCTGTGTGTTGAACATGAAAGCAAAAAAGTTGATCTGCTCGTCGGGTGTCATGGGGCGCGGGCGGGCGAGATCGTCAATGATGCCGGTGAAGAGGTCTATGTTTAGGAAGCGGCCTTCGTAGACATAGAGCTCATCCATAAAGAAACGGCTGTTGCCCCAGAAGGGCTGATCGAAGAAGAGGTTGCCGAGGCCATAGTGCAGGAAGGATTCTTGCCCGCTGCGTGCGCCGTAAAAGGTCATGGTTTGCGGCTTATGGGCCTGTGTACCGAGGACGACATCCGCACCTAAGTCAGCCAGTCCTTGAAAGTCGGACACCTGCTGCGGACTGGGTTGATAATCTTCAATTTCAAGATATTGGACACTGACTACAACGAGGTTGTTTTCGGCTTTTAGCTGTGGAATGACGGCACGAAGCCAATCCCAATCACAGTAAGCCGCACCGGGTTTGGTGTCATCGGCAAGGGCATAATAAGGGCCGACCCAGTTACAGGCAAGCATGGCGATTTTGTTGTCGTGATGATCGAGCACAAGCGGCTGCCGTGCAGCCTCAAGGTTTGTGCCGCCACCGATGGTGCGTATGCCATGCCATTGATACCATTCCAGTGTTCGGAGGTAATTTTCGGTGCCGAAGTCATTGTTGTGATTGCCAGTTAATTCGACAATATCGAGGCCAAGTTTGGTGAAGAGATCGAAATGGGATTCTTTGGAGCAAAACTCCCCGAGTGTATTGGCATCTGTTTTTGGACAGTCGGGCGAGAAGGAGACTTCGTTGCTGGTGTGGAAGAAGTCGGCTTTATCGACAAAGGATTGGATACCGGATGCTGCCCAATCCGTACCCTGTTCATCGAGTTTGGTACGGGTGAGGCGGGTGAGGGCGGTAACACCTGACATGAGTAAACGGGTGAGTTTTTGCGGCTCAAAATTCGGTTGATCGCTGGGGAAGGCGAAGGGATATGTTTGCAAATCCATATCGAGGGGGTGCAGATCGCCGATGTGCAAAACGCGATAACGGGTGATGAGGCGGTTAAAGGCGATCAGGGTATAGAGTTTGTTGTTGCGCCACAGACTATTTTGTAAAGCATCATCCGGCACAATCATGGTAGCTGGAGATAGGACTACGCCAAAGCTCTGTAATGCGTGCGCGGTGGTTTCATCAAGGACAAGCTGCGAATCGGGCTGACCGATACGGATGGTTTGCAAGTGTTCGAGGCTGATGCTGCCCAAAAGACTGGGAAAGGCTACAGCAGGAAGAAACAGTGACCATCCGGTTGTGCTTGAAGTCGGTTCTTGTGGCGTGGGTGTAGGGTCGGCGAGTAGTGGGCGGGGGGTGTTGGTGGCAAACATGAGTGGCGGTGTAGTCGGGACGGCAGATTGTAGCTGCCAAGGGGCCGCGTAAAAGGCCAGATATTCGGCAACATGAAGCTGCCAGTGGGCATTGTTGTGCTGGCCTTCGGGATAAACAATGTAGTCGTGCTGAACGCCGCGTTCGCCCAATCGCTGATGCATGAGGTCAATTCCGGGCGCAGCGTAGTCAGCATTCCCCCGATCCAACTCGATACGAAGTGTGTTGATGTCGGGGGCGGTGCGTGCCAACTTGAGCGGGTCAAAGTCGGGCGGGGCGTTGCCTTCAGCAAAGAAGGCGCTGTGT
The DNA here is from genome assembly GCA_038251045.1 of Aggregatilineales bacterium. GTDB lineage: Bacteria > Chloroflexota > Anaerolineae > Aggregatilineales > Phototrophicaceae > CFX2. The sequence goes on along the minus strand of JBBSBS010000482.1, from coordinate 999 downwards.
CCGCCGACCGATGCGAACAGGTCAGGATGGCGGAAGGCGATTTCAAATGCCCAGAAACCGCCGCGCGAGATGCCGCCGATGGCACGGGTTTCGCGACGTGCGTCAATCCGATATTGCGTTTCAACCAAAGGCATAAGCTCATTGAGAAATATATTTTCCCATGAGACGGTTTCGAACTGATTTTTGTTGGCAAGCCATTCCCCGTAGGGCATGACAACAATCATGGTCGGGAGCGCGCCGTTGGCGATTCCTGCATCGAGGGCAGTTTGGATGCCCAAGCGCCCCCAATGTCCATCATCATCATTGGAGCCGTGCATGAGGTAGACGACGGGGTATAGGCTGGTTGATTGGTTGTAACAAGCGGGGGTATAAACGGAATAGTAGAATGTGGTTTCGGCAGGTGCGCTGCGGAAATGATCGCGGGTTATGGTGCCGATAGTTGTGTCGCAGGTTAGAGCCGAGCGGGTTTCGTCATGCGCAATAAATAGGAAACTTAGGCTGAGAATTACTATGAGCAGTCGCGCGAAATGGAGCAGCGGTTTCGTTATGAGTTGCATTCAATCCGTCCTGAATCCAGTAACAATTCGTTGTATAATGCTTTGCCGTGGTCAAACAGGCATTGGCTTCTTCGTTTTCTATCTGCTGAGGCGGTCTTGATGCTTCCCCAGTCTGTGACAGCACAATCTATTTCTAACGAGCGTAATATACAGCATCGTAGCAGAAGTTTCTGGTGGGTTATTTTACTGCTGCTGATGGTGGCATGGCTAGGAATAATCGGCCTCGATAAAGATGCGATGTGGTATGACGAGATTTATTCGTATATCTACGCGGGTGGTGCTCAGTATGGGCCGATTCCAGCGGGCGAGGTTTTTACGCGGGTTGCCACACAGTTGGAGCACGAGAAAAATCCACCGGGTTATTACCTGATGCTGCATTTCTGGCTGACGGCGGCAGGTTCTTCGGCAGTTGCAGGGCGGATGTTCTCGCTATTGTTTGGGG
>JBBSBS010000481.1:0-5105 GCA_038251045.1 Aggregatilineales bacterium | reverse complement strand
TTTGCTGTTTACTGGTGATCGCCTGAGTACCGAATTAATCGCTTTCGTTTTCCCCTTGATCGTGGTTATCGTCGGTTTGATGTTGTCGCCCCGCGAATCCTTGATTGTGATTTTGCTATCCGGTGCGCTCATTACACTTTCGTCTTTTGTGAACCCAAATGCCCACAGCTTTGGTGTCTATCAGGTTTTCCCAATCGCGCTGACCTTTGTAAGCTGGGTATTGGCGGCGCAGGTGACGGGCGAACTCTACCAGATTACCCAATGGGCGCTTGCAAACTACAACCGCGAGCGTAAGACGACCAACGACTTGTTTGAAAATCGGCAGGCTTTGGAGCGTTCTTTCCGCCGTAGTCAGGCTTTGAGCGAAGAGCTAATCGGAACCAACGAAGAACTCGACAAAGCAAAGAAGGCCGCCGAGGAAGCCACCCATTTCCGTGGACAATTCCTTGCCAATATGAGCCATGAGTTACGCACACCCTTGAACGCGATTATCGGTTTTAGCGAAACCATGCTCAAGTTCCCAGCCATGTATGATGAAGTGGAACTACCTACGACCTATCAGAACGACTTAAACCAGATTTATAACAGCGGTCGCCAACTGCTGAGTTTGATCAACGACATCCTCGACTTGTCCAAAGTCGATGCCGGTAAGATGGAAATGTTTATGCAGCGCGTGGATTTGGACGAACTCATTCCCAGCGTGGCATCGACTGCCGAAGGGTTGATCGGCACGAAGCCCATTCGTCTGGTGCAGGATTTCACATCGCCGCTGCCCTTGGTCTGGGTGGATGAGTCCCGTATCCGGCAGGTGCTGCTGAACCTGTATAGTAACGCCGTCAAGTTTACCGACAGTGGGACAATTACCCTGCGGGTCGTTGAAAGTGTCGAAGGCGTGCGCATCAGTTTGCAAGATACCGGCAAAGGTATTGACGCGCGCTATCATGAAGCCATTTTTGAAGAATTCAAACAGGCCGAGTCTGCCGGACGTGATCCACGCTCCGGTGCAGGTTTAGGTTTGGCGATCTGCCGCCATCTTTTGGGATTGATGAGTGGGCGCATCTGGGTTGAAAGTGAAGTCGGCAAGGGGAGTACCTTCCACGTTCTGGTGTCATCGTATCGTGAAGACGCAACCCGCCCAACCCGTCGGGATACGTCATCCTTCCCGACGGTCGTTCCCCAGACCCCGTCTGAGGCGGAGAAGGTAGTCTAATCATGCGCATACTTTACGTGGAAGATAATACGACCAATGTTATTCTGGTACAGCGTGTCGCCCATATGGGTAAGCATGTAGTCGTTAATTATAATAATGGTCAGGAAACACTGGATAATTTTGAGCAGGATGCACCCGATTTGATTTTGATGGACATACAATTGCAAGGTGCATTAAACGGTCTGGAAGTGGTGCAGCAGTTGCGTTCGCGCGGGACTACCGTACCGATCATTGCGTTGACGGCTTATGCCATGAAAGGGGATCGTCAGCGCTGTTTGGATGCCGGTTGTGACGACTATATTCCCAAACCCATTTCGGTGTCCGAATTGGTTTCCGTCTTTAAGCGTTTTAACGACGCGGTTATTGCAAAGGCCGCAATAAATCCCGCTGCTGTTGTGGCTTCGCCAGCTGTAGCGGAAACACCCGTTCCTACGCCCCCTATACCCGCACCCGTAAAAGTGGATGAAGTTAAACCTTCTACTACCACTGCCGCGCCGGAGGCAGCGACTCCCACTCCTACACCGGCAGTAGAAGCGCCAGTAACTGCCAAAGAGGAAACGAAACTCGCCGCCGAATCGCCGCTGATTGCTGCGGCTGGTGCGGTCGCAGAGTCAGAGTCAGCAACGCCTATCATCAAAGAGGAAAACAAGCCCATCATAACCCCAACCGAATCCACGCCTGTCGCGCCCAAAGTACCTCCCACGGCAACGGATACTACTGCATCAGCAACTCAAGAGTCGCCGGTGTCAGATTCGCTGCCGGTGTCGGTTACTGCCGAATCATGACCGAGCAAGTCAAACCGGCGGCTGAACGATTGGCCTTGGTGGTCGATGATGTCGGCGCAAACCGTGAATTTGTCGTGCGGTTGCTCAATGGGGCCAAATATAGAGTGTTGTCCGCCAGCACCGGTGTAGCCGCCCTGAAAATTGTGACTTCACAGGATGAATTGCCGCTGGCGATTGTCGATATGAAGCTGCCGGATATGAGTGGTCTGGATTTAATAACCGAGTTACGCAAAAAATTTGCGTCGGCCTATCTGGTGGTGGCCTCGATGTATGATGAACGCTCAACAATGGAAAAGGCCTTCGCGGCAGGTTGTAATGTCTATCTGGTTAAGCCGCACGGGTTTATGGATATGTACCAGCGCTTAATGCGTTCTGAATTGGTTGATCTCATCAAAGAACCGCCGACAGTGGTTGATCAGTACGGCCCGCGCATATTCAAATACCACGTACCGCCTCCACCCGATTCACCAACCGTTTAAGCCAGCATTTGCAGTAGTCCGGGTTGTACCCGAAACGTCATTGCTTGTGTCTGTGCTGTTTCCCCGTCCAAATCCAACCCGACCGTTCCGTTTAGCCCGACGATTTGCACTTCTTTTGCCTGGGCATGACGTACTGCCGGATGTGTGAGATGGCTGCCGTTATATACACGGTATAGGGCGCTGAGGATGACCGGACGTGAAACCCCTTTGACCAGCACGACATCAAATATGCCGTCATTGGTTTGGGCGTTGGGTGCAATTTTCATCCCATGCCCGAAAGTTGTGCCGTTCGCAACCGCTAGGAGATAGGTTTTGCCCTCGTACCAATCTTGCCCATCCAACCGTATTTGCATCGGCTGTGGATCATGATTCAGGATGCTCAAGATAGTGGCCTTCAAAAATGTCCACGGTCGGCGTTGGGCAATATGATTCACCCGTTCATTCACCTCACCGCTGACTCCGGCACTGGCGATATTCAAAAAGTATGTTTTGTGATCGGCATAGGTAAGCTGCCCCACATCGGTTGCGGTTGGGGTCGCGTTCGCAATCCACGTGGCTGCTCGATGAATATCAAACGGGATGTGTTTGTGCCGCGCCCAATCGCGTCCGGAGCCAATCGGCAGATTGCCGTAAACCATTTTGGGGCCGTCGGGGTTGGCTTCATTCAATGCCGCCAGCGCATTGACCAAGGTATGGTTGGTTCCGTCACCACCGATGGCGATGACTCGCTCGATTCCGGCTGCATAAGCTTTATCAAGATGTTGGGCGACTTCTTCTGTATGCTGGGTAATGGCGACCACCAATTCACCCAGTTGTTCCCACAATAGAGGTTCTAAGACTTTCCAGACGCGCCCGGCACGTCCGCTTCCGGCGTATGGATTTAGGATAACGAGGGTTTTTGACATGCTCAGGCGCGATTTAGTACGGCGCTGAGGTCTTCAAGGCTAAACGGTTTGGGGATGATACCATCTAAGGTCTGGACGACCTCTTCAGTCAAGCGTTCATCATGCACATTGGCACTCATAATGACGAACGGAATTTGTTTCCATGTCGGGTGTTCACGAATGGCTTTAAGCAGATCAATTCCGTCCAGCCGTGGCATATTCAGGTCGCTGATGATGAGTTCCGGCAATTCATCGGCGCTTAACATGAGATCCAGCGCTTCTTGGCCGGTACGACCGGTTATCACACTATGATTGTCGTACTGCAACATATCATAAAGAAGTTTTCGCATATCTGCGTTATCTTCGACCAGTAGAATATGACTCATTCAAACCTCAACCATTGCAATACAAGATAAATTGTCGTCCTCATCTCAACCATTGTACGCTGAATTAGACTCTACAGAGGGTTAAGAAATTCAAACCTTCTGTGTTTCACATCAATGATTTAGGGGCGAATGTGACCTTCGCCCACAATGATCCACTTGTACGTGGTCAGCGCCTCCAGCGCCATCGGGCCGCGCGCATGCAGCTTTTGGGTACTGACGGCAATTTCCGCCCCCAACCCCAACGCACTCCCATCGGTAAAGCGGGTGCTGGCGTTCAAATAAACGGCCGCCGAGTCGACTTCATCCAGAAAGCGATTGGCGTTTGATGTGTCGCGCGTCAGGATGCCATCGGAATGTTGGGTGCTGTGCTGCCGAATATGGTCCATGGCTTCCTCCAAGCCGCTGACCACCTTCAGGCTCAAAATCAGCGCGTACCATTCCATGTCAAAATCATCAGCACCCGCCAATTGGACGCGGTCATCGCCATTCAGTATCGCCAGCGCTTTCGGCTCGGCACGAAATGTCACGCCATCTTTACCCAGATATTCGACCAAGCGTGGCAGAAACTCCGCCGCTACTTTTTCATGAACCAGAATCGTTTCCACGGCGTTGCAGGTCGCGGGGCGCTGCGTCTTGGCGTTGTGGATGACAGGCAGGGCAGCGTCGAGGTCTGCCGTTTCGTCCACGAACAGATGGCACACGCCGATGCCGCCGGTAATCACCGGAATGGTGCTGTTCTCGCGGCACAGTCGGTGCAGGTCATTACCACCGCGCGGAATAATCAGGTCAATATACTGGTGCAGCTTGAGCATTTCACCCACATAGCGACGGTCGGTGCTCTCGATATACTGCACCGCGTCTGCGGGCAAACCGCAGCTCGTCAGCGTATCACTCAGCACCTTCGCCAGCGCTAGATTGCTGTTCATGGCTTCTTTGCCACCGCGCAGGATCGCTGCGTTGCCACTCTTGATGGCGAGTACCGCCACATCAATGGTGACGTTCGGGCGGGCTTCGTAGATAATCCCCAGCACGCCAATCGGTGTGTGTCGTTTGCTGACCTTCAAGCCGTTGTCCATCGTGTGTTCGTCAAACGAAACACCCACCGGATCAGGCAGTTCCGCCACCTTGCGCACATCAGCGATCATGCCGGACATGCGCTTAATCAAGTCGAGACGGTCTTTGATCCACAACTCGTCGCTGCCACTCGCCCGCGCCGCGCTGACATCCACTGCGTTAGCCGCGAGGATCATCGCACTGTTGGCTTCCAGCGCATCCGCCAGCGCCAGAATGAAGCTGTTCTTCTGTGCCGTAGTCGCCCGTGCCAGTTGAATTCCGGCGGCTTTCGCCCGCTTGCCCATGTC
>JBBSBS010000480.1:0-5106 GCA_038251045.1 Aggregatilineales bacterium | reverse complement strand
TCGCGCATTTGCGTGAAGATGACATCACAAAAGTAATGCCCCGGTATGATGATGTCGAAATCAAAACTCATATTGCGTCTTATGCCTATTGCATTCGTTACGGCACTGGCTAATTCCAGACTCCAACTGTTTCATGGTGTGCCGCCAGAAATTCATCCACCAATTTGACTGAAAGCGGATACGATCCGATGAGCGGATGCGTCGCCAATGCCTCAATTGCTAATGACTTTGACCGTTTGAGGATTGCCTGTGCCGCCAAACGCTCATAACGTTTGACAGTGCGTATAAGCACATATTGGTCTTCGGGAATTTCGCCAATCGGGATAGGGTGCATTCCGCTGCCATCTACGCGGCAGTTGACCTCTACCACATCATCGTCTGCCAATCCTGCAATTGTTCCATTATTAGGTACATTCAAACCCGTGTAATGGTCGGTATTCCGTGCGATTGCTTCGACACATCCCAATGCCACGCCTGAATAGCCTTCATCATCATTCCCAATTGGTTGTGTCTTTTTGCGATCTTCACCACCACGGGCATGTGCCATATAAGTTGCGCTGCGTTTGCCCATCACTTCGTGGTAAGCCTCCAGTGCGTCCTTGGGATGTTGGGCAGGGCTGATCTCCTCTAATCGATCAAGCAATTCTCGTGTCAGGCGCACCACTTCTTCACCGCGTGTTTCGGATTTCGCCAGCAGTACCTTAAGCGCTTCGTCACGGTGATAAAAATAATGAAGATACTCGTTCAGGAACATCTTCTGCTGTGCAATGATGATGGGGTGAAACATCGCCATATGCGTGCCTGCGATAAATTTAGGGTCACTTAAAAGACCGGGCAAGACTTCTTCACCACCTTGACCACTCTCGTCTGGATCGACCCGAACACTGCGTGTCCATGACAGATGATTCAAGCCAAAGACCTCATGCCGGATACGGGCTAGTGGAATATTCAAATAGCGACTCGCGGCGTGTTGAGCCCCATTCGCGCTATCGCAGATGCCGACAATCTGCCGGATGCCTGCATCATGTAATCCTTGCGCCACCAAACCCGCTGGATTGGTAAAGTTGTAAATCCACGCTTTCGGGGCGAGTTCCGCCGCCATCTGGCAATAAGCTAAGATGCTCGGCAAGCTGCGCATCGCCATGGCGAATCCGCCCGCGCCGGTTGTTTCCTGTCCCAATACGCCATTTTGAAACGCAATTCTTTCATCCAACACCCGACCTTGTTCCATACCGGGTCGAATGGTTGTGATGATGTGGTCAGCGTCTTTGATCGCTTCTTCGGCGTTCGTGCTCAAGATAATTTTGAAGGGTGCATTGTGTTGATGCGCCAACTCCATACACAAATTGCCCATCAGGTTGAGCTTATGCTCATCAATATCCATCAGCCATAATTCTTCCAACCCCAAGCGCTGCGCCCGATGCACCAGTGATGGAATTAATCGCGGAGTACGTACACTTGCTCCACCGATAACAGTCAACTTCATGAACAGCCTCCAAATCTCATTCATAATCTTGATAAATATAGTTCAAGAACCCAGTTGAAAATGTAACTTGGATATATCCAACAAGCATTAATTCAACTTTGCAGTTTACAACAACTGTGCTACCTTCAAGTGCTGCAAATAAGTGAGCTATAGGAGAAAAACGATGAAATATGCATTGCGTTTCGTGTTGCTTGCACTTGTCTTAGTGCTCGCGGCTCCCGTAATGGCACAGGATGCGACCAGTGTCACTGCTGCCTTTTTGGAAAATGAGCCACAAACCCTTGACCCACAGGCTGCCCAACAGGCCGATGAATTTCAGGTATTGTACAACGTTTGCGAAGGCCTAGTAGGCTATGATCCTGCGACTCTCGCCCCCGCTCCGGGTTTGGCCGAGTCCTGGAAAATATCCGATGACAATCTTGTTTATACCTTTACTTTGCGGGCAGGCGTGACATTTTCAAATGGTCGTGCGCTGACCGCCGATGATGTCGTTTACTCTCTCAATCGTTTGGCGGCGCCCACAACAGGTACCTCCTACACTTCGTTGCTCCTGAATAATGTTGCCGGTTTTGCAGAAGTCCGTGCCAAAGAAAATCCCGCTACTGATTTAAGCGGTGTCAAAGCGCTTGATGCCTCTACAGTCGAAATCACATTGACTGCACCAACCGCCTCTTTCCTCAACCAGCTTACACTCCCCGGCGGTTTCGTTGTAGCTAAAGAAGCTGCCGAAGCCGAGGGCTTCAACGAAAATCCGGTTTGTACTGGCCCGTATACGGTTAAGGAATGGACTCGCCAGAGTCAATTGGTCTTAGCTGCCAATGAAAGCTATTGGGGTGGTGCGCCTGCCATCAAGACAGCAACCCTCAAAGTTATTCCTCAGCAGTCGCAACAGGTGATTGAATTTGAAGCGGGTGGTTTAGATGTTGCATGGGTTCCTGAACCCGATTTGAGCCGTCTGCGCGAGGACGCGACTTTCTCTACCGAATTGAAGACAATCCCTTTGAATAGCATTTTTCATCTGCGCATTAACCTGAATGACCCAATGATGAGTATTGAGAAGGTTCGTCAGGCCTTGGCAACAGCTATCGATCGTCAAACAATCGTTGATACGGTTTTGCAGGGACAAGGCTTTCCAGCCGAAGGTATGATTCCTCCCGGTTTGGCTTCCTACGACCCTACTTACAAGCCATATCCTTATGATATCGAGAAAGCCAAAGCGCTTCTTGCTGAAGCAGGTTATCCCGATGGTATTGAACTTACCGTTCGCACCGGTCAGGTCGAAACCGAAAATCGTGTTCTTGCCGCCATTCAACAGCAGGTTGCCGATGCTGGAATTACCCTGAATATCGCTAGTACCGAAAAGTCAGTTTATGATCAGGATCGTGGTGCTTGCACCATGCAGATGGGTACGATTGGCTGGGGTATGGACTATCCTGATGCCGATGACGTGGTTTTCTTGATTGGCCCTGCCTCCGGTGGTTCACGTCTCAACTGCGGTTATACGGCAGATCAACCGATTGTCAAGCAGGTTGGTGATTTGCTTGCCAAGGGTTCAACCATGCCACTGGGTGTGGATCGTGATGCCGTTTATCGTGAAGCCGAGAAGGTCGGTATGGATGCTGCCCTTATCATCCCGATTTATCACGGCACTCGCTCCGCATTGGTCAGCAATCGCCTCGCTGGCACAGCCGTTGACGCGAATTCTATTATCCGTTTCGACTTGATTACACCTGCCTAGTACGCGGGTCTAGCAGAATTGTAAGGGGAATGGGTATTGATCCCATTTCCCTTTAAAACACTTTCTTCTTTCACCAATCACTTTAAATCGTGCTGGGCTAATGCATGTTACGTTATGCGCTCAATCGTCTTATTCAACTCATCCCCACTATCTTTGGCATTTATACAGTCGCCTTTTTCCTGATGCGTGTGCTGCCCGGTGATACCGCTACTGTGCTAATCGGTTTTCGCGAGAATCAAGAAGCACTCGAGAATCTCCGCCGAGTGATGAAGCTTGATGAGCCGATTGCTAGCCAGTATTTAGCGTTTCTACAAAATGCCTTGCATGGCGATTTAGGGCGTAGTTACCTGACGGGTATTCCTGTTACAGATATGATTGCCGGGGCGATAACCGCCACTATTGGCTTGACGATTGCTGCGATGTCATTCGCAGTCATTGTCGGCGTACCACTGGGTATCATTGCAGCCCTGCGCCGGAACTCTATTTGGGATAATGCCTCACGGTTGATTGCTTTATTCGGTGTTTCGATACCTGTTTTTTGGCTAGGGGTTCAGTTACAAATTCTGTTCGGACTTCAGCTAAAATGGCTTCCGGTCAGTGGTAACGGTTTTGATGTTCATATCATATTACCCGCCTTTACTGCCTCACTCGGCACATTGGCACTCCTTACACGCATGACCCGTTCAAGTATGCTTGAAGAACTCAGTCAGGATTACGTCCGTACGGCTTATGGCAAAGGCTTGCCTGCTCGCGTCGTAATCATCCGCCACGCCATGCGTAACGCGTTATTGCCCGTTGTGACAGTATGGGGAGGTAGCCTCGCTAACCTGCTCAGTGGTACACTGTTGGTTGAAGTTATTTTTAGCTGGCCGGGAATGGGGCGCTTGCTTATTCAAGCCATCAATACCCGTGATTATCCCCTTGTACAGGCTTTAGTTATCATTTTTGCCCTAATTTATGCAGGCATCAATCTCGTGATTGACCTGAGTTACCCACTAATTGATCCCCGGATACGTATTTCATGACTGATGTAACCACCCTCTCGGTAACACAGCGTAGCCTCCTTGGGGATGCTGTGCGTCGTATGTTCAAAAATCCCTTGACGGTGATTGGTGCGCTGCTGGTTGTACTTGCAATTTCGTGCGCACTATTTGCCCCTTGGATTGCTCCTTATTCTGCAACCAAAGGGGATCTGAAGAATTTATACATCAAATCCCCTTCCATTGAGCACCCCTTTGGAACGGATGATCTTGGTCGCGACATTTTCAGCCGTGTCATTTTTGGCTCCCAAATATCAGTCAAAATCGCCATATTGGCAGAAGGAGCCGGGTTAATCATCGGCACATTTTTGGGGCTGATGACCGGGTTTTACGGTGGCAGCATATTTGACAGCGTGATCATGCGTATCGTAGACATATTGATGGCCTTTCCGCTGCTCATTATCGCCATCGCGCTAATTGGAGTCTTGGGTGCCAGCGAAACCAATTTGATTATTGCCCTCGCCTTAGTCATTTGGCCTTTTGTAACGCGGTTAGTCCGCAGTCAGGCTTTGGCTCTCCGGGAAGCTGAATATGTCACCGCCGCCCGCACTGTTGGGGCAGGCGATTTTGGCATTATGTTTCGCCACATTCTGCCCAATACGCTGACACCAATAGTTGTTTACGGTACGCTCGGCATTGCCAGTGTAATTCTGTCCGAAGCGGCCTTGAGCTTTCTCGGATTAGGTACGACCGAACAAACTATTCCCAGTTGGGGAAAAATGCTTAACGAGAGTCGCGCCTTTATGCGTACAGCCCCCCTGATGCCCCTTTGGCTCGGCCTCGCCATACTGATTACAGTATTAGGTTTTAACCTGTTAGGTGACGGTCTGCGCGATGCGCTT
>JBBSBS010000479.1:0-5133 GCA_038251045.1 Aggregatilineales bacterium | reverse complement strand
TGCCGACCGCCTGCTCAATTTTTTCTAATTGGATCGTGAAATCAACCATGACGTACACCTTTTGATAAACGGTAAATGATGACCGAGTGTACCCCGATTATGCTCGATAATGCGACTCGCCGCGGTCTATTTGGTCGTGCCAAAAAACCCTCGACATCTCGACATAAAGGGGCTGCGGGGGGGACAAACCAGTTTTGGCGCGATCATGAACAGAGCGCCGATCAACAACAGAATTACGGTAAAAACCTGCCCCCAATCAATGAGCCGCTGCTGCCGTCTCAGTTGGCGCTTCGGGATTACCTTTGAGGGTGCTGCGACGGATAATGTTTTCATAAATTGAATGACCTATTCATAGAACACCCAGCGGCGGCTCAGGCGGAACTGTATAACCGTTAAGATGAGAATGATGACGAACAGCGATATCGCGATGGTTGAGGCGTAACCCATACTGAAAAAATGGAAGCCCTGCTCATAGATGTACATCACGACGGTGCGTGAACTATCGCCGGGGCCGCCGGATGTCAGCACATAAGATTGCGCGAAAATCTGTAAGGCATTGATCAGGTTGATGACGATCAAAAACAGAGTGGTTGGGGAAAGCAATGGCAAGGTGATGCGTGTAAAGCGCGTCCACCCGCTTGCGCCATCGACTTCCGCTGCCTCATAGAAATCGCGCGGGATGGATTGCAAACCACCCAGAAACACCAGCACAACCGCCCGTTCTATTCAAAATCCCCGACAAGGCGGAGCGTTTCCCAATCTTCAAGGTACGGGATGGTAATGCTGGCGGTTGACGATGTGTGTACGACCGGAAGCGATTCGCCGCTTGGAACACGGTAAACAGCAGTTACGGTCGGTGGAATAGTGATTGTGACGTTAGGAATAACAACCGTCTCCTCGATAGTGTCCGAGGTGCGGTGATGACCGAAGCGCACCGAACGCTGCGGAAATCCGGTTATCAAATGCACAATTAAGTCTGCGCCAAGCCGGTTGGTGACGATTTCGGTATTCAACAACCCTTCAGCGCGGACAAGCGGTAGTTCACCAGCCCCCCAGATAATCATGTTGGCGATCAAGCGGCGGTAAGGTTCATGACCCAGCCGCGCATAATTGCTTTCGGGCAGCGCCGCACAGTAGATGACACGTCCTTTACCGTAGGTACGGTAAACAACGACCGGCTCGCCCGTGTCAACATCCGGCGGCGGTTGGTTATTGTGGAAGTAGGTTTGACCGCTGGTTTCAATCAGGGGATTGCGCCGCGTAGCCGCGACCTGTACATCAGCCACATTCGGTCGAACTTCCCACATCGCCATGTAATGCGGCAGCGGGCGGCGGATGGCATCTGCCGTAAACGGACTGTCGTGGAATTGCAAATAGGGGAAAGTGAATTCGCCACGCTTGACAAAATCCACACCGAAAAGATCAGCCAGTGCGAAGTTCGGCAGTCGTGTGCCTTGATCGTCATAGAGTGATGTCGCGCCGGTTGCAATCAACGCCCCACCGTTTGCCACGTAAGTACGCAGCGCATCACATTCGGCACTGGAAAGTGTCAGGATATTCGGTAAGAAAACCACCTTGTACTGGCTGAGTGTTGCGATGCTTTCCGGTCGGTCATCGACGATTTCAACCGGAATGTGCGCTTCGGTCAGTGCTTTGAACGCGCCCATCCATGCCGGCAGTAAATCGGAGTCGGATGGATTGAGGTTGCTTTCGGGTGTGAGCGCCGTTGTTGGCAGTTTTGTCCGATTCAACACCTCATCCAGTTCGCGTCCCTTTTGCGACACGTACAGCGCAGCATAACGCAGCGGTTGCGCACCAATCAGTACACTTTCGCGGCGTTCAATCTCGGCATAGACGTTGGTGATGTTGTCATAAACACCCGTTTCCAACTGACCATCCTGATAGGGTTCGTCATCAATGCAAACGGCTCCACCATTAGCCACTACGCTGAATGCCTCAAAACGCATTTGTGCCTGTGGCCTCAGCGTGAAATCCCACGTATGGACGAAACGCCCGGTTAATACCTCAAAGGGTCGCCCATCGACACCGGAACGGATGTAACGGGCGGCAAAACTGGGGAAGATTAACCCGTGCCATTCGGTATAACCCTCGGTCGAACCCATGTCCGACAGCTTGAGGTGCTTAAAGGAAAGTCCTTGACTCGGTTGGGCATAGGGTGTGCCAAAAAAGTTGACGACGTAGGCCACTTCCGGTCGGATATTCTTAACCAGCTTGTAGCAGCCATCCAGATAATCATACAGTGTGTCCTGCTGCCAGCGAACCAGATTAATCCAACCTGCATCTTGAGAAGAACGTGGCATCGGTGTGCCGCAGTCCTTTTCATACTTTTCGCGGGTGTAGCGGTCAAAGGTCGGCAGATCGCTGAGGATGTCACTCCAAATACCGTCAACCTCATAGTTGGTCACCAGTTCGGTCAGATGTGAATGAACCAGATCGCGATATGGACTGAGGAGGCTCATGGTCGGCCAACGGTTATAGGAATAGCTGCCGTCTACTTCTTCAGCCATCCATTCGGGATGCTCACGGGCAATCTGTGTATCCCACATATTGGAATAGTAACCAATCACACGGATATTATTGCGGTGCGCGTGGTGGATCATTTCACCGAGGAAGTCTAAATCGCCTAACCCTGTGTGTTTATGACCAATTTTCGTGTTGTAGTAAAAATTGCCGTACTGACATTTTGCAAAAACAACTGCGACATTGATCCGTGCCTTGACGAAGGCTTTCACCAGTTGCTCTGGCTCGAACCGGGTAGCGATGTCGCGCAAAGCGTTTTGGTCGCCGCCGGATTGTCCGGGCTGTGTCCAGTCCGGCAGATGCATGTCAAAAAATAAGCGTCTTAAATTGTGTGAATACCATTCTGGAGGAATCATCTAACCGCTCTTTCTAAGAATTTTACTTGAGGGCAGTGTCGTTATTTTTATGTTTTGCATCATAGAACGGACGGCATTAGGTGCGCTCGATGCTTTGCGTGAAATCCACATCCATATTCCCGATGATGTCACCCTAATCGTTTTGAGAATGTGTCGCAGTCCAGCCATGCCTCATAACTGCTGATCCCTATGGATGTTTATAAGCGCGAGTTGGGCGCGACCGCTATCGGCAGATCAGCACCCTGACTCGGTTGGTTATCCGTACTTCAGTGTGATACCCTGCGAAATAACCGACGTTTAGACTTTGATCACCTTATTGACGACAAGGCGAATGACAATTAGTTCGGTATTTGTCCACTCCGCCAGCATTTTCTCGGCACTTTCTTTAGTGGGTTCGTAGGCATAGGTAATCAAACGCGCCCAGTGATGGTCAACATCCGCCTCAAGCGAAAAATCCCCCTTGAGCAAATAACCTTCCCCAGCCGGATCGCCGCCAATTTGCATCGCACCTTTGGGATTAGCCTGAATGTAATCAACTTTGCGCGTGTTGCGGAAACCAAAAATGATCACATCATCGCCATCAAGCGCAAACCACACTGGAACCACATGCGGGTAACCATTCGGGTCGGTAACAGCCATGCGGACAATAACGGGTTTCTGCAATAAAGCGCGGGCGGCATCGGGTAGCGACATGATCGTACCTCATTAACTAGACACATATTCCGCTAATCATAATGCGTTTCAGCACGCAAACCTATACCAACGGTTTACATTCGCAAAGGACATATTTGTTTTGACCTTCAAAAACACAAGACCTATTGGCAGTTGTTGGCAGTCATTTTCATTGTCATGGCAGTACAGGTTTTACTATGCTCAAGGCATCATGGGTCAGTTCAAGACAGGAGAATTTTAATGAATGGTTTGAAGCCCGTTTTCTGGTCACGTTGGATTATATTTTTGAGCCTTTTCCTGATTATTTACGGATTATCAATGGTCATTGCACCCCGAATGATGAACACCACACTGGTCGTTCCCATACTGTATAGTCGGGCTGATTTTCAAGATGCATTTACATCGATGGTCGAGCCAGAGCTTACCTTTTTCAATATGCTGAATGCGCTGATGGGTGCAATTACCGTTAGCTGGGCGGTTCAGATTGCATGGACTGCCCATAAACCTTTTCGAAGTGGCGAAACATGGGCGTGGAACGCAATCGGAATGGGCGCACTCATATGGGCAGTGCTGGAATTTTATATCAAGCTGACAAGTGGTATCCGCGGCATAGGATTGATTGCCCATTTTAGTTTGCTAATCGCGTTTGCCATTCCGCTAATCTTTACCTATCGCTATTTTCATCCTGCGGCGGTCATGACCAGTCGTGACTAATCAATGACTGCACCTTCACCGTTCGCCCGCCCGAAATCCTGTGCATATTCAGGTGAGAGCGTACCAAATAAGCGATCCCATATCACCGTGTAGAAACCAAAGTTGTGGGCTTTATCGTGGTGATGCTCGGCGTGGAAGGTACTGGTCGAAATGGTGCGAACGATGGGCAGCTTGAGCCACGCACCCGGTGCCGGTTCTACACCCAGATGCCCGATTAACCCGAAGATCAGGTTAAAGGCCAGATAGATGACAATGCCGATCTGCGAAGCCTGTGTCACCAGAATGACCACGATCAGCAGTGCCCCGAAGCCCAGCACCTCAAACGGATTGAGGACGAACAGGGTAAGCGGGCGCGGATTCTCGTAGAGATGATGCGTCAGGTGAATAATGGGGTACAGCACAGGATGATGCGCCATGCGATGGAACACATACATGCCCAGATCCATCAGCCCGATCAGGATGATCACATCGGCAGCCTTCGCCAGCAAATTTCCATCCGGTCGAAGTTGAATGATGCCTGCCCGCCAGAGGATGATGCCAATAACGGCGACCAATGCATTAAGCACCACGCACAGCAGCGCCAGCAAAATTTCCTGTCGGCTGATGGCATCAGGTACGGCGGAAGTGGGTTTGTCCTGATAGCGACGTACTAGCATTTCGCCCAGCACTAAGGCAGCCGCAAACATCACCACATTACCCAGAACAGACCACATAATGGCCCGCTCAATCGGCATGGTGTACAGGGCAGCAAAAAAGTCGTTAAACGGATTCATCTTGCCCTCCGCGAGGGATAATACACTAACTATATATGGGGGCAAGTCCATCCATATAGTATAGCATAATCACTCTT
>JBBSBS010000478.1:0-5155 GCA_038251045.1 Aggregatilineales bacterium | reverse complement strand
GTTGGGTTTTCTGACACGGATTGATGCGGCCTTGTGGATTGGCTTGTTATTCCTGTTTCAACTGGTCGATGTGTGGCGGGCAGGTAAGGGTAAGCCGCTGTTGCAGCGTATCCCTTGGCAGACGTGGCTGGCGTTCGGGGTTGTACTCCTGCCGTGGTTCGTCTTTAGCACCGTGTATTTTGGGTCGCCGTTCCCGCGTTCGCTGAGTGCCAAAACCGTTGCGTATGTTATGCCACCCGGCACAGCCTTAGTGACGCTCATCCAGAATTATGCCACGCCCTTCTATGAAGATTCGACCATTAAAGGGATGGGGCTGTTTGTGCTGATGGTGCTGTACTTAATTCTTAGTCTGGTCGGCATCCTGTATACGGCTCGACGTGCGCCGCGTTTGCTGCCGTTCTTGATTTATCCGTGGTTGTATATCACGGTTTTTTCTATCGCCAATCCCTTGATCTTCCGCTGGTACACCGCACCACCGCTTCCTGCTCTGTGCCTGAGCATCTTCATGGGGGTATGGGCGGTAATCAGTGGCATTCGCGGTAAAAGCCCGGAGGCTCAAGCGCGTCCCAGTCGATTGCTACCGCTGGTGGGTTTGGTCGCGCTGGCGTGGGTATTCACATCGGTAAACGGTTGGGTATTGCATCCTGACCACGGGCTAGACCGTCCCGCGCCGGACATGGCATGGCACCAGATCGAACTTTATTATCAGGATGTTGGCACCCAATTGCGGGAAGAATATGGTGTGACACCGACCACATTGGTGGCATCGGGTGACATCGGCGCGATTGGTTATTTCAGCCGCGCGACCATTCTGGATACGGTGGGGTTGGTCACGCCGTCGGTGTCGAAGTACTATCCGATACCCCAAGAATTGATTCCTGAGGGACAGAATTATGCGATTCCGCCGCAGTTAATCCTCGATGAACAGCCGCAATATCTGGTAGCGATGGAGTCGATGGTGCGGCTGGGATTAGAAAAGGACGCGACCTTTAAGCGCGAGTACAAATTGGTGCGTGACATCCCTACCGATTTCTATGGCACAGGTATGTACTTATACCAGCGGCAGGGTTAGAGGATGCAGCGTTTATCGCCCCACATAAGCCGACGCGAGTGGCGTAAAGTCGTTTTGTTCGCGGTGGTTATCATCATCATAACGATATTGCCTTACGTGATAGGTTATCTTAAGCAGGGGAACGGCTGGTCATTTAGCGGCTTCCTATTTGGTGTCGAGGACGGTAACTCGTACATTGGCAAGATGCGGTTGGGGGCGCGGGGGCTGCTGGACTTTTATCTGTTCTACACACCCGAACCTCATGCTGCTGCCCCGCTGGTTTTCCTGCCGTACATCATTCCCGGTTGGATTGTGGGGCGCTTCGTTGGTGATCATGATCCGGCGCTGTTTCAGGTGCTGACGCTGGTGTATCACCTGATGCAGATGGTGTTCAACCTGCTGCTGATTGTGGTGCTGTACCGGTTTATCGCGGTGTTTATACGCTCACCGAAGACCCGTTTTCTGGCGCTGGTGCTGGCGACGTTGGGCGGCGGTTTTGGCTGGCTGTTGACGTTAATGGGGCAAAGTAACTGGCTAGGTACACCCCCGCCGGAGTTTTTTATTCCGGAAGGCTTTAGCTGGCTCATCCTGCTGGGGCTGCCTCATCTGGCGCTGGCACGGGCGGCGCTGCTGGGCGGGTTCATGCTGATGATACAGTCACCAGTCATCAGCCGCCAGTCATCAGCTAAAGAAGAAAATAGCCGCAAGTTGGAAGCTGCGAGGCTAAAGACAGACGGAAACTCAGCTATTGGGATTCGGTACGCGGTGTTGGCGGGGATATGCTGGTTGGTGGTCGGGTTAGCGGTTCCGTTTTATTTGGCGATCATCTATGTCATTCTGGCGCTGTGGGGATTGGTGCTGTGGCTGGTCAAGCGGCGCTTCCCTCGTGAGTTCGTGATGGCGGGTGGGATAGCAGCCGGATTGACGCTGCCTCTGTTTGCTTATTACAGCTACACCTTCGCCGTGAACCCGATTTTCGCGGTGTGGTCATCACAGAACATTCTACAATCGCCCAACCCACTGCATTATGTTGCGGCGTATGGGCTGCTGGTGGCATTCGCGCTGGTGGGAGGGCGTTGGGCGTGGCGAAAGATCACCGGCAGCAGCCCGCATTATGCCCTGTTGTTGTGGCCTGTGGTCGTGCCGATACTGGTTTATCTGCCAATGAATGTGCAGCGTAGGATGGCGGAAGCGGTGATCGTTCCGCTGGCGATTCTGGCGGCAGTCGGTTTGCGTTTTATGACGCGGCGGCCTGTTTGGAAGCGGTTGTATCGTCCGGCAGTGGTGGTGCTGTGCCTGAGCAGCGTGCTTTTTGTGGTAGGCATCACATTCGGGGCATTGGGGCAGGCGCGTCCATTGTTTCGACCGACGGCAGAACTGGCGGCGCTGGATTGGCTGAATAATCATGCGCCCGCCGATAGTGTGGTGCTGACGGCTTTCGATACGGGAACGCAATCGCCTAAGAATGACATTGATACCGGAAATCTGATTCCGGCGTATACCAACCTGCGCCCGTATGTGGGGCATGGGCCGGAAACGGTACATTCACCGGAGAAGGATGCGATCACACGGCGTTTCTTTGCCGATGATATGAGCGCGGGCGAACGGCGTGATTTGTACGCCTCGGTGAATATCCGCTACATCTTTTATGACCCGATGGAACAGACCTTATTCACCAATCAAGCGGGTATTCCGGCATGGCAGGCGGATGCCGAGAAGATATATGATGTGGAGGGGTATCAGGTGTGGCAGGTGAGGTAACTGTTTGGAACCCCATTGTTAATTGGATTTGAATGGTTTGCGAGTCGTTCCTCATGCGGCTAAGATTGACCCGTTAAAGTAAACCATTATTTAAGGTGATGATTATGGCTTATGTGGCTTCTGAGCAGCGTTACGAGTCGATGACTTATCGCAGGAGCGGGCGCAGCGGCCTGATGCTGCCAGCGATTTCATTGGGACTGTGGCACAACTTCGGCGGGGTGGATGACTTTGAAAACGGGCGTGCCATGCTGCGGCGGGCGTTTGATCTGGGCATCACTCATTTTGATCTGGCGAACAATTATGGCCCACCGGCAGGATCGGCGGAAGAAAATTTCGGGCGGATTTTTAAGCAGGATTTTATCCCGTACCGCGATGAGCTGATTATCTCGACCAAGGCCGGATATTATATGTGGCCGGGGCCATATGGGGAGTGGGGATCACGCAAGTATTTGATTTCGAGCCTCGACCAGAGTTTGAAGCGCATGGGCTTGGAATACGTCGATATTTTTTACAGCCACCGACCTGATCCGAATACGCCGCTGGAAGAAACGATGGGGGCATTGGACACAGTGGTGCGGCAGGGTAAGGCGCTGTACGCGGGGATTTCGTCGTATTCACCGGAGCAGACGCAGCAGGCGGCAAAGATTTTGCGTGATCTGGGTACGCCGTGCTTGATTCACCAGCCGTCCTACAGCATCTTTAACCGCTGGGTAGAGGATGGGTTAATTAACACGCTGAACCAAGAGGGCATCGGCGGGATTGTTTTCTCACCGCTGGCACAGGGGATGTTGAGCGATAAGTATCTGGATGGTATTCCAGAAGGCTCACGGGCGAGCAAGCCGCACGGATTTTTGCGCCCGAAGCAGATTACACTGGAACGGCAGGCGCAAATTCACCGTTTGAATGACATCGCCAAACAGCGCGGGCAATCGCTGGCACAGATGGCGCTGGCGTGGGTGCTGCGGCATCCGGAAACAACATCGGCATTGATCGGGACGAGCAGCGTGGCGCAGGTTGAAGACTGTGTAGCGGCACTGGGCCGTTTGGACTTTAGCGCGGATGAGTTGAAGGATATTGATTCGATAGCGCCGAGGTAGGTGGTAGTCATCAGTCGTCAGTCTCCAGTCAAAACGAAGGGGGCGCATAGGCGCTCCTTTGTGTTTTAAGAGTTAAATGATGCAGTTGTTGTTATTGTTGCAGTTGAGAATTTTGGTTTTCGCACAATGCGTCGCGATCCATACGGGAGAAAACTGCAAAAGCTGCAAATTCCGCACCTGCGAAGCCGTTGAAATGTCGCAAATGTCGCAAATGTCGTCAGAGTCGTCAGTGTCGGTAGTGACATTTGGCAAAATTGGTGGCAATTTCGGCAATAGCAAGGGATTTCGCCAGTCAATAATCGTTGATCCTCGGTCAAAATGTTGGCGATGTTGGCGAAAATGGTGGGATGGTCTGCCGCCGCCATCATTGCCAAGTCGGATGTTAAGGTGCGTGGGGCAAAATGATCGCAGCGCCAAACCCGTACCCTGTTGCCCGTAAAAAGCATAACCGATGTGAAGCCGTTAAGGGTGACCATTTGGTCGGACATTTGGTAACTCTTAAGCGAGGTCGGCACTAACCATTTTGAGAGAGCAAGACTGTTAAGCGGGTTGGCGGAGTGTTAGGGATGGGTTTGTCAAACAAACCGAAAGTAAATGTTGATACGAATAGTTACCTATGAGACGGAGTTTAATAATTGATCGCAACTGATAGGCAAGTCATCAGTACACGCTATAGTATTCGGTTAAAGACGTATATGGAATTAATATGATTTCCAGAATGCCATAGTCAATCAGGTTATTCATGTGACTTCGACAGGTAACAAAACCCCAATACGCTACTATGTCACTCTTTTTATCTTGATCCTATTTGCGTGTGTGATTTTAACCGTAGCAGTGATCTTTCCAGACACTTTTGCGGACGTTATTCATTTACCCCGTGAAGTGATGGTATCAAGTATTCAAGAAGAAATGAAATCGTTAGTAGAAAAAGTTACGGCTAATAACTCCGATACGCTTCTTGAAACAAGAATTGCCAACCCCGTTGGGCGCGGTAAGGGGAGGATGTTCTCTTATTGCATAGGCGGTTTTACCGAATTGATTTATCAATCAAGTCAACCGCTGGGCAAAGTTGCAACAAATTACGCCTGTTTATGGGGGATAGAGGCCAGAGCTGATCGGTTAACCCAGATTGAGCCAAATGAAGTTTGGTATTCTGTTTCCATTAATGATAAAAGTGAGCTTCTACTTACACCAATTAATCGCCTCGTACCTTCCGGTGATCCTGCGCTTATAACCCCCTTTCCAG
>JBBSBS010000477.1:0-5157 GCA_038251045.1 Aggregatilineales bacterium | reverse complement strand
GTTTCCAAGTTATCCAGCACGATTAGTACCCGCGTCGTCCGCATTTGATCCAGTAAAAGAGCCATCCGCTGTTCAAAGCTGCTAGCTAGGTTTTGGAATATCTTGGGCGCAAGGACTTGAAGCAATTCCTCTAGCAGTACGTCACAGGTGGGTAGATCACGCAGCGAACGCCAGATCACGACTTCAAATTGCGGTGCTACCTGATGCATGAGACTAATGGTTAGTGCTGATTTACCCATGCCGCCCATCCCTAGCACACTGATCACCTGACAGCGTTCTTCGATCACCCACTCCTGTAACAAATTGAGTTCCCATTCACGCCCATAAAAATTCGGAACTGCCAGCGCATCACCCCAATCTACACGCGGAGCACCCACCCCGGTAACAGGAATGGGGGCAACCGATCTAGATTCATTGACGGGTTGTGGTGATAACGGTGGATCGATTGTTGGTGATGAGGGCGAGGACGGCAGGATTTCATTTAGGGGCGACTCGTCGAGAATCGCCTTCAGGGGCAGCTGCTCCGATCGCAACCACAGGTCTGTAAATGTATCGGTGCCGAGACGTGTGCGGGCGGCTGCCCGAGTCTGATCTACGAGGGCTTGATCGGCAGGGCGCACCGGTGTGTGCATTTGTGTGCGCAGTACCGAGGCGGCAGCGAGGAACATAACCGTCAATTGGGCGTGCCCGTCGGCAATCATCACACTTGCGAGTCCTTCTAAAGCAGCAACCACAACAATCCGCGGTCCTAAAGCAAGCGCCAATCGCAGCGATTCGGTCAGCGCATCATTTGCTGCTGACAAATCACCCTGAGCACGCAAGATGTGCCCCAAAGTCACCAGCACTTCAGCAGTACTTCCGTCTGTGTTATGACCCCGGAAAAGAGTCACGCTCTCGTTGGCAAGGGCAAATGCAACCTGTAGGTCACCGTCCAGATAAGCGGCCTGCGCCAGATTATTGAGCGAAAAACCGATTGCCCACTGCGTACCGATTTCCCGAAATGCGACCAAACATTGTCCTGTGTACTTCCGGATATCTGCGACATTACCCAGATCGCGCGCAATATCACCCAGCCCTAGGATTGCTTGTGTCATCCCTTCACGGTCGTTGATAGCACGATGATGTTCTACACATTCTTTCAGTAGTAGACCCGCCCGTGCATAATCACCCTGTTCCCGGATAACGAGTGCCAGTGCATAGAGCGCAAAACCGAAACCGCCATTGCTCAGAGTCCCGCGATCACCCAGTGCGCGGTATCGTGCCAGCATATCTTCCAACAACAGTGTAGCCCGCGCATACTGCCCCGCTGCACGCGCTTGCAGCGCTGCGTTAGCGAGCATACTTGTCTGATCTTCGACTTCGCCTAATGCGCGGTGCAGCAGCTTCTCCTGTTCAAAGTGGTGGGTGGCATGTTCAAAATCATATTGGTCGATGGCTAACCAAGCAGCACCGTTGACAGCACGCAAACGCGCCCGAATCGCAGTAGGATCAGCACTATTATGATTATCTAGAGCCAGCAAACTTGAGAGCCACATGCGCCCTTCATTGAGATAAGCACGGCTGCGCCAGAAACGGGCAAGTGCCCCAACAAGTAGCAGGCCAAGGGTCGCATCATTGCCACTCGCCCATTGCAAGGCAGCGCGTATGTTGTCGATTTCCATATCAATTTGCTCAAGGGCTGAATCGACACCAAGGTTATCCCATTGTTCTGTGGCTGCTTCCACCAACCCTAAGTAGTAGCTGGCATGGATGCGCTGATGAGTCTCTAGTTCACCGCGTGCCGACAACTTTTCCAGCGCATACTCACGGATGGGTTCTAACAAGAAAAAACGTGGCTCATTTACGCTATTTGGCAGATTGACCTGTCGTAACAAGGACTTGTCAACCAATGTCATCAGCGCTGGAATGGCGGCTCCGGTCACGTGCTGGGCGGCATCTTCGGTACAACTGCCGCGAAAGACAGTCAAGCGACTCAATAATCCCTGTTCTGGTTCACTGAGCAGATTCCATGAGTGATCGAACACGGCCCATAGACTGCGATGACGATTCGGCAAATCACGCAGATCACTCGTGAGTGCTGCCAGATTAGTTTTAATCTGCCCCTCAATCTCGGCAATTGAGAGGGTACGCATTCCTGCGGCAGCCAATTCAATCGCTAATGGCATACCGGCAACGTACTGACAAATGTTCGCTATCGTCCTCAAGACTGATTGAGTTAACTGGAAATTTAGCTGTATCCGGGTGGCGCGCTGTACGAATAGTTGAAGCGCACTGTAGTTCATTAAATCAGTTAGATTTTGAGAACC
Source organism: Aggregatilineales bacterium (assembly GCA_038251045.1). GTDB lineage: Bacteria > Chloroflexota > Anaerolineae > Aggregatilineales > Phototrophicaceae > CFX2. Next base: position 2,851 of record JBBSBS010000477.1, on the reverse strand, counting down.
GTTGGATGGAAAGGCTAGCCCTTCGACATCAAACAGCCATTCTACCTGAAGGTTCAGGCGCTCACGCGAGGTTATGAGCATAGTGACATAGGGCGCATACTGGAGAATTTCGTAGACGAAATCAGCACCTTCGAGCAGATGTTCGAAGTTGTCGAGCAGCAGCAGCATATGACGTTCGCGCAGGAAGGCTAACAGATGCGGTGTTGGGTCAGCTTGTCCGGCGAAGGAGAGATTGAGGGCATCACCTATTGCTAGAACGATCTGGTTGGGGGCACCGATCGAAGCCAGCCCGACAAACGTGACCCCATCGGGAAACGCATTAGTAGGACTACTTGCCGCCTCGATTGCCAAACGGGTTTTGCCGATTCCCCCCGGCCCCAACAGAGTCAACAACCGGCAAGCTGGGTCAGCCAGCAGGCGGGTGATTTCGGTCACTTCATCCGCGCGACCGACAAAAGGAGTCGGCTGGAAGGGTAAATTGCCGCCCACATTGCGCTCGCCGTTAGTGGGTTTTTCACGATTTGCTGCTTGTACCGCGAATGGCGCAGTGTTACCCGTTTTTACGGCTGACTGTGCTTGCAAGAGATTCATCAGCCAAAATTCGTCCAGCAAGACTTTCTGGCGCGCTGCCGCCCACAGTTCATGTATGGCTTCTACTTCGCGATCTGCCGGAAATGCGTGCTGTTTGATACCAAGCGCGATCAATTGTTTGAGGTGCTGTACTTTAGGATAACTATTTCCAGCTTCCCATTCCCCCACTGCACGACGCGAAACTTTTAAAAACTCGGCTAATCCAATTTGCGTTAAACCAATTGAGGTACGCAATGTCAGCATCGCTTGCCCAAAGCCATAGTCTCGATCGCGGTAAATGGATCGCTTCATGCTGGCTGTCTTTCTAAATGACTTACAAATAGCGAGTGATGATATGAATGTGAAGTAATGGGAACTGACATGCCAACCGATGCATAGTGACAGTTAATCCGAGCAATATTACACTGCACATTATATCAATTTGCTGCATTTGTTGCTAATAAATAGTCTTTTTTGAGGGAGATTGGACTCATGCCGCCAAACCCAACTGCAACCTCGCAAGACCGCCGTGAAAGCCGACGACTGCGGGCATGGGAACTGCACCTACAAGGGTGGTCGCAACGAATGATCGCGGCAGAACTTGGTGTGACTCAAGGGGCGATTAGCCAATGGATTAAGCGCGTGCGTGAGGGTAATGGTGTGGAAGCACTCCTTCACCATCCCGCCACCGGTCGCCGTACTGCCTTGACGACCGAGCAACTTCGACAGATTCCAGTATTGATTGCGCGGGGAGCCAAGTCGTTCGGTTTTCCTGAAAACCGATGGACGACCAACCGTGTCGCGACCATCCTCAAGCAGCAGTTCGGAGTATCGTACCATCCTGCGCACGTCAGCCGCTTACTACGAAAGTATTGTCCTGATTGGCGTGAGGAGAAGAAAGGGTGAATCTATGTAATCAGATTGGCGATAACGATAATCGTTTACCCACTGGTGAATATTGATGTGCGTTCAATCTTATTGATTGAATTTTGAAAATAATTCGGGGCGTAATCGTCACCCACTTCGAGAGATAGCGCCGTTTTCAGTCATGGTTTGTGCCGTAAATTGTCAAACATTTGGATTGATAAGGAATAAAGCCAATGAAAACCTACAATAAGCTAACAACACAGGAATGCAGGGTGTTAGCATTGGTCGCCAAAGGCCGCCGCAATGCAAAAATTGCCCTTGAACTGTGCATTAGCACGCGAACTGTTGAAAATCATCTCTATCATATTTTTGATAAGCTGGGGGTTTCGTCGCGCCTCGAAGCCACGATCCATGTCATGCAATCCGATTTACTGTCCACTTTGGAATTGAGTGGAATTCCTCACGACTGGCAGGATACCAACAAGGTATCGTAGGAATATAAGTGAGGTTGGTGGTGCTTTGAGGGCAAATATTTCATCTTGATTAGCGCCGTGTTCGCGTGAAATCCAAGAATGAAATGACCAGCCCGCATCACGGCGACCAAAATCGAGACATCGGATTTTCGATCAATTAAGGAGCGAGGCACATGACCACTAAAATCCAATTGGAAACAGAAGCTCAGGCATTTGCAGATGCGAATGCCAAGTCACCTTTCCTGTTTGACCTTGGGCCTGAAAAAGGCCGCGCCGTCCTTGACGAGGTGCAATCGGGTGCGGTCAGTAAGCCAATGGTAGATATGGAAGATCTCACCATTAAAGGTGGGCCAAGTGGACAGGTTTCGGTTCATATTGTGCGACCACTGAACGCGCCGACGATGCTGCCGGTCATCGTATATATACACGGAGCCGGATGGGTATTCGGCGACATGATTACCCATGACCGTCTGATTCGTGAACTCGCGGTGGGCGCACAAGCCGCCGTGGTGTTCCCGAATTACAGCCGCTCGCCCGAAGCCAAATATCCGACCGCCATTGAAGAATGTTACGCAGTCGTCAAATGGGTCGCGGAGCATGGACAGGAATACGGTCTGGATGCTGACCGCCTCGTCGTTGCGGGAGACAGCGTGGGCGGGAATTTAGCAATAGCCGTTACGCTGACAGCCAAAGAACGCGGTGGGCCAACGATTGGACATCAACTGCTGTTCTATCCGGTTACCAATGCAGCATTTGACACCAACTCTTACATACAATTCGCACAAGGATTCCACCTGCGCCGCGATGGGATGATGTGGTTTTGGGATCAGTATACATCCAACGTGAGCGAACGTAATGAAATTACAGCGTCACCACTGCGGGCAACCATCAAACAACTGAGCGGATTACCACCGGCGTTGGTTATTACAGCCGAGGCCGAT
>JBBSBS010000476.1:0-5157 GCA_038251045.1 Aggregatilineales bacterium | reverse complement strand
TATGCGTTGTGCTGACGAAATACGCTGACTTCGGTATATGAGATATCACGCTGGTTGGCGAAGAGCGTTGCCCGGAAAGTGACCTTATCTTCACCCGCGCCGAGAATTTGTAAGCGGACAAAACGGGTGTTTTTACAGAACAACTCGATATCACGTTTCCATACGACCTGATCAGGCTGGTATTGCGTCCCATCAGGGTGGGTGGTCTTGATGATATAAGCTGGCAGGTTTAGCGAATAGGCACTGTAGCGGGAACGCATCAAGGCTTCCGGCGAAGGCGGTTTAGCCCCTTTGTGAAGGAGCTGGCAGCAGTTTTTGTAGCTCAGGCCGCTGTCACAAGGGCAAGGGTCATTCGGGGATATTTTCATGGTCGCCATTCGGCAATATACAGCAATCCCCTTGCTAACCAACTGCTTGGCAAGGGGATTGAGGAGTGAATTTCTTTGCGGTTATTTCGCGAAGTCTACCGCACGGGTTTCGCGGATGACCTGCACCTTGATCTGACCGGGATACTGCATACTCTCTTCGATCTTACGAGCGATGTCCCGCGCCAGTTGCAGCGACGAGTAATCATCCACCACATCAGGTCGGACGATAATACGCACTTCGCGTCCGGCTTGCAGGGCGTAACTTTGTTCGACACCCTCAAAGCTGTTGGCGATGTCTTCCAGCGTCTTAACCCGCTTGATGTAAGTTTCCATGCTTTCGCGGCGTGCACCCGGTCGTGCGCCGGAGATGGCATCTGCCGCCTCGACGATATACGACTCGACATATTCCTGCTCGACTTCATGGTGATGGCTGGCGATGGCGTTCACGATACGGGCATTCACACCGTAACGTTTAGCAAAGTCCGCGCCGATCAGTGCATGTGTACCTTCGATTTCATGATCCAACCCCTTGCCGATGTCGTGTAGCAAACCGCCCGCTTTGGCGATCTGCACATCCGCGCCCAATTCGGCGGCGATCATACCGGCGATGTGCGAGGTTTCAATCGAGTGGGCGTGCTGGTTCTGCCCGTAGCTGGTACGGAACTTCAACCGTCCCAACAGTTTAATGACTTCGGGATGCAAACCGGGGATACCGGCTTCATAAGCCGCGCGTTCACCTTCTTCGCGGATGCTGTTCTCGACTTCGACTTTCGAGTCTTCGACCAACTGCTCGATACGTGCCGGATGGATACGCCCATCCACCACCAATTTGGCGAGGGCACGTTTGGCGACTTCACGCCGCACCGGATCAAAGCTGCTGATGGTGACTGATTCCGGTGTGTCATCAACCACCACATCAACACCAGTCGCAATCTCGAAGGCGCGGATGTTACGTCCGGCGCGCCCGATGATGCGGCCTTTCATTTCGTCGCTGGGCAAGGGGACTACACTCACCGAAATTTCACTGACGTGTTCCGAAGCCAAACGCTGCACCGCCAGCGCGATCACATCGCGGGCGCGGGTATCTGCTTCTTCGCGGGCTTCGGCTTCCACCTGCCGGATGGTACGGGCCATATCACTGCGGGCATCACGCTCGACCGAAGCCAGCAATTCTTTCTTGGCTTCATCGGTCGTCATTTGTGCCACGCGCTGAAGTTCGGCGGTACGTTGTTCCTCTAACTTTTGCAGATCGCTCTGCTGCTTATCCATGCGGCTCTGGCGCTTGTTCAGGTTCTGGTCGCGCAGCTCCAGCCGTTCACGTTGGGCATCGACTTCTTCGCGCCGTTTCTGCATCCGCTCGTCTTCTTTGTCGAGGTCCCGGCGGCGACGTTGTGAAGCCTGCTCACTTTCTTCAAGCGTCGCTCGCGCTTTGACTTCGGCATTTTTTAGGGCGGTTTCACCCTGGGCATGCGCTTTCTCGGTAATCAGTCGGGCTTCGGCCTCAGCCAGATCGCGCCGGCTCTTACCCTGAGCATTCTGGTAGGAGCGCAACCCGTAGAACCCGATTGCCAATCCGACCCCTAACGCAATTATTACAGCGATTACTAATGCAACAACTGTGCTTCCTTCCATAACGGTTTATTCCTCATCGACATTATTTTCTCGGTTAAAGTAGTCGGGATCGTCGCCTTCAAGGGTTTCAATCAAACGGACGACGACAGCCTGAGTGGTGCTGTAGGAAAAGCCCCGACGCTGTAAAAAGTTAATGATCTTGGTTTTGAATTCACGCTCCGTACGGTTACGCAGCTTGCGAAGCTGGGTGGTCGCTGCCGCATAGGCCAGCTCGGACTCATCCTGATCACCCAACGCTTCACTAATCAACCCGTCGGCAATCCCCTTCTGTCGTAATTCCTGCCGCAAGGCACGGTGACTCAGCGGCTTGAACTGATTGCGGTTATCCACCCAGTAACGGGCAAAGGCCGCGTCATCCAGATAGCCCAATGTCGTCAGACGACCAACTGCCAGATCGACAACATCTTCAGGGGTTTCTTTTTCAGTCAGGTTACGGCGGACTTCTTGTTCGCTTCGGGGACGATAGCTCAGGAAATGGGCAGCAGTATTGACGGCTTTAACGATGGCATCCTCGTTGCGCAGAACAGCGATTTCATCCTCTGCCAGCACCTGCCCTTTTCGCAAACGGGCAGCATCCATCAAGTTGAGGCCGAAGGCAAATTCGCCATCAATAAATACGTTGACCCGTTCTTTATCGCGCTTTTGCACTTGCAGCGCGGTAATTACACCGTTTCCCAAGCGCTTATTCCTTAAAAGCAAACAGCCGTCGCTGTCGAAATGCAGCCACGGCTGTGCGGGTTAAGCTGTTGAGAACGTTAATTGTCGCGCCTGAAAACGATGCGCCCGTTAATTACGTATTAAATCGGCCTCTTCGTAGGAGGTTTCAAAGCCCGATTCTTCGAATTGGGTCGGCTAATGTCCCGTACAGAGCATTTACGAATAAGTTTTCTCTCGTTAATGGTGACGGCTGCAAGAGCCGGATAAACTGGTTTCAGCGCCATTTCACATCCGCCCAGACGGGGCGGGTTGGGTTGCATGTTTGTCGTTCTTCAACGTCAGCCGTGGGTTTGATAAATTGTTTACAACACCACTTGCTTATATTATGCACAATTTAAGAGATTTCACAACTGATGATTCGACTACGGTTAATAGTTGATAATCAATAATCGAAAAAAGAGCGTCGATAATGACGCATTATTCATTCAAAACAAACGAGGCGTACCGCTGCACGCCCTGCTATTTGATAGTCTCACGTTTCGGCAGAAATGGATGATTACAGCATTCGGTCAGATTCTTTAAGCGAATTGCCAGCCACATCCAGAAATGCAAGATCAGGGTGATCTTTGATGGTGTAATTGAGTTGATAGGGTGTGTTGAACAGAACCACCCAGCGCTTATCATGGTCGAGTGCCCGCAGGCTCTCCAACGGCCAGCGCACCGACTCAATTTCGGCCTCATCCCCTTCAATCCATGCCGGAATGGTGTAAGGCAGCGGTTCGATCCGTGTTTCCACATTGTACTCAGCCGCCAAGCGCGACACCACTACTTCAAATTGAAGCTGACCCACCGCGCCTAAAATCGGTTCACGGCGGGTTTGATCAACCGCATATAACACCTGAACCACCCCTTCTTCGCGAAGCTGGGTCAAGCCCTTGTTGAACTGCTTATATTTCTCGGTCGTCAGGTTGCGCAGGGTGACGAACACTTCCGGTTGGAAAGACGGAATAGGCGCGTATTCAAAGGTGTCGCCCGTACAAACCGTGTCACCAATGCGGAAGATGCCGGGGTTGCTCAGGCCGATCACATCACCCGGATAGGCTTCATCCACCGTTTCGCGATCCCGCGCGAACAAGCGGTGCGGGCGCGTCATGCGGATGCTGCGCTTCAAACGGGGATGAGTCACGGTCATATCTTTTTCAAAGCGACCGGAACATACCCGCATAAAGGCCAGACTGTCGCGGTGCTGGGGATCCATGTTGGCCTGAATTTTGAAAATGATGCCGCTAAATGTGCTGCTGGTCGGCTCGATGATGCCGATGCTGCTCTCATGCGAACGCGGCGAGGGCGCGTATTCGATCAGCGCTGCGAGGAATGGTTCCACGCCGAAGTTATTGAGGGCGCTGCCGAAAAATATGGGTGTCAGTGTGCCGCTTAAAAATTCCTCGCGGTTAAACGGTGCGCCTGCTCCGGCTAACAACTCGGCATCTTCGCGAAGCTGGTTATAAGCACGTTTCCCGATGGTTTCTTCTAGCAGCGGGTCGTACAGATCAGTTACTTTGACCGGTGCGCGAGATTTACCGCGTACCGTGCGCTGGAATAAGCGTACCTCGTGGTTTTGCAGGTCGTATACACCCTGAAAGTCAGAGCCAGTGCCAATCGGCCAATTCATGGGGGCAACGTGCAGCGACAACACACGCTCGATTTCATCCAGCAGTTCAAACGGGTCGCGGCCTTCCCGATCCATCTTGTTGATGAAGGTCAGAATCGGCAGATTACGCTGGCGGCAGACCTCAAATAATTTCTTAGTTTGTGGTTCGATGCCCTTGGCACTGTCCAGAACCATGATGGCACTGTCGGCAGCCATCAGCGTGCGATAGGTGTCTTCGCTGAAGTCACGGTGACCGGGTGTGTCCAGCAAATTGAAGATGCGATCTTGATATTCAAATTGCAGGACGGTGGAGGTGATCGAAATCCCGCGCTGCTGTTCCATCGCCATCCAGTCGGAGGTGGCGCTGCGCTGGTTTTTGGCGGCTCGTACTGATCCGGCCTGACTCACCGCGCCAGAATATAGCAGCAGTTTTTCGGTGAGGGTGGTTTTACCGGCATCGGGATGCGAGATGATGGCGAACGTGCGGCGGCGATTAACTTCATCGCGTAGATGTTGCATAGAACTTGTATTGGGGGTCGAAAGCATTATGGATCAATCCTGTAACTGTTTGGACAAGAAAATGAAGAAGCACGGATACCTGCTTGGGTGCTGTACACGTCACAAGTTAAAACTCAATCCGCACGCACGGTCATTTCCTTTTACTCCTAGCAGTTCAGAACTCAATGAGGATTGGGTGGGTATATGGCGGATAACCGACCAGTACCTTACCAAACTATAAGGATAAATTATAATGATTTTAGTGATGAATTACCAGACCGAATAGCTCTGCCTTCCTCAATTATCGCAGCGTAGTTGCCGAGCAAATTGGTGACTATAACGCTGCCAAAC
>JBBSBS010000475.1:0-5167 GCA_038251045.1 Aggregatilineales bacterium | reverse complement strand
CAATTCAATCTGATCACGCTGCTCATGTGAATAAATGCCCGACTTATTTTCCTTGCGCAGCTCGAAGGCTTTTAGTCCGGCAGGCTTCATCCGCCCCTCTTGAGTCAACGCCTCAACCCGCGCAATATTGACCGCGCTCCATATGCTGCGTGGTCGGCGCGGTGTAAAACGGATGGTGTAACTTTCCTCATCCCGACTTCTACGTATACCATCAATCCAGCCAACACACAGCGCCTCATCGACTGATTCAGGCCATGTGATACTCGCTTTGCCCGACCCTTTTTTATAATAGCCTACGAGAAGTTCGCTCTCGGTTTCGTGGTGCTGTTCAAACCATGCTTGCAGATCAGCCGGTGTGGCAAAGAATGTTGGCTCCATAAAATTCCCTTCAGACGATTACTATTTAGATTGTACCGATTTTGGCCTCGCCTGCTTCCCTGAAACATCCTGATTCCCAATCTGCGATAAAATAGTATGAGAGTTCAAGATGATGTCTATTCTGGAACAGGGTCATCATATGCCCGATGCCAACCGCATCCAACAGGCACAAACCTACTGTCGGCGCGCATTAGACCATTACGAGAAAAACAACCGCGCCGCAGCCATCAAAGCATTAGGTATGGCGCTTGATCTTGACCGCAGCCTGCATGACGACCCGCGTATTCAGCGTTTCGCCGCCCGCCTCATCAATCTCCCAGCCGAACAAGCCCTCACCACATTGGCTGACCGCAGCACCCGTGACGCGCTGGTTATACAGCTTGGGAAACGCACCACGGGTAAGTCTCGCTTACAATCCAACCCGCTCTGGATATTCGGCACCGTCATGTTGGCGCTGACCTTTATGATCGTCGTCGGGTTGGTTGCAACAGGCCGCTTAACCCTTAATACGCTCGACCCGAGCGCCAATCAAGGGCAGGTCGAACGTCATCAACTCGAAACCAACCCCGAACAAGAATATTTTGTGGCTGCCCCCATCGGCAAAGTACCCGCTGATGGTTGGCAGGTGGTGGTTGCGGTACATGGCGCGGGGCAAACCGGTCAGGACATGGTAGACATCTTGGGCGAAACCACCCGTTCGCGCGGCTTATTGCTCATCGCACCCACCATCAACGCCATTCGCGACGGCAAATCCGATAACAACACCTACCAGAACGGACGCGCCACCCTGCGCAGCATCATGGAGGAAGTAAAACGGGCTGGCATGACCAACCCCAAGCTCTATCCTCATTATTTAGGACAAGTGTATCTGGGCTACAGCGAGGGCGGCTCACTGGTCACTTATCTCGCGCTCAACGGATTGGATTATGCTGAAAGTGGTTATGCGCTGGAAGAACCGTTGGGCGTAATCGTCGTCAATGGTCGTGCTCCATTGTTCGATGCGCCTTTATTCCCCTTACCCTATCTACTCTTATCCGGTGAATTGGCTGCGCAGGCTGCTATTTCCCGTGACTATCACAAACGACTCACCAATCAGGGCGTGGAGGTCTATCTCGAAGCTGCCGCCGGTGCGGATACCACTATGACCAAGCAGCAGCTCACCATCATGGCGGATTTCGTGGAGCAGGTTTTCTATCCACCACCCGGCTTTTATGTGACGGCAACCCCTTGAGTGGGCGTTTTACTCAAAGCTGTATTCAAACGAAACAGGCCAATCTTCCTTCTGTCCTTCAAGAATCATCTCGCCCTCGCCGCGCAGCCCCTTAAGCTCATCCGTCCCTGAATCGGGCACGATAAACCATGTGCCTTTTACTTCATGCCCGATAAAAGTGCCTGTGCTTTGCATCACAAAACTACCGGACTTTCCTGCTACCTTACCGACGACCCGTTCCAGCCCAATCGCGTTACCGGATTCATCTTCACGATACACCATCAGATACTCGCGTAATCCTTCACCCTCAATATCGCCTTTATACACCGTCTTGATGCTGGCGCGGGTCATTTTTGCACCCTTCACTTCCCGCGATACTTTTCCATCCCATGTTGTCTCATCCCAACCCTTGATTTGAAAGGTTGCATTACCAGATGTGTTCATCATTATTCCTTTCTATCAGCGCAATTCTTAGCCAATATACTCTGCAACTCCCGCCGGAATAGTCTTATTCATGATTTTCAGGTAGATCGTGGCCTTGCCGAAAAAGATCAGCAGCGCTTGCAGATACACCTCAAGCTGCGTTTCAACTGGCATCTGGTAACCACTCGAACGGTCAATCATCTTCTTAAAATCGTCGTCGGAAAATGCCGACAAGACCGACTTCATCTCCTCATCGAGCTTCACATACCACGCCTTGAGTTGAGCCGCGCTGCTCTCAATACCGGCCTCTGTGTTCCGGTAGCTGAAATCCGTCTTGAATGTCTTTAACGACTGCAAGTAAGCATACTCAATATCGCCCATTTCACGGCACAACGCACCTAACGTCATCGTCTGCCCACCGGGGAAGAATGCCAGATCAGCATCAGTCAGCGTATCCATCAAACCATTACGCATCCCATGAGAGCCTTCAATCCACGACCACTTATTTTCCATATAACTATTCATACCATGACTCCTTGTGTACCAAGTGCTAACCCATCTACGATAGCACACCACCCTTGCATCGCGATTGTAAAAACGCGACAGTTCCGAATATTTGTGCTATGATGACCCATGCATCAATAGCGAACAGTGATGAGGAATTCATGCGGTCAGCTAATGTGAAAACGACTGGTATCTTAAACCCCAAAATTGCGGGAGAAAAATTCCACCTCACGCGGCATCTACCCTCGCCGGATCTCGCATTTTTTGTTGAATGGTACTGGATTATCCATTGGGACTTGCGCGGCGAGGAACCTCATACACAGGATGTTCTATCCTACCCGTCCATCAACCTCGCTGTTGAAGAAGGACAGTCCGGCATATTTGGGGTGCCAACTGGCAAATTCACCCGCACATTAGTTAATAAAGGTCGGGTCATTGCCGCCAAATTCCGTCCGGGTGCTTTTTACCCCTTCGTACAATCGCCTGCATCACAATTCACAGATAAGACAACGCCGCTGTCAGTGGTATTCGGTAGCGCGGGCGACAGGTTGGTAGCCGACATTCTAGCAGCCGAATATGACGACCAAATGATCGCCCACATGGAACTTTTCCTCTGTGATCGTCTGCCAGCCCGTGATGAAAATGTGGTTATAGTCAATCAGATTATCGACTGCATCATCGCTGACCGCAGCATCACCCGTGTTGATGATTTGGTGCGTCATCTAAATCTCAACAAACGGACGCTCCAGCGCTTGTTTAATCAGTATGTTGGGGTTAGTCCCAAGTGGGTCATTCAGCGCTTCCGTCTGCAAGAAGCTGCCGAACAACTCGCCGCCGAAAAGAATAGCAACTGCACCGAAATTGCCCTCAAACTCGGTTACTTCGATCAAGCCCACTTCATCAAAGACTTCAAAATGATTGTTGGTGTATCCCCGACCGAATATGCCAAACGTGCCGCGGTTCAGCCCTAATTTGACTTTTTCGACTCTAATCCAATCGTTGTCGCTTAAAATTTAACGCGTCTATTTTTATACATTGTCTATCGTAGCGGTGTTAAATAACCTCACTCCTACCTTCAGATATGCAACATCGAGAGGTTGGTGATGATGAAATAAAACATCGCCGCAAATATGGCGGTCGCCGGAATGGTGATAACCCACGTCAGCAGTACCCGTTGTACAAATGACCAGCGCACCATCGCCAATCCTTCCGCCGAACCTGCGCCCACGATCGACATACTGGTGACATGCGTTGTACTCACATCGCCGCCCAAAACTGAACTCCCCAAAATAATCAATGTCGAGGAAACTTCAGCGCTGAAGCCGTGCAGCGGGCGCACTTGAAAAAAATCGCCGCCCATCGCCTTAATTAACCGTGTCCCGCCGATCAAGTTACCCAGCGCCAAACAAACCGCGCTGCCGATGATGACCCAGTGGGGCACTTCAAATTTAGTAATGGCTCCCACCACCAATAAGCTCAACGTGGTAATACCCATCGCGTTCTGTGCGTTGTTACTGCCTACTGCAAATCCCAAAAATACCGCTGTGACCAGTTGCCCCCGGTTAAACAAATTGTTGACCCGTGGGCTGATTCCGCGTGTCACCATAAAGCACAACCGTGCCATAACATAACCACCGATGATTCCCAGTGTAGCCGTCAGCGTCAGGCTCAGAATCATCTTCATCAACCCGTTGCTGTGGATGGCAGACGGCCCCAATCCCGCGACCACACCGCCCACCAAACCACCAATCAGCGCGTGTGTCGAACTGCACGGTATACGGGCATACCATGCGAACAGCATCCAAAACACGGTTGAAATCAGTGCCGCGCCCAACATATTGGTCGTCACGCCGGTCGCGTCAACCACATCCTTCCCGACCGCCGCCGCCACCGCCACCCCGAACAACAGCGGGCCAATCAATTGTGCCAGCGTCGAAAGTAAAATCGCGCGGCGTGCCCCCATCGCTTTTGATGCAATAATCGTGGCAACGATGCTCGGCGCACCGAATATTCCGGTCAATATGTCCTGCACAGCGATTAGGAGTAACAGCGGCAGCAATGTAATCATGTACACACCTCGGCTCATAGCTCAACAATCGTTACTACGAACGGATTATTCGCGTACAGCAGAGTGTATGTTAAATTTATGTTAAAATCAATAAGGCAATGTTAAGTATAGATTATGTACCCTTAATCACAGGCGAGAAAAAGCGCCTAATTACAGCATCGAATATTAAGAGTATGCACTCAAGTGTTAACTACTCTGCCAGTGAAGTGGCCTCAGATGAGGTTTTTGCGCGGGGTTTGAATATCCTCAATTGGAAGCTAAACGGGCTAGTAAGTAAAAAACCGACGACCACCAATCCCCAGTATACGAGACCGATGTTGTAACTCTGATCGCCCTCAAAAGTTGACCGGTTCGGAAATATCAGTTGCAGCCCAAACATCCCCAGCGCCGTTGCGACGCTGCCAACAACAATAATGACCACGTTACTCAACGTAAAACGCCACACGTAGGTTGCAAAGCGAAACGATTTCCTTTGGCTGATTCCCCATAAGAACACCAAAACACTGCCGCCCATCGTGATCAATCCCGGAACCCACATGGAGCCACTGTGCCCCTGAAAAAAGCGATCTATTTCTCCGGCAAAT
>JBBSBS010000474.1:0-5174 GCA_038251045.1 Aggregatilineales bacterium | reverse complement strand
TAAGCCAATGCTGCCATTTTGTGCCAGCTTCCAACCTTCACCACGCTCCGCATAACCACACGATTCCAATGTCAATGCACTCAAAACAGTAAAGGCATCGTGTAACTCGAATAGCTGGATGTCTTTGGGGCTTATACCTGCACGTGCCAACGCTTTGTGAGCAGAAATATTCGCTGCCGTAAGATATAAAATATCATTTCTATCATGTAGTGTCAGTGTATCGGTTGCTGCCGCGCTACCTGTGATGCGAATTGGTTGTGGAACCATATCTACAGCTCGGTTGACGCTTGTCAGGATCAAAGCTGCCGCGCCATCTGCATCAGGAGCATTGTCAAACAGATTGACCGGGTCAGAAATCATCGGTGCATGGGCGAATCGACCCGGTTTGATACTATTATGAAACATCGCATAATCATTGGTCGCGCCATTGGCATGGGCGTTGATGCTAAAGCCTTCAAATGCACTCAATTCTAAATTGTACTCATGCATATATCGCCGCATCAGCAATCCAGCCAATGCAGTCAGGGTTGCCCCTTGTGCTGCCTCATAATCCGCGTCCAAGCTGACGCTTCTAGCTTGTACCCTTGCACTCGCTAACATATCCGTCGATTTTTCGACCCCAACGACAATGGCAGTTTCTACTGCACCAGCCGCTACTGCTAAATAGGCAGTCCGTATCGCTGCCGCTCCAGAAGCTTCTCCAGCTTCTGTCGTATAGGCTTCAATGTTGCTGAGTCCCGCAAAATCGGCGATCAATGCGCCCAATTGTGTTTGGCTGCTCACCGTGCTTCCATAAGCATTTCCAACATACAGCGCATCAGCCTGCTCAAGTCCTGCATCTTCCATTGCCAGATGGACTGCTTCTGTCGCCAGCATACGCAAACTGCTGTCCCAGTGCTCTCCAACAACAGTTTGACCAATACCAATAATCGCTACATCACGCATCTTCACTTAATCCTTGAGTTTGCCGCGATACCGGCAGTATGTCGCATAATCAATCTGGGTACGTCGACGAATATAATCGCGCGTACTGGGAGCCCGGTTCTTTACGGTTTCGATATGCTCGGTAACTCTCAGGTCAAATGCATCGGAGCCTGCACCGCTGCCATAGCTCACCATGAGAATCCGGTCACCGGCTTTTGCTTCATCCAAAGTCGCTGTCAAACCCAGCATACATGAGCCGGAATAAACATTACCGACTTCACCCGCAAGTAATCCAAGTTTGATTTGCTCACCGGTAAAGCCTAGACTGTCAGCCACACGACTCGGAAATTTGACGTTCGGTTGGTGAAAAACGGCATACGTGTAATCGCTGGCCTTCGTACCCATCATTTCCATCAGTGCTTCTGCGGCTGCTGTAACATGGCTGAAATATGCGGGCTCTCCTGTGAAGCGATCACCATGACTGGGATAATGTTCCCCTGATCGCCGCCAGAAATCGGGTGTATCAGTCACAAAACTGTAACTGCCCTGATATATTGCGCATGACTCATCCGCTGGCCCCAGTAAAAAAGCGGCTCCACCAGATGCTGCCGTGTATTCCAGCGCATCACCCGGTCGCCCCTGCGCTGTATCCATTCCGATGCTCAAGGTATAGGTCACCATACCACTGCCAATCATGCCGATCGAAGCCTGCACAGCCTCGGTACCTGCTTTACAAGCGAATTCCCAATCTGCCGCCTGAATATTGGGTGATGTCCCAATGCTTTCAGCGACAATTGTACTGGTGGGCTTTACGGCATATGGATGGCTCTCACTGCCTACCCATACAGCACGGATGAGTTGTGGATTGATTTTTGCACGGGCGATTGCGTTTCGTGCTGCTTCAATCGACATTGTAGTTACGTCTTCGTCCAGCCCAGCTACGGCTTTTTCAGTAATTGGGCTGCCACCTAAGCCATTCGTCCAAATCCGTGCTACTTCTGTGCCCGGTAATCTATAACGCGGGACATATGCGCCATAACCCACAATACCTACTTGTCGGTCAGGGTGCATTAGGTTTAGGGGATCGATAGTTGTGTCATTTGCGGTCATGAGATCTTCCTATTGATTATCGCGTCTTGCATTGCTCTGAAATGACTTACCTATTTGTTTGAACGTGAATAACAGATTTTCATAATTTGTGTTCAATGTCGATTATCTCTATGATAATGCGGCTATGGGTTGTGCTAGGTGAATAAATCCCTAAAAGAATATATTTTATGTTAGCTTCATCTTCATAATGTTGCACAAAAAAGCGGCCCGTTCACCTTGTCAACTCTTTTACAAGGGACTTGGCTCGGTCGAGTCGAATATTCCCTTCAGTTATCATCATTTGCACAATCTGTCCGACCATTGCGCCGTTTGCTCCCGCTGCGACTGCCAACTGTCGGGCGTGCATACGCATGTGTCCACGTTGAATTCCATCCGTTGCCAAGGCTTTGATTGCAGCTAAGTTCTGCGCTAACCCAACCGCCGCCGTAATTTCCGCAAGTTCTCGTGCCGACTGCGTCCCAAGAATTTTTAGTGCGACTTGGGCTGCCGGATGAACTTTGGTTGCCCCACCCACCGTTCCTAAAGCGAGAGGTAGTTCAATCGAACCATGTAGATTTCCATCCTTGTCGTGCCACCACTTACTTAAACTCGTATACTGTCCACTCTGTGCCGCGTAAGCGTGCGCGCCAGCCTCAATTGCCCGCCAATCATTTCCTGTGGCGATTACCACCGCATCTATGCCGTTCATGATGCCTTTGTTGTGGGTAGTCGCCCGATAGGGATCAGCTTCTGCGAATGCACCGGCCTCCACAATCGCTCGTACTGCATCTTCGCCACTGATGCTATCCGTTGCGAGTTCTTTTGCCGGGATCATGCCTTCTGCATAAGCTTTTCGGTGGTCAGATAAATTACTTAGAATT
The DNA here is from genome assembly GCA_038251045.1 of Aggregatilineales bacterium. Taxonomy (GTDB): domain Bacteria; phylum Chloroflexota; class Anaerolineae; order Aggregatilineales; family Phototrophicaceae; genus CFX2. Next base: position 2,280 of record JBBSBS010000474.1, on the reverse strand, counting down.
CGTAGATTCACGCGTCCGCCTGTCAACATCTCGATGTGCGGCGCAAGATGCTCAACGGCTGTGTTAATTGCATTTGCCCCCATTGCATCGCGCGTATCATATAGCAAATGAACCACCAGCATTAAACCGGCACTTGGGTGATTGATCTGTCGCACTTGAATATCTCGCGCGCCACCCCCGAGCTTCACGATGCTGCCACCAACCTTGTCCGCTTCAGCCATCAACATCGCTTTATTAGCCAATATTGACTGTTCTGCTGATTCCAAATTCTGCAAATCCAATACTTGAATCTGACCGATCATAATCGGTTCATCACTGGATGTTGTGAAGCCGCCGCCTTCGCGAAAAAGGCGTGCTGCATTACTGACTGCCGCCACCACGGATGGTTCTTCAATCACCATCGGTATGAGATAATCTTTTCCGTTAACGATAAAGTTAGTCGCAATCCCTAGTGGTAAAGCATAGATGCCGATAGCATTTTCAATCATATGCTCAGCGTGTTCAGTGTTGAGGCCGTGCGACCCATTTAGAATGTCTAACTCGTTGGCGTTAAGGTTTGCCCATGTACCAATTAATTCGGATCGCTCTTGTAGTGATCGTTTATAAAAACCCGAAATGCGCGAAGATTGAACCATGAAGTAATTGCTTTCGATCAAAGTTGTACAATCAATCTATCAGTAGGGAACTTTCAAAAGCTATCAAATTGGTGAAAAACGGCACAATCAACGTCCATGAAAGTCAATTACCGATAGCATCTGATAGTTTTCTTTCATCCAATTTTTATATGATTTGGAACGGCATCGAACATAAAATGAAATATCGTGCGCTCGTATTAGGGCTGTGTTTGTTCTTTGTACGGATCTCAGTTGTAACATCGGCGCCAGCCTCGTTAGCCACGGGTTGGGACGGTACGCTTAGACGAATCCGTGTGCCAATTTTGATGTATCACTATGTCAGTCCACTACCGCCGAATGCAGACGATACGCGTCGCGGATTGGCCGTTACCCCACAAATCTTTCAACAGCACATGCATTATTTGCATGATCAAGGCTTTACGACCATTTCATTGTACGATCTCAATGATGCCCTAACTAAAGGCAATGCATTGCCATCAAAACCAATCGTGTTAACTTTTGATGATGGTTACATTGATGCCTACACCAATGTTTTTCCGGTTTTAAAGGAGTTGGGTTTTGTGGGGACGTTTTTCATCATTACTGCTCGTGCAGATGCTAATAACCCTGCCCATTTGAACTGGTCGCAAATCGCAGAAATGTCCGCTGCTGGGATGAGTATGGAACCGCATACTAAAGACCATCTTGATTTGCGTCAGCGAGACCACGACTTCTTGATTTATCAGATGGAAGGAAGCATCGAAAGTTTGGCAGCCTATACGGGGCAAGAACCTCGTATGTTTTCTTATCCAGTAGGGCATTATGACGCGGCAGCACTTGCCGTCGCGGAGGAACTGGGCATTTCGATTGCGGTTTCGACTGCAGGCGGCAGTTTACAAACAACTTCCGGTCGTTTGCATCTCCCACGCTTACGAGTATTAGGGAATATGAGTGTGAATGCGTTGGCATCCATATTAAGATGAGCGTAATTGAAAAACCCGCTGACAGATGCAGCGGGTCATGTGGTCAAATGATGGCAGTATTAGTCGGGCAGAATCTTCGTTCCCATAAATGCATCTAGCCATGTGACACAAATCAATACGATAGGGATATACGTCACGATGAAATAGCCGGAGCCGTATTTGGCAAGGGTAATTCCCGCTGACTCTGGCTTAACGAGTGGGAAGCCGACTGTCACCAACAAATAGGTGAGCAAAAATCCCAGAACAAACGAGACCAACCACACAATCAAGCGCCGAATATTCACCGATGACATAACATTCTCCAGATGGCATTATTTTCATCAATGTTTTTGATTTTAACCTAGCGATAGTCCAAAGTGCAAGTCTAACTGCAACCATTTTCGCATATAAGCGTATTAACAAGCTAAGTTTGCAAATCATTCGAAACGTTGTTAAAGTTTTGAAGCATCTGTTCTTAGGCATATCCTATCAACTCGTGAAGTGTTATCACATTTACATTGTGGTTAGATTTCACTACACTGAGCGTTGCTACGTTTTTCACAAGGGGATTTTGCATGGCTGATTTATTCGCTAAGATGCGCAATGATGAACTCATTAAGCGTGCCAAAGAAGCCACTGAAATCGGGATGTATCCTTATTTCCGGGCATTAAGTCATTCAGAGGGTGTGACAGCAACCTTCGAG